>CBDTXL010000229.1:0-7366 GCA_965364435.1 uncultured bacterium
CGGGAGTTGGGCTGGGAGAAGGTTGAGGCGATGGTTGGGCATCGGACGGTACGGGTGCTGGGGTGGGAGAGGGTTGAATCGATGGCTGGGCATCCGGTGTGATTGGTGCTGGGGTGGGGAGAGGTTGCAGGAAGCGGTCTTGGTTTGGGTTGGGTTGTAAATTCTCTGGACTGACGGGAGGGTTCTGCGCTTGTAGGGATGTTTCCTGGATGAGGGGTGGTAAAGAGTCTGGTTCGACTTCTTTTGATTGCCCAAGTTGCCTCGCCTCAGCCGACGCTTGCTTTGCTGCTGTCGTCCCATAGCGATCGCGATCGCGTTGCGGTACCGAATCTCCGAGCGTCAGCGCTGGTAAGTATACACCCTCTGCGCTTGGTCGCTTCTTGGACGCTGTCACCTCCGGTTGCATTAGCGCAGCCGCAACGCTCTCGCACACAAGTGCCTGCTCTGTAAAGGCTTTCTGGGAAGGAGTTTCCCTTGGCGTTTGCCAAGCCCGGTGCGATCGCTCCATAGCCTTCTGGGAAGGAGTAGAGTACCCTGGCAGGCATCGCGTCTCATCAGGGATGTCGATTTTACTGACCTGGTCTGTCGGCACCTCAGCTGCCTCTGGCAAAGCTATGGGAGTTGCCGCTAACGTACCTATGGCACCAGTAAAAGTAATTCCTACACAAAACGGTGCGAGTTTGCGAAGCCGACGCTTCGCTAACGCACTCTTAACTAAAACCTCACACCACATCAATCCCATCTTCGAGCGCATCGGGTCTCTTATTCTCCTCGGGTCGATATATATAAAGACTTTAGGTGACAACCAATGGTCTTTGGGAATGTCCCCAAAAAGCCTACCCCTGATTAGTGACAGAAACTATAGTTTGGATCTTTCACGGTTATAGCTGATTAGTTATCCTCCTTAACCCTGTGAGATCACGATAGATCGTGGAATAGCAATTATCCCCCAGATCACGCTTCCTCCTCTGACCAAAGACTTTCTAACCGACGCTGCCATGCTGCCAAGTTCTGTTCACGGGACTGGGCCCCTTGCTCCAGGTCGCCTATTAATCCTTCTCGATAGAATCGGTCTAGGGTTTGGAGGGTTGCCTCAAGCGATTGCCCTTGCTGCTTTGCCGCCTGGATAATTTGACGAATACGACTATCAACCAATTGGTTGAAGCTGTCGGATAAACCCCGCTGATTTAGAGATACCAGTCTTGCGACTGCCGCTGAGAAGTCCTCACTGTTAAGGCTCTCGCAGTTATGTTGGAAGACGCCCCAAAGCACATTTTGATTCAGGGCATAACGAGTTTCCTGAGTATCATCAAAATTAGCTTCTAGTAGCTGTTCAACGAACGGTTGAGCGACATTCGCTGGGGCAATGGGAATCAGGATTCGTAGCCAAGACTGGTTCTGTGAAAGTAGCACCAACATTCGTAGCTGGGGCATCTCTACCTGCCAGACACCTGGTTCTGTCATCTGAACTGCTGTTGTACCAAATAGTTCTGTGAGCTTATCAGCAATTTCTTCAGGTTTCATAATTCTCAAAAAAAAAATCCCCCGACAGTAGCCAGGGGAGATGTCAAAATACGAACTCAATGAAATGGGCTTCCCTGTACGGGCGGGCTTATCGATACCTCTACACCATCCATTCAGGAACAGCTTCTTCTTTGGTGTTGGTGTTGCGCGATGGCGTCTCGCGGGTGAATTTCATGTGGATTGAGCGAGTCTGCTCACCATCGGCTGCCACTGCCATAATTGGGTAGTCAATCAGACCATCCTGGAACGACATCTGGAAGCGGAAGGTTCCATCGGGATTCAGCTTAATGGGACGACCACCAATTGTAACGTTGGCATCAGGCTCAGTGGCTCCATAGACGATCAACTCAGCATCCGCAACCAACCAGAACTGGCGAGGACGAATCGGGGGCATGGAAGCGGAGAAGCCAACACCAGACATCCCAACGCCGGACATGGTCAAACCTGACATTGTCGGTACAGCCCACATCCCAACACCAGAGGGGAAGACATAGGAGCTGATTGCCTGCTCGTGAACTGGAACTTGCTGCATGGAACCGTAGAGGGAACCGGCAATTCGTTGAGATTCGGCAGATTGCGCCAGACCAAAGATTTCGTCGTAGATGGGGTTGCCAGTCTCTGTGGTACCCACTTCTGTTGCCATCCGCTTGCTGGGGGGAACCAATGTGTAAACAGTTTTACCACGCAGTTCTTCATCCCAACTGACAGTGATGAACTGGTCTTCAATCCAGTCAGAGGGATAAACTGGAGGAACATGCACTGGTGTGGAACGAGCCAGAACAAGCCAGCGACCATCAGCACAGCGATAGCCGATATCAACAACATAATCGCGATCGCTCACTGGCATGGGCAAATACCATTCCCGTGCTAGCTCGTCGCAAGGATATTCCTGGATGCTGTGGGGGCTTTGGTAGTCAATGTTGATGTCGGTGACATCATAAATCCGCAGAGCTAGCTGTTGTCCTCCCTGACGCCGTAGATCTTCTTTATGATCATTGGGAATATCCCAATAGGTGTAAGCCCATTGTGGGTCACGCGGCATCAGGACAATCCGGCTCTCACCGTAGCCTGCGGGTAAATCGGCTAACCCCTCATCGACGGAGGCAAGGGTACCGCCAGTGCGATCTTCTTGACCTAATTCAAACTTTGATGCTTCCACTTCTGGTTGTGCCTCCACTGTGTGAGATGGACTGATAGAGATTTTTGTGCGTTGTATTTTTTGAATTTCAGCCAGTAACTGCGACTTCCGCATCCGGCTGTAACGAGAGATGCCATATTCACTAGCAACTTTACGCAGTTGCCGCAATGTCATCTCTTCTAGAGGTGGGCGTTCTTTTGCCATGAGTATGCTCTCCAATAGTTAGGACGGCAGGTAGGTACTCCTGATGAATCAAAGATTTGGGTCGTCATGCAAAATATCCAATCACTCAAAGAAAGCAAACTTTCAACTTTAGTTACTCACCGGTTTTGACTAAGATGCCCCATCTACGAGCGCTCTTGAGTGGGTCATCATTCATACAGGTACCTGGGGTCTAGCCAGCCGTCGATAGATCTGAGAAATCCTAAAAATTAGTATTTCTTCGGGATCGCTTTACTTAATTTATGTAACAGAAAAGCCTGGGGTAGGGTCAAGGGGTTTATAAGACCATTTCCGGCGGATTGACGAATTTACAGGCAAGCTGGGGATCAATATGTCACGGAATCTTGACAATAGCCTGTCGCTGGGATCGGATTTTCTCAAGCTTTCACTTGGCTTGATCCTGGTTTCACTGACAAGGTCAACAGTTCCTGACAAACTGCGGTAGGGACCAGCTGATCCCTACCGCAGTTTGCCTATTTTTGAAGGATGGCTAATAGAATCATGGCTAATGGCTTCAACACAATTAGCCATTAGCCACTGATAGATATGATGAGCATCCCACCGGAACCGCTTGTGGTTGGTGGGGGAGGATGTCACCTCACAACAGCCATGTCTTTAATGAACCACCGACCCTCTTTGCGAACCAAATCATACTGGACTCGCAGGTTGTCATTGTAGGAAGAAGCCTGAGCTATCTGACCATCTTGATAGAACTGTGCCGCTTCATTCACCGCTGCCTCTACCCTGGCTTGATCAGGGTTGGCATCGCTTGTCTGAACCGATTTCACCTCTAGGGCATGCTTGTACTGCCAGTACGAGTTCTCTTGCTTGGCGGTTTGGGCGCGTTGCCGCCAGGTAGACAGGGCTGGATTAGCCAAGATTTGCTCGAGTTGAGCAACTTCATGGTTTGAACCCAGAGCAAGGGACTTGGTGGACAGCCAAGTTTGGATCACTTGCTGAGCAGTTTCCTTAGTCAGAAGACCCTCTGGAGCCATCATCTGACTGCCAGCCTCAGGAATCGGTACGGGGGGCAGGGCTAGCTGGACAAGCGGTTGTTCTCCCTCTAGCGGTGGTGCTGAGAGACTTTTTAGAGTTTTCTGTATCAAACTCAGCAGCCCAATAAACACTCCCAGTCCTACCAGACCGGCAATGGCAAGTAAAACCAGGCGTCTGACTTTTGTTGAAGACTTCGACTTCTCAGGTAAACGTTGAAGACGACCAGGTGCTACATGCAGAGGCTGTTCTCTGACTCCAGATGATGCTCCTGCCACAGAATCCCCACCCGCAGAACGATCCGTCAGTTGCTCTGAGCCACCTCTGGGCTGACGCTGTCGGCGCTGCGACTTCCCAGAAGAGTCATGAGGTAAGCCTGTAACTGTTGACTCTGCTACGGATGCTGTTTGGGAAACCCTTTGGGCTGCGGGCAGAGTTGAGACACCTGATACAGTTGAGCGTTCTGTAGTAGCACCCAACGTTGCCGTCCGACTGGCTGCGGTTGCCGCAGGCTCTCGTGCAACCGTCCGCTGTGAGCCGACAACTGCCGGTTCCCCAACCGATTGCTGTAGGACTGAGCCTGCTGGCTGTTGCGTCTGCAAGGGCAGGCTTCCACCTCTTTGTGAAACTTGGCGCAAATCAGACCGGCGAAACCCTGCTGGCTCTCTGACGCTCCTTGAGGATGCTGTAGTTGCGTAGGCTGTCTCCTGGGTTTGGACAACAGCCCACTCGTTGTTGGTCTCCCCTGATGGCTCTGAGAGGTTTTCTAAATACCCCTGCACCTGCTCGTCTGCAAAGTATTCCTTCAAAGATGCTTTCTGGTTAGCCAAGTCTCGGAAGTGGGGAAACACTGACTTTTGTAACCAACGCTCCCCGTAGAGGCATAATCCTGGTAATAAGTCTGGGGCACCCTGAGAATGTTCGCGAATGAAGGCGAGTGGTTCGTACTCCTGGCTAAGTTCCAAGGCACGACTGGCTTCTTCGGTTTGACCTAAGAGCAGGGAACATACTGATTGTTCGAGATGGACATCCTGTCGTCTGCCCAATCGCATCAGCATCTGCTTAGCACGGGCAATCAAAGCGGGCTGTCTTTGAGCAAATCCCCGTGCCAGTAGGGCGTAAACTGCCAGGTAAGTGGCGACAGCTGAGGGGCGTCTAGCTTCTGTTTCAAACAGATTTTGCTGTTCAGCGGCACTCAGATAGCCACGCAACTGCTGGATAAAGCGGAGAAAGTCGTCAATACTCAATCCTGATTGGTCATCCCCTGTGCCATCAATGCCCATTCGCTCCTGTAGCATTTCTTGCAGCAGTCGCAAACCGTTGCGCCGTTCACTGATGTTTTCTTCTGGTAGCGCCAATAATTCCAAGATGCGGTAGGGGCGAAGCTTGTAGAGATCTGCCTGGATTTCCCCCCTTACACTGGGGAATAAGCCTTCCCGCAGGAGTATTTCTTGACCTGTTTCCAGGGAAGTAGCGGCATTCTCATACTGTCCTTGTTGCCATTGCTCTCGACCGAGTTCCAAGCAGGCAAGAGCCAGTGTTAAAACAATGTCTGGTCGAACGAGTTGGGGGTCTCCTAAACGACCCTTATCTAAGCTAATGCTGTCGCGCGTCCCCAGATAGGGTTGCCCCAGTTTCAGGACGAGTTCGTATTCTCCTAGTTCTTGGAGAATTAGTAATGCCCCAACGAATTGCTCACTTTTTATTTCAATGCTGGGGGTGTTGGGATCTACAGTCGAGCCTGTCGTCGCTTCGCTGGTATCAGTGGTGCCCCTACCTAGCTGTTGGTCTGGCTCCTGTTCGTATGTTTTGGCAAGAAAGCTTGCATCATACGCAGAGCGCTGTTCGGGGTCACAGAGGACCGCGTAGGCTTCGTCAAGGAGTTGTTTGCGAGATGCGATCGCGGCTTCCGAATACTCTCGGCGTGGCAGTTGCAACGTGCGATCGCGATACGCTTGGCTTCGCTGTTGGGCAGTAGCCTGAATCGTCAGTCCTAATATTCGGTAGTAATCGAGCGGAATTCGCACGGTTCACTTCCCCAGCGCAGAGCAACTGAATTAACGTATAGTAGCCAATAGCGTTTTCAAGGAAACTTGCTGTGGCTGTTGAACTCTCACCTACTTGGCACAAGCTCTACATCCCAGCCGTTTGGAACCTTGTTGCTTTGATATGTTAGTAATTCTAGCAACGCCTGTAGAGCATACCCTAAATTAACCAGTCTAATCTTAAACCGATGGTGCTATTTTTACTCAAGTCCGCTTTGCTCAACTTTACTTAAGCTTTGAGAAAAAAGCTGAACAATTATTGAGAGAAAATCGATTTTAGCGGAAACACCGGAAGCCCAACGCCCTCTTCGGATTGGCGATGGGATAGTAGTCATGGTCAGTCTTGACCCCTCGATGGGGTTGAAACTCCTAAAAAGTTACTGTTGCTGCAAGGATACTACAAACTAATGGTTCAGGAACGAACTTTACCCAACTTCAACGTTGAGCAGAGCAAAATCACCAAAGAAGAAGGATTGATCCTTTACGAAGATATGGTGCTTGGGCGCTTGTTTGAGGACAAATGCGCCGAAATGTACTACCGGGGCAAAATGTTTGGTTTTGTCCACCTCTACAACGGTCAAGAAGCCGTGTCAACCGGCGTCATCAAGGCGTTGCGTCAAGACGAAGATTATGTTTCCAGCACCTATCGCGATCACGTCCATGCCTTAAGTGCAGGCGTCCCGGCGCGGGAGGTTATGGCGGAGTTATTTGGCAAAGCGACTGGCTGTAGTAAGGGACGCGGGGGTTCAATGCATATGTTCTCGGCAGAACATCATCTGCTTGGGGGTTATGCTTTTGTGGCTGAGGGAATTCCTGTTGCCACTGGTACCGCCTTCTCCAGCAAATACCGCCGAGATGCTTTGGGAGATGCTAGTTCCGATCAGGTAACCGCTTGCTTTTTTGGAGACGGAGCTTGTAATAACGGTCAGTTTTTTGAATGTTTGAATATGGCAGCACTTTGGAAACTGCCAATTCTCTATGTTGTGGAAAACAACAAATGGGCGATTGGGATGGCTCATGAACGGGCGACTTCCCAGCCGGAGATTTACAAGAAAGCCAGTGTGTTTGGGATGGCTGGCGTCGAAGTTGATGGGATGGATGTTTTGGCAGTACGAGCAGTGGCCCAAGAAGCGATCGCGCGTGCGCGTGCTGGAGAAGGGCCAACGCTAATCGAAGCTCTTACCTACCGCTTCCGAGGTCACTCTCTAGCTGACCCCGACGAACTGCGCTCCAAAGAAGAGAAGGAATTCTGGTTCACTCGCGACCCGATCAAAAAGCTTGCCGCCTACCTCACTCAGCACAATCTGGCAGATCCTGAGGAACTCAAAGCAATTGATCGTAAAATCCAGGGCGTCATCGACGATGCGGTTCAGTTTGCCGAGTCAAGCCCCGAACCTGACCCCAGTGAGCTGTACCGCTACATTTTTGCTGAGGATAAGTGACG
>CBDTXL010000230.1:0-7323 GCA_965364435.1 uncultured bacterium
GAAGTTGCCGACGCCTTTGAGCGCAAAGACTATCGAACAGCTGCCCGATTACTCAAGCAGCTGGTGCAGCAGGAGCCGAAGAACCCTTCGGTACAGCTTTATCTAGGACGCCTGCATGAAGCGACGGGAAAGCTGGAAGCCGCTGAAACGGTTTACCGGCAGTTACTACGAGGCACGACCAATCCTAAAATTATGTCTCAAGCGCGTCAAGGTCTTGGGCGCTTAGAAGCAATGGAAAAAGAGCGACGCCGACAAGCTCTTGCTCAAGCGACTGCTGACCCTAGCAGTACAGAGTTGGGTGTCTTGGTACTGGAACCCATCAGCACCGAAGTGAAACAGGAAGCCGCTCAAAAGTTTGCCCGTATCATGCAGTTAGACCCCTACACAGCAAGGCTACAGCTGCCGACGCGGGGTTGGCGTCTGTATCGTACAGGACCCGTGGGAGAACTACAATTTTATGTTTCCTCCCTGCGGCAAGGGTCAATTCCCTGCTTTTCGGCTTCTGTTGCCGATGTCCAAAAAATTAACGTCTTTAGCGTCAATTATTTTTCAGAGGGCAGCAAAACCTCTCAAGCCACCGTTGTTTGCCAAAATGCAGAGGGTCAGTTGGGTTCACTTGCCTTCAAATGGTCAGAAGTGAGCCAAAGAGTAGAAGGACTCCTACCGCTTTTTGACGAAGTGGTAGATCTGGACGCACGCCGCAACTTAACGCGAAAAACCCAAACCCTGGACTATGTTCAGTTCTGTGACCTGCATTTACCCGCAAGAAGCACGATTCTCCGCTTGTGCGATCGCCATTATCAGTTTCAGCAGGGAATTACTCTTCCTCCAAAACAGCAACACGCCCAGCATAGGGAACCACAAGCGTCTCCTCTACACCAAGCAACCACCCGAACGAACTGGAACAACTTGCTGGATTTCCTCAACCGCCAGCTGCCTCAGACACCCGTCTGGTCTGATTTCAATACCTTTGCCGAAACAGCATTGGATTTCAGAGAAATGCTGGGCCACCTGCCGTCTCACATCGACCTATATCGCCGTGAGGAGACGCCTTGGGACCCAGCATTTCAGTTATACAGTGGACTTGTTTTCCTCAAGAATCTCTCAAAGAGCGATAAAACCGCTTAACTACGCGGCTTCACCTGACGCGCCATGTCCCGGAAGCTATCCATGCTCGGACCAGGACGCCGCCGACTAGTTGTGGCAATCGGCAGCAAGTAGTTGGGAGCAAATGTGAGTTCCGACTGGGGTTCAGCTTTGCCATTGCTAGCTGCCGCGGGTGGGGCTGGTGGGTTTGGCTGAGCTTCGATTTTGACTTGCTTGGGCGTTGCTTTTGCCTTAGCGGGTTCTGGCTTCTTCGCTTCAACCACTGGCTCGGCTTTGGGCGGTGCCGCTGCTGATACTGCTGCCTTGACAGGTTCCGGCTTTTCTGCTTGGTCTGCTGACTTAACGTTTCCCGTTTCGTCTAGCTCCAAAAAGTATCCCTTCCCTTTTTTTGTTTTGGGCGCGGTTGACTTATCATCCTTAGATTTTTTTCCACCAAGAAAACCGAACATTTACAAATACTCCTGTGCTTTTAGATGAATTCAACTGAGTTGCCAAAGATGGGAGCAGACTATTCCAACTTTGATACAAGACTATTATTACGACTGCTGATCCTGGGTGACTACTTCCTTGGATGAAGCTTTCTCAAAACTTACAGCCAGATTGAATTATGAATTTTTACGGCGGATCAGTGCAAGATTCGTCGAGTCTTCTTCATAAAAGTTTACAATTTGTTGGGATTTAGTACACTTGCCCAGCTTTTGCGAGGGGAAAGGTCACAACGTAATTTATTTATATTTACAATCATCTCATGTTTTAAGGAAAGTGTAGGCCAGTGAATTTGCTGTACCACATCAGCGATCGCCATTGGTAAACGGATGTCTAAGCTGGGGTTAAGTGAGTTATTCCAACGAATATGAATAGTGCAAGGGATTATGCTACAGGTACACCTCGCGATTACGCTCCGCGTACACTCCGTGAGCGCAATCCTGTGTTGCTGATTCACGGACTTACCGACACGATCGCCGTTTATGGCAAGATGACTGCTTACCTCAGCGCAATGGGATGGTCAGTTCATAGCTTTAATTTGATACCCAACAACGGTGATTGCCCTCTCGATCTGTTGGCGAAGCAGGTTGCTGATTATGTCGCTAAGACCTTTGACCCCAAACAAGCGATCGATATCATTGGCTTCAGTATGGGGGGAATTGTAGCGCGTTACTACATCCAACGGCTGGGGGGCATTGAGCGAGTGCAGCGCTTCATTAGTATATCAGCCCCCAACAATGGCACTTTCACAGGTTATCTTTCTTGGCGTCCTGGCTGTGTTCAGATGCGAACAGACAGTGAGTTTCTACGGGATTTGAATCGGGACGCGGCGATGTTGGGATGCCTGAATTTTACTGTGATCTGGACGCCTTATGATTTGATGATTGTCCCAGCGAAGAGTTCTCAGATGCCGGTGGGTAAAGAGGTAATTGTGCCTGCTCGCCTCCATTCTTGGATGCTGGCAGATGAGGGAACTCTCAAGGCAGTGGCGACGGCACTCTCTGAGCCGGTTTTAGCGGCTAGTTGTTAGCTAGTTTAGCTAGGCAACGCCAGCTTAAGGGCAATAATCTTTAAGCCTAAAGTGATAATGCAAGGTTGGTCTACCAACCTTGCATCTGAGTCCAGATACCAGAACCCTAGTAAGTCAGACTATATCAAAAGTAGTATTTCGCAAGTCAGGGAAAACTGATTTAATTAAATTTAATAATAAAGCCCCGCTAGACAGTAGTTAGTCGCTCCATCTAGCGGGACTTCTTCCCTAATCGATGATCCAATTAAGGAAACAGCAACTATCATGCCAAAGGAATACGACAATAGACATCTTGATATAGATAGAGACTGCCTTCGGCAGAAAGCAATTAAACGGTACAGAATCCTCAAAAGGTTGAAAAACTCTAACCTTAATATAGATGACAAGCTTTTCCTGGAAAACTTTGAAACGGTAATTTCCTACAGGTGTTGGGAGTTTTGGGGACACAAAAGAAGTACCTCTGTTAGCAAAATTCTCATCTCGACTGAAGGGAATAAAGGTAGTTAATAAATATCAACGAGCAGGTGAATAACTCCCCAGACCTCAAGGGATTACGAGTTCTTGTGGTAGATGATGATGCTGATACCCTTGAATTAAATGCTATTATCCTTGAACAGTACGGAGCGCAGGTAATTACAGCAGCATCAGTAAGTGCAGCGCTTGTTGTGATAACCCAGTTCAAACTGGATATTCTGGTTAGTGATATTGCAATGCCAGAGGAAGACGGCTATTCCCTGATTCGCAAAGTGAGAACGCTAGAAGCTGAACAGGGAGGCTTTCTTCCAGCTATTGCTCTGACTGCATATGCTACAGATAGGGACGGTATCCTTGCTCTCAATGCCGGGTTCCAGAGGCATGTCAAAAAGCCGGTTGACCCTATTGAGTTAGTTACAATTGTTGCTCAGTTAACGGGAGGCTCTCAATAATCTAATTTAAAGCATTATATCTATTGATAGGGGTGTCATTCCGACTCATATCCAATCCGTTTGAATGCACACAAACAATGTAGAGACCTTGCATGCAAGGTCTCTACAGGATTATCGTTCAGGGTATTGTGTGCCTAATTAACCGGATTTGATATCACGAGGTTTAGTTTACAAATATTAGTTCCTGGCACAATCTTTGAACAAATGAAACACCTCACGCCGTGAGCCGTGAGGTGAGTGGAGTAATATTTATTCACCGTTGGTATAAAATAACATCATTAATACATATTTTTCCGTATAAAATCTTACCAAACCAGGATTTTTGACCTCAGTCCAGATACATCAGTAACGCTTCGTATTTCAATGTAGGATTAGTAGGGACACTTTATTAACTCTTCAAAAATAGAGGGTAACACCCCTCACGCCCACTTAGCCTACTAAGAATAGTAAATGCACCCTGATATAGTGATTCTCACTCTTGTGAAATACAGGCACTCGTTTTTTGTTCATGGTTCATGGTTCATGGTTCATAGATAGCTATGAACACTCGTAACGGGCGCATCGTTGCGAAAAGAATTTTTCTGGTGAGATGACGCCCCATGAACAATCGTAACCAGGAGCCTTTTCGTGTGTACTCCATGCAACCGAGAAGCGCTATATTCTGTATCAACTCAGATTTGGTGACCGGATAGATCTGGGGAAAGACAAGCTGTTTACCTTCTTATTTCAAGGAGCTAATTAAAATGGGGAAAAACCAGCTTTTAAGGGGTTGGTCAACGCTCAGAAATGTCGGTAGACTTTTTAAGGTGAGTTGATCTGGATAATAGTGCGGGCAATTTAAGTATGGTGGGAATTGTCATCGTATCTCACAGTAAAAAGCTGGCAGCTGGATTGCAAGAATTAGCAACTCAGATAATTCAAGGTGCGGTGAGAAACCCAATGTGGGCTGATGCTCCCCGTGTGGCGATCGCAGCCGGGATAGATGACCCAGAAAACCCCTTGGGAACTGATGCAATGCAGATTTATCAGGCGATTGAGTCCGTCTACAGTGAGGATGGCGTAGTCGTCTTAATGGATTTGGGAAGTGCGGTGCTGAGTGCGGAAATGGCGTTGGAGTTTCTGCCAGAAGAGCAACGAGCTAAGGTGAGACTATGCGATGCCCCCTTGGTAGAAGGTGCGATCGCGGCAGTCGTTCAGGCAGCTAATGGGGCTGATATTGAGCAAGTCCTCGCCGAAGCACGAGTAGCACTGGCAGCTAAAGCCGCTGAGTTGTCAGGGGTGAGAACGCTCGAAGACTCGCTACCGCTACGCTATCAACCTTCAACCCTTAGCGGACAACCAACAACAGAAATACATCTAACCCTCCAAAATCAGATGGGTTTGCACGCCCGTCCTGCTGCCAAATTCGTTGCTACTGCTTCCCGGTTTGAGTCTGACATCACCATACGAAATGTCACTTCAATGAGTGAGTCAGTCAATGCCAAGAGCATTAATCAGCTAATCATGCTAGGTGTCCGTCAAGGACATGAAATCGCGATCGCTGCCACGGGTGACGATGCAACAGAAGCCTTGGCAGTATTGCAGCAGCTAGTAGAAGCAAACTTCGGTGAAGCCTCTAGTGAGCAGTTGCCCGCAACGTCTCTACCAGAAACACCCATATCGACAAACGCCCAATTATCCGGGATTCCTGCCTCCCCAGGCATTACGATCGCTACAGGTGTGATCTATCAATCAGCTGTTATAGAAGTCACACAGCAGCAAGCAGACAATCCCCAATCCGAATGGCAGCAGTTACAGACAGCCTGTTCTACCGCTCGTCATCAGATTCAGATTCTCCGCCAAAAGGCATCTGTTCAGGCAGGACAAGAGGAAGCTGCGATTTTCGATGCTCATTTACTCTATTTAGAAGACCCAGCGGTAATTGATAATGCACGTCAGCTGATTTTTGTCAAGAAAATGAGTGCTGCCGCCGCTTGGAAAGCCGTTATTGATGACACTATTGCTGCCTACCAAGATTTGAAAGACTCCTACTTACAGGCACGCGCAGCAGATGTCTCCGATGTAGGACAGCGAGTCTTGCAACTGCTGACAGGTGCTCTAATCGCTCCCCTTGATTGGAAGGAACCAGGGATTTTGGTTACCACTGAGCTAACTCCCTCCCAAACCGCTCAGTTAGACCCAAGCAAAGTGTTAGGCATTTGTACTGTTAAAGGAGGTGCGACTTCTCACAGTGGAATTTTAGCGCGCACGCTCGGCATTCCTGCTGTAGTTGGCGTGGGTGCCGAGTTGTTGCAGTTAGAGAATGGTACCCTGATTGCCCTGGATGGAGAAACGGGTCAAGTATGGGTACAACCAGACGACATACAGCTGAGGGAACTACAGCTCAAACGGGATAGTCAACTGGCTGGCTTACGAACCTTAAGAGCAACTGCACAGCAACCCGGCATTACCCGCGATGGACATCAAATTAAAGTGATGGCTAACAGTTGCGGGGTAGCAGATGCCCAAGTTGCAGTGGACAATGGTGCACAAGGGGTGGGATTGCTGCGGAGTGAGTTTCTCTATTTGGATAGAGTAAGCGCTCCTACTGAGGAAGAGCAGATAGAGGTATATGAGGCGATCGCTAATATCCTATCCCCTCATCCCCTGATTATCCGCACTCTGGATATCGGTGGAGACAAACCTCTCCCGTACCTGAATTTACCACCAGAAGCGAATCCCTTCCTGGGATTGCGAGGAATTCGGGTTTTGCTAGATTGCCCAGATTTACTCAAAACCCAACTCCGAGCAATTCTACGGGTAAGCCACCAGCACCCAATCAAGGTAATGTTTCCAATGGTCGCATCTGTGAGGGAAGTTCGGGCAGTAAAAGAAATTCTAACCACCGCTCAAGCCGAACTACATCAAGCAGGTATCCCCTTCAATGAAACAATGGAAGTGGGAATTATGGTGGAAGTCCCAGCAGCCGTTATTATGGCTGACCAACTGGCAGCAGAAGTAGACTTTTTCAGCATCGGCACGAATGACTTGAGCCAGTATGTGATGGCAAGCGATCGCACTAATCCCAAAGTCGCTACCCTTGCCGATGCCTTTGAACCTGCTGTGCTGCGAATGATTCAGCAAACCGTCAAAGCAGCTCATAATCGGGGAATTTGGGTAGGAGTATGTGGTGAGTTGGCGTCGTCCCCCTTAGCGACCCCCATTTTGGTAGGGTTAGGAGTGGATGAGTTGAGTATGAACCCCCCAGCAATTCCTGCTGTGAAAGCCGCTGTTGCAAGATTAACGATGAGTGAGGCAGAAGCGATCGCCCGTGAGGTGTTGCAGTTGGATTCCGCTAATACAGTCAGAAACTATGTCGCCACTCAGGTGGTAGGTAAAGTGTAAGGAGGGGAATGGGTGTGTGAAGCTTGGGCGATCGCGCCTCCCATCGCACCATTACTCAATATATATATCAACCGTGGTGCTAAGTGGCAGGAACTTACCACCCAACAACTAAGCGATCGCCTCGAAGCTGGTCTAGTGTGGGGTATCAAGCAGGCTCACCAGGTGATCGCTATAGCGATCCAAAGTTATCTTGAAGGCTCTAACAAGACGTTGTGGATCGGTTATGCCGATGGCACGAGCGAGGGTTTACCCAGTCTACTGCGTGAGTTGCGACGGCTGGCTCATCGTGAGGGTTATCTAGCAGTTGGTGGTATTTTTCCCCTGTGCGATCGCGTCTTGGAGTCCCTGACTCTCGCTGGCTACCAGCGAGTTGAAGAACAGGAATATTGG
>CBDTXL010000231.1:0-7220 GCA_965364435.1 uncultured bacterium
CACAAACCGATTGGATGCTAGAGGCAAGTGCAGCGCATTCAGTAGTACTGAGTGCTGAGTACTGAGTGCTGGGTAGTTGAAAGTTGGCAAGTTGAAGGTTGCAGGTTCAAGTCAACCTTCAACCTTCAAACCTTCAAACCCTCAACCTTCAACAGACCTCTTGAACGCAGTTTATCGAAACCAACTTTCCAATCCGATTTCCATCTGTATTTATCTGTGTTTATCTGTGTTCATCTGTGGTTCCAACTCCTAAATTCGCATTGCGTGCAAGAGGTCTAACCTTCAACCTATAGAGGTAAATTCCATGTTGTTAAGTCGTGCTTCTGTTATTTCAGTTCTCCTGCTTTCCCTGGGAGGGGCGGTTGTCTTAGCAAACCCAAAACCCCTATTTCCCCAACCCTGGGCACAAAACCAAGATAGACCAAGACGTGCAGAGCGAGATCAGCCCAAGTTAATCGAGCAACTCAACCTCAGCGAGGAGCAAAAGCAAAAGCTGCAAGCTATTCAAACTCAGTACAAAGACCAGATTTCCCAACGCAAACAGGCAGTGCGTCAAGCTACCCAAGAGTTGCGCGACCTCATGGCAGGTAACGCTTCTGCTGACGAAATCCGCGCCAAACACCGGCAAGTTCAAGGGTTGCGTCAGCAGATGGAAGAAGTAAGCTTTGAAAGTATGCTGGCGATGCGAGAAGTGCTCACGCCAGAACAACGCAGCCAGTTTGCTCGACTGATTGAACAGCGACGGGCAAACTTCCGCAACCAGATGGAGAACCGAAGAGGGTCACAGGGTTGAAGTTTATCTATCTTCACGGCTTTGCTTCCAGCCCTGAGTCTGCTAAGGCGGTGTATCTACGCGATCGCTTTTCAGCCCAAGAAATTTCTCTCCAAGTTCCTGACCTCAACCAGCGCGACTTTTCCCACTTAACGATAACGCGCCAGATTAGTCAAGTGGAGACAGCCTTTGGGCCAGATGAAACACCAGTAACTTTAATCGGCTCTAGTTTAGGTGGTCTAACCTCTGCTTGTTTAGCACAAAAGCACTCACAAGTCAAAAGGCTTGTCTTGCTGGCACCAGCGTTTGGGTTTCTCTCTCATTGGTTACCTGAACTTGGAGAAGAAAAACTACGTCAGTGGCAGGTATCGGGATATCTGCCGGTTCATCACTACGGCGAGAAGCGATCGCTTCCCCTACATTACAAGTTTGTGGAAGATGCTCGTCAGTATCAAGAAACTCACCTGTTGCGACCAGTACCCACCCTCATCCTGCATGGACGCAATGATGAGGTCATACCCATAGAGGCAAGCCGCGACTATGCCAGTGTGCGTCCTTGGGTACAACTGATTGAACTTGACAGCGACCACGCCTTAAGTGACGTGATGCCTGAAATTTGGCAGGCAACTCAGGCGTTTTGTTCGCTAATGGGTAATGGGTCATGGGTAATGGGTCATGGGTAATGGGTCATGGGTAATGGGTCATGGGTAATGGTTCATGGGTCTACCCTAGACCAATGAACCATGAACCATGAGCAATGAACGAGTCTACAGTCCAAGGCTTTTCGTGCCTTGGGTGTCAATAGAAAGGGTCCGCACTTGAGCTGTAATTCCCTGTTCCTTCCAAGCGTCCGCCATTGCCGCTACAACTACCTCTGCCGAGGCTGAATCTGCTAAAGCTAAGAGAGTGGGGCCAGCACCACTAATTACCATCCCATATGCCCCAGCTGAATTGGCAGCGTTTCGCACAGCATCATAGCCGGGAATCAACGCCTGCCGATAAGGCTGATGAATGCGGTCTTGCAAAGATGCCCGCAGCCAGCCACTTCTACCCGTTTCTAACCCTCGTAAGAGTAAACCTAGATGGGCGATGTTAAAGATGGCATCAGCACGACTGTAATCTGCTGGCAGAACACCCCGCGCCTGTTTCGTAGAAAGTTCAAAATCAGGAATAGCAACGATGGGGATAATATCAGGATGCCAGGGAATATCGCAAACCTCCCATTCTTCTGGGTGTTCTCTGTGCTGCTGGGGTTCGTTAATTAAACCCGTAGCAGCCAGACGACAACCTCCGAGTAAGGCTGGAACAACGTTATCGGGGTGTCCTTCCATTGCGATCGCTAATTTCATTATCTCAATCTGGTCTAGCGGTTCCCCTGCCAGCTGATTAGCCCCCACTAACCCCCCCAAAATAGCCGTTGCCGAACTTCCCAATCCCCTCGCTAGCGGAACACCAAGCTCAATCTCGATTTCCACGGGTGGGGGTGTTTGACCCAGCTGCTGGTATAACTTGAGGAATGATTGGTAGACCAGATTACTCTCATCTGTAATAACCCGCTCTTGTTCGGCACCCGTGACAGTAATCCTAGGGCACCCAGGAGAAGTTGCCCCGACCAGTTCTTCATTCGCTGGATCGAGGCGTTTGAACTTGAACTGGTTATACAGTGTCAATGCTGCCCCAAGGCAGTCAAATCCTGGTCCTAGGTTAGAAGTTGTGGCGGGGACAGTAACGGTGACAGTAGAGACAAAGGACATAGTTGATTCTGAGGAGTTGTAATATGCCCTCCTTGGTGGGCTTGTCATTAACAATATCTTCTGAAATCCTATAGTGATTCTTAGTTTTCCCCACAGACCGGGCAGGGAATTAATTCCCTGCCTAATAGCTCAAGTCCGTTAAAACGGACTGGAATAATTGGAACTTAGTCGGTTTTAACCGACTTTAGCTATGAGACGGAGGTTTTAACCTCCGGCGGGTAAGTGGGTAGACGAAAAATGTGGGTAATGACAAGCCTTGATACGATGGATGGACACTGCTTACCCATGATTGCCCAAAAGCGTACCTGTTTGAGCGATCGCCTACCAGAAAACACAGTGCCTTCTTCGCTGAGGTCTAGAAAGTAAACGTGGTTCGGATGGTGCCAATCACAATATCATCGTTGCCAGCGTTGTGGTCGGGAGCCGTCAGCCAGATAATTCCTGGTGTGATGGCGATATTATCCGAAACCTGAAACTGGTAGAAAGCTTCTATGTGCAGGGAGGTATCTTCATCTTCACCGATTTCATCCTTTAGGGAATTGCTCACACTCGTAACTTTAGGCTCCATCCCCACAATGATGCCTGCCACACTACCTTCCTTACCCAGGTCAGGCAAGGCAAGAGTGACTGCCCAGTTCCAGATGCTCAGGTCGCCTCGGTCAATTGTCCCACCTAGTGTAGAAAGGGTGCGAGTGGCAGTGTAGCCAGCCCAACCCCCCAAGACAAACTTAGGGTTAAGCTGCCAGGATGCCTGTAGTCCGTAGGAATTGCTAGAAATCGGCAGACTTGACCCACTCAAAGAGTCCAAAATGCCTGGAGGCAAAGCTGGGTTGTCGCTTAAGGCGGAACGCAGATTGGCGCGATTGCTGCCTGCGGTGAGGTCGCTGTTGTAAGAATGAATGTAAGTTAAACCTAGGGTCAGTTTGTCGATGGGCTTGAAGGTTAGCTGCGCTAAAGCACCATAGGGACCTTTGAATAAACCAGTATCTTCACCTGGGTTGGCGGCGTCACTGGCTAAATAGCCCAAGCTTAGTTCAAGGGAATCACTGAACTCATGCCTTAGACCGATTCCAGTACCAGCAACGAGACCATAAATCGGGTTGCGAGTCCCAAAGTTAGAAAGGGCCCCGCTATCACCGTCACCATCAATATAAGGGTTGACAGTATTGGCAAAGTCATCAGGTGCGCCAGCATTCGCCTCAATGACAACCGTTGTCTTCTCACCGATGGGGAACTGATACAACAGCGCATCGATGCCAACATCATTATTGCTGCCAGTGCCGAAAGTTTCGTCAGCGAATCGTAAATCTCCCTCAGGAGTGAAGGTGGAACTGCCAGAGAACGAATTCAAGTTTAACGCTTGGAGTCGAGTTCTCAGTAAATCTTTCCCGGTGAAGCTAGTGTCAAAGTTGAGACGAACGCGATCGCCAAAGGCAGTCACCCTATCTATGTCATCTCCTAAAGCATTTTGCCCGCTCGCGACACCAGCTAGCGCAAAGATAACTGCTGCATTGAGTTTGGTGGTGGTGGAGAACTGAGTGACTTCCAGTTCCCTTGTGCGTGCTTCTAGGGCGTCTACCCTACCCCGCAGCCTAGCCAGTTCCGAACCAAATTCCTCTACTAGTCGCTGTATTTTGGCTAAATCTTCTTTAGTTACCAATCCCTCTTGGCTGGTTGTGATTAAGCGCTCAATCTGTTGCAAGCAGGCGTTCAAACCGGCGGCAAATTCATAGCGGCTCATCGCCCGGTTGCCACGAAAGGTGCCATCTGGGTAACCTGCAATACAGCCGTAGCGTTCAACAAGCGATCGCAGAGCTTCAAATGCCCAGTCATTGGGAGAAACATCCCGTAGCTGAGAGACATTCGTAACTTGGTCAAGAGAGCTAGCGTCACTGTCGTTGCTGTATTGGTTAATTTGTTCCAGTACGCTGGCATCACTAGCATCCACCTCATTAGGAGAAATATCCCTTAGTTGAGAAATTTTCTTAACTTCGTTGAGGGAGTTAGCGCCGCTTTCGTTGCTGTAGTCGTTGATTTGTTTTATTACATTAGTATCATTAGCATTCACAGGCACCTCCGCAACTGGCACCGAAGTCTTAGTGTCCATAGCGACTGAGTTCTCCAGCTTTCTCTCGGATGTCGCTGCATTCATTGCTCCGGTGGCAGCCACTGATGGCTCAACTGTTTGAGGCTGGATTTTAAGCTTTTCCCGTGATGTTTCAGTAGTCCTGCCTACAGCATGCTTTGTTGCGAAGGCTGCTGTAGCACTAGGATTCGTTAAGGCACCATCTTGCGCCAACGCCAACGCACCCGATGAAGCAACAAGCGTTGCCCCAACAATAGCTGGACTGACTAGCAAAGATTGCCAGAAGACTTTAAACATTATCGTTTATCCTCACACCCATTCAAGATTCTCATGAGTTACGGATTAGCAACCCGTAGTAAATAAGAATGATAATCAATTTATTCTTAATTGTTTGACCTAGGGGCTGTCCTTGTCAAGAAAAATTATTCAAACGGCGGAATGTAAATTAAGCACAATTGCTTATAAAAATTACGCTTCTTAGCGCAGGTATATAAAACGTAAAAAGGAGATAATAAACGGCTAAGCTTCCAGCTTGCGTGAAAGGGTTGGCAGCGCTAGCTATTCTTGACAGGGTACCGATGAAAGTCAATATCGAGCATAGAGTGGCGCTCTAGGTTTTGGCTCTTGCTAGCGATTCGTTGTCCCCTTTGTCCAAATCTTAAGGAATTTACGGCACTTTCCCCAGGTAAGTTGGGTATTTCTTTAGTTATCCTCGCTCTTTCGTCAAACCTAACGATGATTCCCATTCCCGGATACCAGATTCTTGCCCAAATCTATGAAAGTGCTAATTCTGTTGTCTATCGAGCCATCCGAGAACAGGATAATCAATCCGTTATCCTCAAGGTACTCAAAGAAGAGTATCCCACACCGCAAGAACTCATCCGCTACAAGCAGGAATATGAAATCACTTGCAATCTGAATCTGGATGGAGTGGTTAAGGCTTATGGATTAGAACCTTATCAGAGAAGCCTGGTCATCATCCTTGAGGATTTTGGCGCATCATCTTTAAAGCAATTGATGAATGACTCTGTAGGGGAAAGGCATGCCTTTCCCCTACCTCAATTCCTAAAGCTAGCCATTAAGACAGCTGAGATTTTAGGGGCGATTCACACGGCCAATATCATTCACAAAGATATTAACCCGTCCAATATCGTCTTTAACCCAGAAACAGGGATTGTCAAAATCATTGATTTTGGCATTTCCAGCCAATTAACCCGCGAAAATCCTATCCTCACTAGATCTCCGGTGAAAAATCCCAATGTTTTAGAAGGCACTTTAGCCTATATGTCACCGGAGCAAACAGGACGGATGAACCGTTCTCTAGATTATCGCACGGACTTTTACTCGCTTGGTGTCACCTTCTACGAACTGCTCACGGGACAGTTACCTTTTGAGACTACTGATGCGCTGGAGTTGGTGCATTGTCATATCGCTAAACAACCCGTACCCCCCCATGAATTCGTAGGGGCGCACCGACGTGCGCCCATCCCCAAAGCGGTTTCAGATATTGTGATGAAACTGATGGCTAAAACGGCTGAGGAGCGATACCAAAGTGCTTTTGGCATCAAAGCTGATTTGGAATCATGTCTAACTCAGTTACAGTCTGATGGAGAAATATCAGAGTTTCCCCTGGCATCTTCTGATATTTCTGACAAGTTTCAAATTCCCCAAAAACTCTATGGACGTGAGGCGGAAGTTGAAGCCTTACTGGCAGCTTTTGAGCGATTGACCTCTCCCCCTGCCCCTCTCCTACGAGGAGAGGGGAGTCAAACTCCCCCCTTCCCTAGCAGGCAAGGGGGGGGCATGGGGGGGTTAGGTCGAGTCGAACTCATGCTTGTGGCAGGGTATTCCGGCATTGGTAAATCAGCGCTAGTTGCAGAAGTTCATAAACCCATCACAGAAAAGCGCGGCTATTTCATTTCCGGGAAATTTGACCAATTTCAACGGAATATTCCCTACTCGGCTGTCGTCAGCGCTTTTAAACAATTGGTGCGGCAACTGTTAACTGAATGCGAGATACAACTAAACCAATGGCGGGAAAAACTTTTAACCGCATTTGGTCCCAACGGTCAGGTAATTATTGATGTGATTCCCGAAGTGGAACTGATTGTCGGCAAACAGCCTGCCGTGCCTGAGTTAGGGCCAACAGAGTCGCAAAATCGCTTTAATCTCGTTTTCCAAAACTTCATCCGGGCATTTTGTACAAAAGAGCATCCCTTGGTCATCTTTTTGGACGATTTGCAGTGGGCAGATTCCGCCACGCTCAAGTTGATGGAACTGATGATGACCGATGCCAATACAACCAACAAAAGTTCTTCCTTATCTTCCCCCCTCCCCCCCCTACCCCCCCGACGCGGGGGGGAGGCAAAGGAAGATTTTTGTTCAAGGGGGACTGAGGGGGGTTTATTTTTGATTGGCGCGTATCGGGATAACGAGGTTAACTCCGCGCATCCTTTAATGATGACCCTTGATGGCTTACGTAATGTTGGGGCAACTGTCAACTTTATTACCTTAGCACCCTTAGCACTAGAGGCAATGACGCAACTGATTGCCGATACATTGCACAGTGACATCGCATCAGTAAAACCCTTGGCAGAACTGGTGGTGA
>CBDTXL010000232.1:0-7187 GCA_965364435.1 uncultured bacterium
AATCAGGAGGCGCAACTTCTGGCACATCTTGGAGGAAGAAGCCGTGGGTGGCGATGTGCAATATCTTGGGAGCAAAAAGTTGCTTAATCGCATTTTCCGTTGCCATTGAGCCAGTCAGAAGTGTGGCTCCTGGTAACATGGGGGCGATCGCTTTCGCTTCTTTTTCAGTATTGGCTAAAGGACTGAACTCGATTTGTTCGGTGCGATCCTCGTCAAAAACACCGCGAGTCGGGTCGGTTTGACCTAACCCCCCTAACCCCCCTTCCCGGAGAGGGAAGGGGGGAACAATATTATTCCTGCTCCCCTCCCCTCGTAGGGGAGGGGCTGGGGGAGAGGTTTCTAGATTTGTGGCAATCTCAACGGAAGTTGGGTCGCCCGGTTTATCATAGTCGGGATTAGCGACAATCACCGATTCTGAGCGGCTTTGAGCATGGTTTTGCAAGCGCAGCAAATCGCGTCCAGAACTCAGGTAGGTGATGGAATAATTTTCTACAAGATAGCGATCGCTCTCATCCACTAAGGCAGCGAAGGGAATTAGGTTGAGTTGGCTGTCGGGGGAAAGCAGGATGGTGCGAGTATTGCCCAGAAGCTTACGGATGGGCTGCATCAGTTTTTCATCTAAGGCACGGGCAACTGGCTTGACATCAGAGGAGTCGGATTGGAGGGCTGTGCGGAAGTTGGCAACAGCTTGGTCGATCGCTTCGGCTTCTCCTAAGTCTATCCACTGCGGTTCGCCTTGGGATTGGAGGATGTAGGCGGCATAATGCGGTTTGCCGTAGCGATCGCTTTTTGTTGTACTCTTCGGGTTGACGTAAGGTTTATACAGCACCAATTCCACCAAAGCCGCATCCGCAGGGATTAGTTTTTGCACCGCTTCAATAGTCGCGGGTTGAGTGGCACTGCGAAATTCAGCACTGCGCTTGGAAAGTTCGACTTCCAGTTGTTCGGCTTTTGTCTTGAGTGATGCGACTTGGTTACGATATTCTTGTGTGCCTCTGGCTGGTGGTTTAAATATCAATGCTGCTAGTTGGGAGCTAGTGGCAGCGAATTCATCGAATAAGGCTTGGTTTTCTGGTGTCAGGTTTTGTCGCAGTAGGCGCTGACTATCAGAAAGGACATCGAGAATGCGTCCTTTGCGCCGCAACAGTGTAGTCAGGGCAAGACGTGCCGCTTCGGGGTTATTGGGCGCTGACTGTAGGTGTCCAGAGACAGCTAAGTCGGTTGACTCGATCAGCAATGCCATATAATTCTGCTTCTGGCGTTGTGAACCAATCGCAAGGATAATCTCCAGGTTGCGTTCTTCGATGTTGAGGCTGCGATTTCTCAAGGCGATCGCACGGGATATATCTCCCTGTTGCTGGTACAACCTAGCTTGGAATCTCAAATTCCCAGCAACCGCTGGATGATCCAAACCGAGAGCTTTTTCATAGATGTCTAGAGAACGCTGTGAAAGGGAGAACGCTTTGGAGCTATTTCCCTGAAAAAAGTACGTCCAAGCTTGGTTGTAGAGGTTGGTTGCCACTTCGGGATGGTTGACACCATATACTTTTTCCCTAATGCCTAAAGAGCGTTGCAACAGTTGAAGTGACTCTTGATACTTCCCCTGTGTATTATACAAAGTAGCTAAATTGTTGAGGCTAAGGGCAACATCGGCATTGTTAGCGCCAAATATCTGTTCTCGGATGCTTAGGGCACGTTTCAAGAGTGGTTCCAACTCGGCATATTTCTCTTGGAGATAGTAAAGTCCAGCCAGATTATCCAGATTATCGGCAACATTGGGATGGACTTGACCAAACAGCTTCTCATTAATCGCCAAAGCACGTTTGTACAAGTTTTCAGCCTCCCGATAATTTCCTAGATCCTTGTAAACACCAGCAATATTATTGAGGTTGAGGGCAACATCCGACTGCTGATAACCCAAATTTTTTTCATTAATGGCTAATGCCTTTTGAACCAAATCAAGAGCTTTTGGATAGTTACCTTGGGTTTGGTATATACTAGCTAAATTATTGAGGCTGGCAGTAACTAAAGGATGCTCAGAACCTAATGCCTTCTCCCGTATTGCCAAAGCACGTTGATTCAGTTTTATCGCTTCTGAGTAGTTGCCGAGGCCATCGTATATATAAGCTAAATTGTTGAGGCTTGCGGCAACTAAAGGATGCTCAGAGCCTAATGCCTTCTCCCGTATTGCCAAAGCACGTTGATTCAGTTGTAGTGCTTCTGGGTAATTGCTTTGCTCTACGTACACCGAAGCAAGATTGTTAAGGCTTATGGCAACATCTGGATGCTCAGAACCCCATGCCTTCTCCTTAATTGCCAAAGCACGTTGATGCAGTTTTAGCGCTTCTGAGTAGTTGCCTTGCTCATCGTATACATAAGCTAAATTATTGAGGTTGGTGGCAACTAAAGGATGTTCCGAACCCAATACTTTCTCATTAATTGCCAAGGCCTGTTTGTGGTAATCTATCGCTTGTTGGTAGTTAGCCTGTAGTCTGTATATCCCAGCAAGATCGTTGAGGCTGTTGGCAACATCAGGATGCTCTGAACCAAGTACCTTTTCTCGTATTTCCAAAGCACGCTGATACTTTGAAAGTGCTTCTGAGTAGTTGCCTTGATCGTGGTACGCATTAGCCAAATTATTGAGGCTGAGGGCAAATAAAGGATGCTCTGAGCCGAATACTTTCTCCTGGATTGCTAGGGCGCGTTTTTGTAAATCTATCGCTTGCTGGTAGTTAGCCTGTTCCATGTACAGCGTAGCAAGATTGTTGAGGCTGAGGGCAACATCGGGATGCTCAGAACCCAATGCTTTCTCATTAATTGCCAAAGCACGTTGCCACAAAGAAAGTGCTTCTGAGTAGTTGCCTCGCTCTTGGTACAAACTCGCCAAATTGCTGAGGTTGAGGGCAACATTAGGATGTTCTGCACCGAATACTTTCTCATTGATTGCTAAAGCGCGTTTGTACAGAGGTAGTGCTTCCTGATACTTTCCTTGACTTTCGTACAGCGAAGCCACATTGTTGAGGTTGAGAGCAACATCGGGATGTTCAGAACCCAATGCCTTCTCATTAATTGTTAAAGCGCGTTGTTGGAGAGGCAGCGCTTCTTGATACTTTCCTTCCTGTCGGTACAAACCCGCCAGATTGTTGAGGCTGCGTGCAACATCGGGATGTTCAGAACCCAATGACTTCTCATTAATTGCTAAAGCGCGTTGGTAAAGTGGCAGCGCTTCTTGATACTTTCCTTGGTATTCGTACAGCGTAGCTAGATTGTTGAGGTTGGTAGCAACATCGGGATGTTCTGTACCGAATACCTTCTCACGGATTGCTAAAGCGCGTTTGTACAGAGGTAGTGCTTCTTGATACTTTCCTTGATCTTGGTACAGCAGAGCTAAATTGTTAAGGCTGCTAGCAACATTCCCAGCCCTAGCCTTGACAATGGCAGCATTTTCTAGACCCTCGGACTTTGATACCCTCTCATATTCCTTCTCATAAATTGCTAAAGCGCGTTTAAATAGCTCTTCTGCCTTTTGGTAATTCCCCAAACTTTGATTAGCGCTAGCGAGATTGTTGAGTGTTTTAGCCAAGGAAGAATCTTCAGCTTTTGAGGTTTTCTCTTTGATTGCCAGAGAGCGTTCGAGCAGTTGTAATGCTTCTTGATACTTTCCTTGAGCACTGTACACAAGAGCAATATTGTTGAGGACGGTGGCATAGTTTTCATCTTCGGAAAGACCAAGCTTTTCATAGATTATTTGAGCGCGTTGATAATCTTGTAAGGCTTCCTCGTACCTTCCTAACTTTCTGTAAATATTTGCCAAAATGTTGGAACTTTGAGCTACATCTGGATGCTCGGAACCAAGATTCTTTTCTCGAATTGCTACAACGCGCTGAAAATAGGGTAATGCTTCTTGATATTTACCTTGCTCATCATATACAAAAGCCAAATTATAGACAATAGTTACAAGCTTAATATTATCCTGACCGTCTAGCACTTCCTTTATTGCCAAGGCGCGTTTATAGAATGATTCAGCTTCGGTGTAGTTTCCCTGTTGCTGATATGAGATTCCAAGAGAGTGAAGAACTCTAGCTTCCCCTGCTTTATCCTTGAATTGCTGATAAATTGCTAAAGCTTGCTGACAGCTATCTATTGCTTTATTGGACTGTCTCAGCAGATTGTAAGAATCACACATGGTAGCGAGAGCGCTAGCCTGATCCAGAGGCTTATTCAGTTCTCGGCTAATAGCTAAGGCTTGTTGATCGGCTTCTAAAGCTTTTGGATAATCCTTTAACTTCAATCGGTAAGCATTTCCTATGAGCGACAGAGTTGTTTCTTGAAAAGAAAGATTATTGAGTTCTCGATAAATTGCCAGTGCTTGCTGATAGACTTCTATAGCTTCGTTAGCTTTTTCTTGTTTCTCGTAAATTAATCCGATACCTAGAAGGAGTTCTGCTTGTCCATTCGGGTTTTTAACTTCTTGATAAATTGCTAAAGCTTGCTGATAAGCTTTTATGGCTTTATCGTACTGTTGCTGATTGTCGTAAATTGAACCAATGTTAACAAGAGTTTGAGCTTCAGCCTCACGATTTTTAACTTCTCGATGAATGGCTACAGCTTGTTGCGAAAAGTCTAACGCTTGGGGATATTTCTCAAACAGAGAGTATGTCCACCCAATCCTCTGGAGTGTTAAACCTTCTTGTGCGCGATTTTTCAGTTCTCGATAAATAATTAAAGCTTGCTGATAAGAATCCAGGGCTTGTGGATACTGCTTCAAACTTTGGTAAGCATTCCCCATTAAACTGAGAAGATCACCTTCCAGAGAACGATTCCCCCCTTTCCTGACGATTTCCAGTGCTGGTTGCAGGGACTCCAACACTTTGTCAAGCTTACCTAAATCAGCGTAAATTAATCCTGTAATCGTCAAACTGCCAACTTCAGCTCTTACATTTTTTACCTGACGACTGAGTTGCAAAGCTTGGGTGAGTAATTCCAAAGCTTGGTCAGTTTTCCCCAAACCTTTGTTAGCCAAACCTAGCCAAGCAATAGTTTCGGGTTCAGAGAAACTATCTTTAATTTCCCGCCGCATAGCCAAGGCTTGTTGTAAAGTTTCTATCGCTTGGGGAAATTGTCCTTGATAGATGTAAACTGTGCCGATATTATTGAGGGTTTCTCCTTCACCGTTTCTATCTTTGATTTCTCGCCGGATCGTCAGCGCTTGCTGTAACGCTTCCAGTGCCTTAGGATATTCATTCAGTCCCTGGTAAGCTTCGCCAAGATTATCCAGCACTTCTCCTTGTCCTTGGCGATTATTTAACTGCTGGTAAATAGCCAAAGCTTGCTGCAAGACTTCCAGAGCTTTCGTATTTTCACTTAATTCGTTGTAAACTTCGCCTAAGTGGTTTAGGGCTGCGGCTTGTCCTGGTACATCTTTTTGTTGTTCCCGCAGCGCCAAAACACGTTGAAAGGTTTTTTCGGCTTCTTTGAGGTTATATTGGCGAAATTGCTCGATCGCTAGTTGTAGTAACTCGTCTGCTGATTCTTGCTGCTGGGATGGCGAGGCAGAATTAGACTGTGCTGTTACTGGCGCTGGCACGCCTGCGAGTAACCCCATGACTCCGATTAGTGTAACAGCCCACGGTAGCGCTCTCTTAACTGATGCTTTTCCCTTAATCATCGCGATTTCGTCCTCAGCCTTTTACTTTAATTTTTTATCTGTGTGAGAAACCAGGTTATGCAGGTATTGGGAAGATTTTTCGAGCATTGCGGCAATATAGAGCAGATTGCAGGTAAATAGAGTACACCTGTAGGGGCTCTCGCATTTGGGCGATAAGCTATAAATAATTAACAAAATTTTCTCACCAAATGCTTCGCCCCTTCCCCTAACGCCGATTACTGTACTTCATAAACCTGCAATTCGCTGTATACGTCCTTTGATGCGATCGCACCAACCTGCAAAACCTGGTAGAGGCGTTCCGCCGTCACATCTCTACTTCAAATCTCAGCCTTCAACAGCGTCCCTTGTTGAACAACCCCCTCCACCGTCGCTATGCCAATTAAGCGGTTTGAAGAGTCACGAGATTGCAGCGTCACCTGTCCCGAACTACCTCCCTTAGCACCGATACTCGTAAACACCGTACCGTTCTCTACAGCTTTAATCACTGCTGGGTTTACCCCACCCAACCACAATGTCACTTGATTCCCCTTCACAGAGGTAACAACTGCATCTGCTGCCGGACTGGTGGGATTGCTCAAATAAATCGGTTGCCGTTCATACCCACTGCCAACTTTCACCTCATAAAGGGGAGTTTGGTCGAAGTCCTTGGGTACATTTTCAATAGCGTAGGCGATCGCTTTCTCAGGCGTACTCGTTTGCTGCCAGAGATACTGCGTCAATAGATAGGTAAAGACTCCCACATTGAAGCCATTAAAACGGATATCCATCGCCGTTTGCTCTGGGTTGGTTGCCGCTAGGACAACACCTTTCGCCACTCCCGTCCGATACAGTTTGACAAAATCTTCACGAGAAAGCTTTAGCTGTGACAGCCACTGGTCTTGGTACGCTTTTTCCATCGGAGAAATCTGTAATTTCTTGCCTTGATTATTTCGCGAACGTACCCGAACATCTGGTCTTGTACCGCCACCAGAGTAACAGCTATCTAGAACAGCCGTAAAATTTTCACTTTTGAGAGCTAACATCAGCAGGAACAACGTGTGTCCCATGATGTCCTCGACAACACCACCTTGTTGAGGCAAGCCATCAATTGAGCCATAATTAACCGGAACCAAAGTACCATTTAATCCACCCTTGCTACCTGGCTCAACAACAATCGGATCTGGATCGAAAACGCGAGAACCATGCCCAGAATAGTGATATACTACTACGTCCCCAGGCTTCGCTTGGCGTATCAGATGTTCTTCAAATGCCTCTAAAATACCAGAGCGAGTCGCTTTTTCATCCGTCAGGGTGTAAATATCTTTGGGATTAAAACCAAACCGGTGGATGAGGAGTTGTCGCTGCAACTCCATATCATTCACACATCCCCGCAAAGGTTCGGATGGATACTGATTGATACCAACCAGTAAGGCAAGTTTGCGAGGCGTACTTTGTGCCAGAACCTTGCCGTAGCGATCGCCTTGTTGTTGAATGTTAAGCTGGCTTAACCCTAAAGTTGCCAGAGTAGAGCCAGCGAATT
>CBDTXL010000233.1:0-7151 GCA_965364435.1 uncultured bacterium
GGACCTAATAATGCCCTCAAAGGGTAGTAATCCCGTCAAACAACGTAATCCCGTTAGCCTCTTTTCTCTCAGCATTTTAGGCTAACGAGTTTCCAATGCTTTGACGGTCTAATCACTGTTTGAGGCTATTTTCAGGTCCCGGCTTTTTTTGGCTCCCGGGACCTAATAATGCCCTCAAAGGGTAGTAATCCCGTCAAACAACGTAAAATCGTTAAATGTTCACCATGATACAGTTTTATGAAAAAAGTGCAGATGCAGGCCACATTTTCTAAAACTAAAGTCTGAAACAGTGATTCTACCGTTAAAACAGTACTGAGTTTTAGCCCCAAAAAAGTGTACACTGAATTTTGGTGCGGAAACTAAGAAGAAAAAATAGAAGAGTAAAGAGGTAGGGCAATTTGCCATTGTACACTTTTTAAGTATCTTGCACCTGAGTGTTTTACCTAAAAAGTCTGTAACCCTTGCCCTGATTACCTTTCAAATTCCTGCTGTTAGGCTAATCTAACCTAATTTTTATAAAAACAAAAGCGCAAAAAAGTGTACATAGTAGATCCACCCTACTAGAAGCGCTGATATTAGAAGCCTTAACATTAGAGAACCACACAATTAAAGCCTACTATGGGAGGGAATCAGAACCAATCGAGACTATTGGGAAGAAAATAAGAACAGCAGTCTACACAGATCCACCATAGCGGAAAAATTGATATTAGAGTATTTAGATTACTATGAGATCTGGATGGGCCCGGAGATAAAAACTGAACGTGCCGAGCAATCAAAGATAAGAATAACAAGATCAATATCAATAGAACTAGCAGAAAAATTAGATAGCCTTCAATATGAAGGTACAGACCAACTCTCATTTAAGAGTAAATCGCTAGTGCTGGAAAAACTGCTGACCCAATACTTTGAACTTAGAGCAAAAGGGTTTGTAGAAGATGATACAAAAAAAGAGCCTCTACAATAGGGTAGAAGCTCGCCGTACGAGTAATGGGATTTACATCTTTATCGCCCAATCGCCTAAGGCCGAACGGGAGTCTAGATTGTTCATTTAAGGATTTAACCCTTACCGTGATTGGTATAATCAGAATGAGACATCAAAGCTGTCATCATCGGGTAGGAAGGCGCCAAGTCCGACTCTGAGATTAGCATTAACGGTGGTGTGTCCGTTATACGAACCGTACTTAGTAACGGACAGAACTGCAGGAAGCTCGGGAGTGATAACCGGATCAGCACCAAGGATTGAGCTAATCTTCGAGTTGGGCTTAATAATGAAGTCGGTCCCAGGTTCAAGAGTTACTTGAGAATCGACCCAATCATCACCGATTTGTTGACGGACTACAGCATCGAAGCCGTCATCATCACCAGAGGCCACGGTAGACTGCAGAAGATACTTTTTACCATACTGACTATCGTAGGAGCGGTAAGCAGTTATAGGGTAGTCACCGAGGGGTAAATTAGCGATCTTAACGATAGGACCGAAGAGACGGGGCTGATTATCAGTGCCACCGCTACCAGCAACGGAGGCAGGTAACAGAGCATCAAGTAGATCGGTTACGTTACCATCTTCAAGCCACAGCTCTAACTGATCAGCATGAACAGGGTTTTTATAGTCTTTGGATTTAACAGGTAAGGGTAGAACCACGCTGTCAGAGCCTTTGGTGACTGTAACGACTAAGCAAGTTTCATCGTACTTACCGAGTTTTTCACTACGGAAAAGGAACTTAATGCGTGGGGTAGCACTTTTAGTAGGTGCAGAACCGTCAGCAGTAAGGTAAGAAGGAACAGAGGCTAAACCAATTTTACCATCGGCCAAAGCTAAGGGTATCATTCTGGAGCCCCATTTGATAACGGGTCCAGTTTGTTCCAAACGTTCAGAGGTTCCCCAGCCTTCGGGGCTGTAAACCGAGGGTCCGTAAATGGATTTAAGCTGACCATCGACTGCACGAATCAGAAAACTAGACTCATCAGCAGGAAGCTCTTCACCGGTCAGACCAAACCAAACGGTGCTTAACTGATCTAATAGGGTAACAGGTAATGAGCTATTAGGAATCGGCGTATAATTTTTATCGTAGGTTCTAGACTCTAATCTTGCTCTGTTTTTGCCTTCTAAGGATGGGTCGATTTTAGTAATTGCCATGGTTAAGTTTGGGTTATATGGTAAGGTTTGTGATTGTTCAAGGTTTAACCTTGATACCCCAAGGGGAATTTGAATCCCCGTGTTATCCGTGAAAGGGATAAATCCTAGACCGCTAGATGATTGGGGCATGATAGGCTCTCGGTTCGTCATTGGTTTGTTGAGAGAAACCACCTCTATTAATTCTAACTCATTAACCTTTAATTGGATAGGTAAAGATAAAACTGCAGGTTCAACCCACCTTATATCTTAATTATAGTCTAGTCTAAAGGGTATGACACTGTTGTTTATACCAGAGTTTTGAACGTACCGTTCACTGAGTGATTGGTACAATCGGGTATAAACCCTGATGACAGATTAGAGTAATGCGGTAATGAGCGTTGCGTATTGTTCATCGGTAGGTGACTCATCGATGTCGATGGACCAGGATTTAAAGGCCCATTTCCACAGGTCTTTTTTAGTTGAGAGACCGGAGGCTTTAGCAAGCTGGGTTAAAGTCTGAGCATAGGTCTGACATTTAATCTTAGGAGCTTTGGGAGCTTTAACTTGGGGTTGAACGGTATGTAATTCAGTCATAGCACGAGAGTAAGCTACATAGAGTAAGCGCTGTTTTTCTGCTCCACGGCCCAGTTGGATTGAGGCAGTATCAACAAAAACATAGGGAATTGAGCGACCTTGGGCTTTATGGATAGTAAGGGCAAAAGGTGATTCGACTAGGTCAAAGGAATCAGTCCAGCCTTTTAACTCTTTGCAAAGAGCGGCTTTGATGTCAGGGCTGATATTAGGGTTAGCTAGCTGTTTGGTCAGATGATCGATCTGATCACTGATAAACTCAGATTGAGCTAGTGGAACACAGAACAGGGTAGCCAGAGCCTCAGGATCGACGACATTATGAACGGTGAGTTTTTGGCAGTCAATGCCCATCATAACAGCGGGTTCAACGGTAAGCACTTTAACGATAGAACCGTTATTACCAGCACCATTAGAGGTATTAAGTCTCAACAGCTGACCTTCAACGTATGAGTCAACGGTGCCATATAATGCTAGAGTTAGCTGATGGGCCACTGCTTTAACTCTGACATTAGTATAAGCCAGATAAACATAATCTAAGGGGTTATTGCCTTCGGTGGTAAGCTCCTCAATGAAGTACTGGACCAGTTCGGTATCGCTACCATGAACAAAGATACTACCATCAGGGCTGTAGCTGTGGGTTGGGGGATAAACGATAGCGTTACGGGCTTCAGAACAGAGTTTTAGAATGGGACCAGCATTGCGCATCTGCTCGGTCAGAGTAATAGTTACCTCTGACAACTGGCTTAAATCTGCTGATTTTTTCATTACAGGTCTGAGCTGTCCATCGTCACCTAGATAGATAACTTTGGTCGAACGTAAGGAGCTTAATTCTAAGAGCTCTCTTTGGCCGATCATTGATATCTCATCGACGATAATGATGTCCCAATCGCCATCTTTTAAACCGCCTTTAGTAAAGACGGTACGGCCAATGTCCGTAGTAAATGGTCTCTGTTTGAAGAGCTTAGCTACGGTGATAACAGGAACCCCTAGACCTTCCATTCTGGCCATCAACTGCTCTTTAGCTTGGTGGGTTGGAGCTACACCTACAATGGTAGGACCCGTTTGTTCCAAACGTCCTGAGGCTTCAGCCTTGGCACGAGCTATAGCTTTTAATTGCTTTATAGCTTCTGTTACCAAGGTGGTCTTACCTGTGCCTGCATGACCTAATACGGTTACTTGCTTTACGTCAGGATTAACAATTGCTTCAACTGCTTTTAACTGTAGTTCGTTTAACTGCATAAGGTTCTACCTTGGGTAATGTGCGTGGGTAACTGTCTCTCTACCTTTATATCTTTATTATAGTCTACTGTCAGGGCTATCGTCATCAGTGATTACACCAGAGTTTTGAACGGTGGGTTATACCCTTACAGTGTATATGTTTGCTGGTGAGCTTTATTTTAATGATGTTAAAGGGGCAAAAAGAGAGGCAAGTATAACCGTAGGGTAATCTATCTGAGGGCTGTGGCCCTCAATCTGTCATCAGGGTAAACACCAGCATTAGGTTATAACCCTATCATCAAAACTCTGGTATAACCACTGATGACGACAGCCCTGACAGTAGACTATAATAAAGATATAAAGGTAGAGAGACTACCACCACACACAACACAAGGTATAACCTATGACTACTGTAACCACCATCGCTATTACCCCTATGACTGATATCTATGGTGACTACCTACAATTTACCTTTATCTATAATGGTAATACCATCATAGTAGATGAGTATATCAATGACTTACTAACCTATGGTAATCATCAGGTAATAGTTACCAGCGACTTATCTAAGGTTAGCTATGGTGAGTATATCATCTTTGATATCAATGGTGTAGACTAAACAAACAAGAGGGCCATAGCCCTCTCTATCACTCTCTCAATCAATATGAGGGCAAGAGCCCTCTTTGATGGTGTCTAAGGTTATGACACCCTAGACTGTTTACCTCTTAGTTATAACCTATATGTTCAAGGTAATCATTTATCTCATCAGTTGACTGTAAGATGTATACAACCTCAATATCTTGGGTTACATGGTTATAGTCTATGACATAATGTGACAAGTTACAGTTTTGGTAATACTCATCATCAGGGTAAAAAGTAATAGAGTAAAGAGGTTTAGTAGGGTGACTGATATCAACAGTAAGGATATCATCATCATCTAAGTCTATGGTAATGGTGTAGTCATAAAGGGTAGATGGTGAGGTTAAAGATGATAAATTGATTAACATAGTAGGTTATACCTTGTGTTATGTGGATTGATAACAGAGAGGATTGATTACCTCTCTTACCTTATATCTTAATTATAGTCTAGTCTAAAGAGTATGACACTGTTGTTTATACCAGAGTTTTAAAAATAATTAAATTTAAAATGCTGGTGTAATCACTGATGACACTACCCTAGACAGTAGACTATAATAAAGATATAAAGGTAGAGAGACTACCACACACACATTACCCGAGGTATAACCTATCATGTTTACAGACACCACTAACACTAACGTTACAACCCTTACCGTTCAACCCACTGCTACCTATACCCTTATCCCTGGGGCTACAGCACCTCTTAATCACCAATTTTTAGTCTTAGGCTGTGGGGCTCTTATCCTACCCTTGTTAGGTATGTTAATCTACTCATTCTTTACCTACAAGGGTGACAACGAATAAGATAAAAGCTGGGGTCAACAGCCCCACCTTGTCATCAGGGTAATTACCTAATTTGGGTAAAAACCTAATCTTAAAACTCTAGTGTAACCACTGATGACATTACCTAGCCTGGCCCTCTATAATAGATATATAAGGTAAGAGAGGTAACAACCTCTCAGTCAACCAACCACACCACACAAGGTATAACCTAAATGACTACTGTAACCACCGCCCAACCTACCACACTTAATGTTACCTTTGGCCGCTTTAACTACCCACACTTTGGACATAAAGCCCTCATAAAAGCCCTTGGTCCTACCGGTGTTATCATCTTTAGTGGTAGCAAGAAAAATATCCCAGTTGATGTCAGAGTAATGATGACTAAACTACTGTTAGAGACTAAAACTCTACGGTATACAGTTAAACCTGATATGTATCGTGCATTTGCTGATGCGGTCGAGTTTGCTAAATCAAAAGGTTATGTCAGTCTTAACATCATAATAGGTGAGGATCGCGCTGAGGCGGTGCAAGAGATGGCTGTTACCCTTAGTCATAAAAAAGGGTTTACTGTTACTACTACTGCCCTTAACCGTGATAGTGAAGAGTTAAAAGGATATGTGACATCATCTACCATGATGCGTAAAGCCCTTGATGCCCAACAAAAACCTGCAGAGATAAACTCTGAGTTATGGGCCGAGATGAAAGCCTGTCGCTCAGTTTGGCGTGATGCGTAATCTGTCAACAGGGTAAACACCAGAGTTAGGTTACAACCCACTATCAAAACTCTGGTATAACCACTGATGACGTTACCTAGCCTGGCCCATATAATAGAGGTAACAAGCCAAAGGCTACTAACCTCTCAGTCACCACCACACAACACAAGGTATAACCTATCATGACTACTGTAACCACTGCCCAACCTACTACTGAGGTTAAAACCCTAGGCTAATTCCTTTCTCTAATCCTGTACTGCACAGCGAATTGCCTGTGCACTGTTACCTCTACTCTAAGATTTAGTCCAAAATCTAAGATAAGACCACTACTATTTAGCCTATGCTGTCACCTATCAATAACTAGTACTTACTACTAGTACATCCGAGATTGTAAACCCTAAGCATGAACAGCACGTTCATATATCAGAGGCAAAACCCCCATGTGGTTAAGCTTGACCCCGATTATGGCCCCTCTCTTAACCTCTTAACCTCTTAACCTCTTAACCTCTTAACCTCTTCTGCTAAACGTTCCGTTCATCGTTAAGGCTTTACCCCGAATGCTGTTAACCCACTAGGTTATATCACAGGCCGATGACTCTAGGGTGGTCCCCGATCACTCTAGAGACCCCCTTCTCCCTTAACCTTAGATTATACCATTCTACCCCATGACGTTACCCCACACTAATCCTAGATACCATAGATCAGCTCAGGCCGATTCCTCTCAGCTTAAAGACCAATACTCCGACCTTGAATTGGCCCAAAGCATTTATCCCCGACTACGACACACCCGGAAAGTATCCCATCTTCTTGAACTAGCTAGAACCCAGAGCCCTAAACCAACTATCAATCCTAACTAAATCCGGAGCCTTCATGACTACAGAGTTATATCCCCACCACCATGAGCCTAGCCTTAATGACCAAGTACACCTTAATCTAGCCACCTATCTAGAAAGATTAGAACGCTATAAAGAAGCCCACGAAGAGCTGGAAGCTATCACTAATCCTGAGTCTCTAACCATAACTGATCAGACTCTTTATCATCAGCTTAAAGCCACAATGCCTAAACCTCAAGCCATAGAATAGAGAAAAAA
>CBDTXL010000234.1:0-7132 GCA_965364435.1 uncultured bacterium
GAATGTTACCTGCACTTTAGAAATTGCGAAAAAACTTCCCTACTACCTGCTGCAAGTGCCAAATCTGCAACTCAAAACCCTAGCAGAAGAATTGTGCTACTTTCCACCAGTAGATAAAGCCGATCAACTCAGTGACTGGGGGGTGCGTCCCCTGACAGCAAGCCAGCTTTTCTATGCCAAAATGGACGCTGTTTATGTGGCTCAGGTGCATCACCAACTGCTCAAGCTGAATCGGCGAAGTGAACCCGATCCAGCAACGGAAGATTTAACTGCACTTGCCCAACGCTATCGGGAGATTGAGCATCAATGGAAGCTGCTGGATACAGAAATGACCCACCTCCAAGAGCGCTTGAAAAAAGCGATGCAGGCGCAGAACGTCTTAGAAACCGATTCTTTCGAGTTGTCGAGTTACCAACGAACTACGAAGAAAGTCCCATTTGACCAGCTAGCCAAACTGGCACTCACCAAGGGGATTGAGTTAGATTTTCCTGTTCCCCTAACGCAAAAGCTTCAGAAAGAACTGGGAGATATGATGGAGCAACTGCCGGTGGAAGAAGAAGTAAGTACCAATTGGCGACTATCGCTCAAAGAGCAGGATGATGAGGAATTACCCTTTTAGACTGAACCCTACAGATTTTCCCTTGGGAAGCTAACCTGTCCACTTATTTCTAAAGGAGTTTATTGATGACAACCACTACCTCCTCACATATTGGCCTGGGTGCGATTCCCTATGATGGGGGCACTGCCTTCCGTGTCTGGACACCATTCGCTTCAAGTGTCTCCGTAGTGGGCAGTTTCAACAACTGGGAGCAAGACAAGAATCCGCTTACCAGTGAAGGCAATGGCTACTGGTATGCTGACGTTCCCAATGCCAAAATCGGCGACGAGTACAAATATGCGATCGCCAACCGCGATACTGGCAACATCTACTATAAGAATGACCCCTACGCTAGGGAAGTGACCAACTCCAACGGCAACTCGGTGATTCACAATCCTCACTTTGATTGGGGTTCGGGGAACTTTAGCATGCCGTCTTGGAATGAGCTGATCGTCTACGAAATGCACGTTGGCACGTTCTATGATGAACCCGGTGGAGCGCCTGGGAAACTTGAGGGGGTCATTCAGCGGTTAGGTTACCTACAAGATTTGGGCATCAACGCCATCCAGCTCATGCCCCTTGCCGAGTTTGCCGCCGATTTCTCCTGGGGCTACAACCCTGCCCACCCCTTCGCTATTGAAAAAATCTACGGCGGTGTCAGGGAGTTCAAAGCGCTGGTCAAGGAAGCTCACGATCGCGGCATTGCGGTCATTCTCGATGTAGTCTACAACCACTTTGGTCCGAGCGACCTGGATATGTGGCAATTTGACGGCTGGAGCGAAAACGGCAAGGGTGGCATTTACTTCTACAACGACTGGCGCTCAAAAACGCCCTGGGGAGACACACGACCTGACTATGGTCGGGGTGAAGTGCGCCAATATCTACGCGACAATGCCTTGATGTGGCTAGAAGTATGCCATGTTGATGGTCTGCGCTGGGATTCTACAGTGAACATCCGGACGCAGAACAACGGTAGCGGCGGCGACATTCCAGAAGGCTGGAGCCTCATGCAGTGGATTAACGATGAAATCGACGCCAAACAACCTTGGAAACTCACCATCGCCGAAGACTTACAGAACAACGAATGGATTACCAAAGATACTGGTGCTGGCGGTGCTGGTTTTGACGCTCAATGGGACCCAGGCTTCGTCCATCCAATCCGGAGCGTTATTACTGTCCCTGATGATCGCGATCGCAATATGGACGCTGTTCGCGACGCCATCTATCATCGTTACAGCTCAGATGCCTTTGAGCGGGTAATTTACACAGAATCCCACGATGAAGTAGCAAATGGTCGCTCCCGCGTTCCGGAGGAAATTTGGCACGACAATGCTGGCAGTTGGTTCTCCAGGAAGCGCTCTACGCTAGGAGCAGCCTTGGTGTTCACCGCACCGGGCGTTCCCATGATTTTCCAGGGTCAGGAATTCCTGGAGGATAAATGGTTCGATGATACAGATCCCCTTGACTGGACGAAGTTAGAAACCTACCGTGGCATCCACGATATGTACCGCGACCTAATCCGTCTGCGTCGCAATTGGTACAACGAAACTAGGGGGCTGCGCGGTCAGCATGTCTACGTCCACCATGTCAATAACAACGATAAGCTGATTGCTTTCCATCGCTGGGAAAATGGTGGTTCTAGGGATGATGTGATTGTTGTTGTGAATATGGCTGACCGGAGCCATAACAGCTACAATATCGGTTTTCCCCGCGAAGGCTACTGGCGGGTGCGTTTTAATAGTGACTGGAATGGCTACAGCCCTGACTTTGGCAATCATCCCGGCTATGACACGACAGCAGGCTGGGGCGCTAAGGATGGTATGTCTTTTAATGGGAATGTCGGGATTGGTCCCTACAGTGTGCTTATCCTCTCGCAGGACAACTGATAAGCTGTTTCACGTCAACTTGCTATAAGAGGGAGTACGCCAATGCAGGTAAGCCTGGTTCCAGCACTTTCTGACAACTACATCTTTTTGCTACATGACCCCAAGCAGAACGTCGCTGCTGTGGTTGATCCGGCAGAGGCTAAACCAGTGCTGCGGTGTTTAGAAGAACTTGGCGCTGAATTAGTGGCAATTTTTAACACTCACCATCACATGGATCATGTAGGCGGTAATCGACAGTTGATCCAACGTTTTCCCAATGTCCGCGTGTATGGAGGCGCTGAAGATCGAGGGAGAATTCCTGGGCAACAGGTGTTTTGCTCTGAAGGGGACAAGGTTGAGTTTGCGGGTAGGATTGGTGAGGTTTTATTCGTTCCTGGACACACCAGTGGGCATATTGCCTACTACTTTCCCCCGGAAGTGGAGGGTGAAACTGGCGAATTATTCTGCGGCGACACCCTATTTGCAGGCGGTTGCGGCAGACTTTTTGAAGGTACACCGGCGCAGATGGTGGACTCCTTGAGCAAGGTGCGGACGTTACCGGATAACACGCGGGTATGGTGCGCTCATGAATACACGCTGAAAAATCTGCAATTTGCTCTAACTGTAGATGCCGAGAACCTAGACTTACAAACTCGCTATGCTGAAGTTCAGGATGCTCGCCGTCGAATGGAAGCAACAGTGCCATCCCAGTTGGGGGTTGAAAAGCGCACCAATCCATTTTTGCGCTGGGAGGCACCAGCACTCCAGTCTGCTGTCAAGTCCCAAGAACCCGTGCAGACATTTGCGCGGCTGCGGGGCATGAAGGATCGGTTTTAAGGAGAACCGATCTTGAGCGAACCCCCTGGTTGCGATCGCTGACCAGATTTTCGTACTATGAAGTGTTCTGGAAGATTATCACTCCGCTGGAGTTGTCCGTACCCGAAATAAACACTATGGCGAAACGTGTGCAATTAGTTTTAAATCAAGACGTTAGCAAGCTAGGAAAAAACGGCGATTTGGTTGAAGTCGCCCCTGGCTATGCTCGCAATTATCTAATTCCGAAAGGAATTGGGGTTCGAGCCACCACAGGCATCCTCAAGCAAGTTGAGCGGCGCAAAGAGCAAGAACGGCAGCGGTTGCTAGAAGAGAAGCAGCAAGCCCAATCCCTTAAGACTGCCCTGGAAACCGTTGGTCGCTTCACCATCCGTAAGCAAGTGGGTGAAAATGAGGCAATCTTCGGTACCGTTACTGCTCCGGAAGTGGCGGAAGCGATTCAAGCCGCTACTGGTCAGGAAGTAGACCGCAGGGGAATTACCCTACCCGATATCAGTCAGCTGGGTTTCTACAAGGCAGAAGTTAAACTACATCCGGAAGTGACCGCGGTTGTAGAAATTCACGTTGCGCCTAACTAGTTGAAAGTTGAAGGTTGAAGGTTGAAGGTTGAAGGTTGAAGCTTTGAACGTTGAAGCTTTGAAGTTAAGACCACTCTTTTTAACCTGCAACCTGCAACCGGCTTTCCCCGCCAACCTGCAACCCAATAAAGTTGGCTATGCTTCAAGAACCTAATTTTTCTGCATTCAGCAACTCTCTCCCCCCTCAAAACATTGATGCCGAGGAGTCGATTCTCGGAGGCATATTACTAGACCCCGAAGCAATTGGTCGGGTTGCTGACCTGCTCGTGGCCCAAGCCTTCTACATCAATGACCACAAAGAAATCTACAAAGCTGCCTTAGCCCTCCATAACCAAGGTAAGCCAACGGATTTGATGAGCGTCACTACCTGGCTGTATGACCATGAATTATTAGAGAAAGTTGGCGGTCAGAGCAAGTTAGCGCAGCTCGTTGATCGCACAGTGTCAGCTGTCAATATTGACCGATTCGCGGCGTTGGTGATAGACAAGTACCTCCGCCGCCAGCTTATTGAGGCAGGTAACGAGATTGTTCAACTGGGTTATGAGACATCCCTGGAGTTGGAAACTGTCCTCGACCAATCGGAACAGAAAATTTTCGGACTAACTCAGAAGCGTCCTCAACAAGGTCTGGTTCCGATTTCTAATACGCTAATCCAGGCTTTCAAGGAGATAGAAAGTCGCCATCAGGATACCGCCCTGCCGGGACTGCCTTCTGAGTTCTATGACCTGGACGCCATGACGGGTGGTTTTCAGCGTTCTGACCTGATTATCATCGCTGGTCGTCCATCAATGGGCAAAACGAGCTTTGCCGTAGGGATGGCTCGCAATATTGCTGAAAACTTGCCAGTGGCGATTTTTAGCTTGGAAATGTCAAAGGAGCAACTGGTGCAGCGGCTTTTGGCAAGTGAGGCGGGAATTGAAAGTAACTATCTGCGGACTGGGCGGATTAGTCAAAATCAGTGGGGAGCGTTGAGCCATGCTCTTGGCACTTTATCAGAGTTGCCGATTTATATTGACGATACCGCCAACCAAACGGTGATGCAGATGCGATCGCAAGTGCGGCGTCTTCTGGCAGAAAAAGGTGGCGAATTGGGGTTAGTTTTAATCGATTACTTGCAATTGATGGAAGGCAGCGGTAGTGAAAACCGGGTGCAAGAATTGTCTCGGATTACACGCAGTCTTAAAGGGTTAGCTCGTGAACTTAATGTCCCAGTCATTGCCCTGTCTCAGCTGAGTCGCGGCGTCGAAGCTCGCACAAATAAGCGACCCATGATGTCCGATTTGAGAGAGTCGGGAGCAATTGAGCAGGACTCGGATTTAATTATCATGTTGTACCGCGACGAGTATTATAACGAAAGTACGCCTGACCGGGGCATTGCAGAAATAATTATTACAAAACATCGCAATGGTCCAACAGGCGTTGTGAAGTTATTATTTGACCCACAGTTTACTCGTTTCCGTAACCTTGCCTCTCCCAATCGGTGAAGATTCTACCAGATTGAGAGAGGGGAAGATGGTTTAGCTAATTCTCAGCAGTTCTACATCGAAAATCAGCTTGGCGTTAGGGGGAATAACTCCACCCGCACCACGGGCACCATAACCCAACTCTGGGGGGATAATTAGCTGACGACGCCCACCGACTTTCATTGTACTGAGTCCTTCATCCCAGCCTTTGATCACCTGTCCCACGCCCAGTTTGAACGAAAAGGGTTGATTGCGATCGCGCGAACTATCGAACTTGGTACCATCCTCCAAAGTCCCCGTGTAGTGAACCACAACAGTTTGACCTGTTTTGGGCGTAGCCCCCTTTCCCTCCTTAATTTCGATGTACTTCAAACCAGAGGGCGTCGTTACGGCGTCGGTACCAGGGGTCTGTTCACTTTCTGAACCAGTATTCATTGCAATAAGTTTTGTCTCGTCAATAGCTGGGTTAGCGTTCGTATCTAGTGCAACCACGGCGGGTTGAGTGGTGGTCAGGTTCTCAGCAAGAGCGGAACTGTTGCCGCTAGTAAGTTGAACCACAACCAACATAAACCCACAAGCCAATATAACTCCTAAGCTGATTAAAATTTCTCTCAAAATCTCTCCTCCCAATTGAACGTTTCTCAACGCCAGAGCTTATTTTCCAGATCCCGTACCTGACGTTCCAGTCGGTCGATGCGACCTCGCAATTCATCGACTTCCGCTTGGCGAGGGACACCTAAATCTTGCAGCATGTTACGCATCTGGCGTTCCATCTGCCCCTCAAAATTACCTTGCTCTGACTTAATCTGTTGCATCATATCATCGACAAACCCCTTAGCTTGCTCAGGGTTAATTTTGCCATCTCTTACCCATTCATCACTAACCTCTCGCAGTTTCTCTGCAACTATTGAAGTCGTGCCAACACCAACCATCAATAACTGCTTAATCCAGTTGTTATTATCCATGCTCTCTCCCTGTCACTCGGCACTTAATTGGGCTGCTGAACGTAGACTGTTCCCAAGGGGCTTCAGAACCTGATATTAATTTCTAGCCTATAGCTCTATTTTGTGACATCTTCAAGGGCAGTTGCTGCTTTCCCTGGGTTTAACATAGATCATGACCCACAAACGTCGGAAGCGAACAGTTGTGTGCATGGTTATTGAGTGGCTCAAAGTGAGAGTTTCTCCCGAACTCCGGGAAAAGTTCATTCAAAAAGACGCCGAAATCTGGACATCGATGCTTGATAGCTGTCCAGGATTCTTAGGCAAAGAAGTCTGGATCAATCCAGAAACTCCGACAGAGGTTGTGCTGATCATTCGTTGGGAAAGCCGCGAACAGTGGGAAGCGGTTCCGCAAGAGCGGCTGGCTCAAACTGAACAGCAGTTCGACCAGGAATTTGGAGACCAACATCAGATTATTGAGGCGGCTGAGTATCAAGTCCGCAAATTTCCCATGGTGTGAAGCTAGGCACCGTGAGCGATCGCGTACAACTTTCATGATGAAAATCTGGGATCTTTCACGGGCTGGCAATAGAAGTCGAGTCATCCTCAGTGCAATTAATGCTGAAAGTTAGACCGATCGGGATGCCCATCGGCTCTGGCGGATTGTGGTATCCAGGATTAACATCACCTCAAACCAAGGTTTCATCTTAAGTGCGATCGCACTGTTGGAATCTTGACCCTAGTATCGCAGTGCTCAGGTGCATGAGTTAGGACAGATCTTCCGTGGCTCATGAGCGAGTAATCAAAGAAATAATTTTTGGGTCAAGGTTATACGACTATACTGAAATTAGGG
>CBDTXL010000235.1:0-7058 GCA_965364435.1 uncultured bacterium
AGTTGCTACAAGAGCAAGCGACGCCAGAAAATATTGTTAAGGAATCCTTGGAACTCCTTCTCAATCCAGATAGGCGTCAGCAAACCCTGACAGACTATCAGGAAATGCGCCGGTTATTGGGAGAAGTCGGAGTATGCGATCGCGCCGCTAGGGAAATTCTTCAGTTAGGCAGTTCCAAATCATAAAACCTCCAATATTCGGAGGGTTCGACAAGGGATTTGAATGATACAGTTGCTCAATTAATCAGGGGTGGGGCTTAATTTTTAGGCGTGTACTTATTCACATAATCGCTTCGTTGTCAACCTGCTGGGAAATCAATGATGCTGTTGGTTTATTCATTTTTTTGGGTGGGATGTAGGGGCGGGTTTTACGAGGAAACGTCGTATCCCAACAGATAATCTATATAAACCCGCCCCAGCGGTGAGGGGGCGGGTTTAGCTCATCTGTCTTTGAGATGCAACAGTTATCGGTAAAACCCGCCCCTACACGCATTTACCAACAAAATCATTAATTTTCAGGCTAACAGCTCAAGTCCATTAAAATGGACTCAAACCCTCTGCCAGTCGTCTTTAGACGACTTTAGCTAAAAGCCCTTGGGTTTGAACCCCTGGCGGGTGAGTACGTCAGGAACAAACTCTCAACCGACTAAACCCTCTCGTCATGGTCGATTGGACTCCTTATTTAGAATCCCTCTGCAACACTTACACCCAATGGTGGACGTTTGGCACCCTGAAGGATGTGGTGGAACCCAAGCGGTTTGAGTTTGGTTTGATGGTGCAAACCGTTGAACGGAACAGCCAACAGAGGAGCAAAGAAGAGCAAAAAATCGAGCGCTTGAGCGTCCTGGAGGGGTTGCAGAAGTATGCCCCCAAGCATGTGCTGTTGGTAGGGCGTCCGGGTTCGGGGAAATCGACGGCTTTAGTCAGGCTGTTGGTGGCAACAGCACAACAGGCATTGCAAAATCCAAACAGCCTGATTCCAGTGCTAGTCGAGTTGCGGACTTACAAGATTTATTACAAAACTTCAGTGCTGGATTTAGTGCAAGCGTCTCTGAAACGACGCAAGTTACGCCTGAACCTCGAAGCGTTGGAAGAGTTACTAGTCCAGAGGCGATTTTTGCTGTTGATGGATGGCATCAACGAATTGCCGGACGATGAGGCGAGGAGGAGTATCAAAGAGTTTCGGCTGGACTACTCGGATGTGCCGATGGTGTTCACCACGCGGGATTTGGGCGTGGGTGGCGACTTGGGGATTCAAAAGAAGCTGGAAATGCAATCCCCAAAAGAGGCAGAGGTGGAGAAGTTTGTCCGGGAGTGTATGCCAGGGAGAAGTCAGCAAACGCTGCAACAATTACGCCAGCGCTTGCGGGAGTTGGGGCAAACGCCGTTCGTGATGTGGATGCTGTATTTCATCGTTGAGAAAACGGGGACGGTGCCTTCTGGCGCGGGTTCTGCGTTTCGGGAGTTTACCCAATTATACGAACGTCGCTCTAAAGACGATGCACCCGTTTCCGATGAGTCCCGTCGCTGGTGGAGTCAGTTACTGGAACATCTGGGATTTGAAATGATGCAAGCGGACAAACCTACAGATTTGCGCTTGACCATTTCTAGGCGAGAGGCAGAGGACATCCTCACAAACGTTCTGGACAGCGAAAAGTTTGATAAACCCCGCGATTATGCTCTGCGATGGCTAGAGGATTTACTCAAGCATCATTTAATTCAAGTAACAAGTAATGACCAGATTGAATTTTGTCACCAATTAATCCAGGAATACTATGCGGCTGAAAGCTTGCTGAAGGTGTTGACCTCTCCCCCAAGAAGAACCTCTCCCCCAGCCCCTCTCCTGCAAGGAGAGGGGAGTAAGAGTGTTCCCCCCTTCCCTCGCAGGGAAGGGGGGTTAGGGGGGTTAGGTCTGAGTGATGACGAATTGAAACGAGACTATCTGAATTATCTGAAATGGACTGAACCCCTAGCACTGATGTTGGAGTTGGTGGAGGATGAGGCGCAGGCGGTGCGAGTGGTGAAGTTAGCTTTAGAGGTGGATTGGTGGCCTGGGGCAAGGTTGGCAGGGGGGGTAAAACTTGAGTTTCAGGAGCAAACCGTGGGTTTAGTGGCTGAATTAGAAATTCCTCAGTTACTCAAAATCCAGCTTTTGGGCTTAACGAAATCTGAGATAGCAGTTCCCAGTCTAAATAAAGCCCTCGAAGAGGGAGACTATTCTGTTTGTGAGAATGCAGTTGCTGCACTAGGGAAAATTGGCTCAGAAGCAGCGATCAACACTCTGATTGGAGTTTTGGAATATGAAGAATCTGATCTTCGCTGGAGTGCTGTTGATGCTTTGAGTGAAATTGGCTCAGAAGCGGCGATGAACAGTCTACTTAGAGTTTTAGAAGATGAAACGTCAGATGTTATTGAATATGGGTTTTATGCTTTGAGTGAGATTGATGCGAAAGCAGGGGCTGATACTCTATTTAGAGTTCTAACAAACAGAGCAGATTCTTATAGTAGCAAAATTGTAAATGATGTTTTAGAAGAAATTGCCGCAGAAGCTGCCAAGGGAAGTGTAACCAGAGAATGGATAGATAAAGCTTCTGATAGCTATGAAATAGCGAGTGAGCCTGAGGGTAACTTTTTTGCAGAAGCTTCAATAGATACCTTAATTGAAGCTTTAAACCATGAAAGCGCTGATATTCGGAGAAGTGCAGTTAATGCTTTGGGAAGAAGGGGTTCAGAGCGGGCTATTGAAGGACTAAATAAAACTTTAAAAGATGCAAACTTAAATGTTTGTTTTAGTGCAATTGTTGCCCTAGGCAAAATTGATTCAGAATTGGCAATTGAGAGTTTAAATGAAGCTTTAAAAAACAAAATACCTTCTGTTCGTAAAGCAGCCGCTGATGCTCTAGGTAAAACTCGTTCAAAATTGGCAATTAAGAGCTTAATCGAAGCTTTGCATGACAAAATATATTTTGTTCGTAAAGCAGCCGCTGATGCTCTGGGTAAAATTGGTTCAGAAATAGCAATTCAAGGTTTAACTATAGCTTTGAGTGATGAAAACTCTAATGTTCGTAAAGCAGCGGCTGACGCTCTGGGTACAATTGGCTCTGAAGCAGCAATCCCAGAGTTGGTTAAAGCTTTGGAAGATGCTGACTCTGATGTTCGCCTGAGCGCAGTATATGCTTTAGGTAAAATTGAGTCAGAAACAAGAATTTCAGAGTTAGTTAAAGCTTTGGAACATACCGATTCTAATGTTCGCTGGGAGGCGGCAAATGCTTTATCTAAAATTAACTCAGAAGTAGTGATTATTCCTCTGATTAGAAGTCTAGAAAATGAATACTTTGTTGCAGCTAATAATGGAAATACGCTTGAGCGCGCCACTCAAGCGCTTAAGGCAATTCAAAACCATTGCAAATTTTACAACTATACAATAGCCATATCTCTTTCATATCAAGAGGAGAGTAAGCTTGAGGCTTTAACAGTACCCATAGATATGCAACAGTACGAGGAAATCCTATCTTTGCTTTCTAACATGGTTACTGTCATGGAGAGAAACCCAAAAACATTTGAAGGAATTGAAGAAGAGGCTCTAAGAGACCACTTCTTAGTTCAGCTTAACGGAAAATACAAAGGACAAGCGACTGGAGAAACCTTTAACAAAAAAGGAAAAACAGATATTTTAATCCGTGTTGATGGAAAAAATATTTTTATAGCAGAATGCAAATTTTGGGGTGGAGAAAAAAAGTTAAAAGAAACCCTCGACCAACTACTCGGCTATACGACTTGGCGAGATACTAAACTGGCGATGCTGATATTTAATCGGAACAAAAACTTTACAGCGGTTCTGCAACAGATACCAGAAGTAATTAAGAAGCATCCCAACTTTTTGCGAGAACTCAACAATCAGCTAGAAGCCGGAAAAGGATTTCGGTCTATTCTTCACCACCCCGACGACAAGAACCGCGAACTGCTCCTAACTGTCCTAGCCTTTGAAATTCCTCGATAGCATTAACTGTTAAAAACCACAGAGTAACATAAACTGCTATGACACCAGTAGTAATTAAACCATCATCTTGGCTAACAACGGGCATTAGAGTTAAAAAAATCAACAATCTCAATCTCTTCAAGTTTACGGAAGAACTCGGAGATCGCATGAAAGTCGTTGAATTAGTCGAGGCTCATCTTGCTTATGATTGGAGTCCTGAAGAAATCCAACATCAACATCCCTATCTGACAAGGAGCCAAATTTATTCAGCATTAGCTTATTACTGGGATTATAAAGAAGAACTTGATGCAGATATCGAGCGACGCTTCCAATACGCCGAAAAGTTACGTCTAGAAGCTGGTGAATCTCCTCTGGTTAAAAAACTCCGCGCAAAAGGGCTAATCAATTGAGCATAGCCCTTTACATGGATGAACACATACATCAGGGAATTACAGATGGATTGCGCCAGCGAGGAGTAGATGTTTTAACTGTTCAAGAAGATGGTCGCACTGGCACACCAGACCCCCTTGTACTTGACCGTGCAACGGAACTACAGCGCATTATCTTTACCCAAGATCAGGATTTTCTAGCTGAAGCGAACCGCCGCCAGGTTGAGGGGATGAGCTTTGCTGGTGTCATCTACGCTCATCAACGGCTTGTTACAATTGGGGAAAAGCATCCGCGACTTAGAAATAATTGCTAAAGCTAGCGACCCTGAAGATTTAGCCAACTGCGTTCAATATCTACCTTTGTAATGACTAGAAATTGCTTTTGAGTGGGAGTGGGAAAGTGCGATCGCTTCTTGAGTGGGAGTGGTAAAGTGCGATCGCGTTTTGAGGTGGAGGGGTAGAGTGCGATCGCTTCTTAAGTTGGAGTGGTAAAGTGCGATCGCGTCTTTGAGTGGGAGTGCTAAAGTGCGATCGCGTTTTGAGATGGAGTGGGAAAGTGCGATCGCTCATCCCTCACAACTACTCTTCATCCCCAGCCGAACCACTACCTAAATACAACTGGATAAACTCCTCAGCCGCAGTTGGGTTAATCTTTCGCAGCACTTGCACAATGTCTTTAACCGTTTCAGCCGTTGGGTCTCTAACCTCATTAACCCAACGGTAAACATTAGAACGCCCAAGTCCCAACTCTGCCGCTAATCGATACTGGCTAATGTCATAAGTTTCTAACACCTGTTTAAGGGCTTTGCCTGCTTGTCCCATGCCTCTGATTCTGTCAGAGGCACATAACCGCGTAAACGACTCCTTAATGGACTACGCTATGATATGATAATAGTAGTCCATTAAGGCTACTAAAGCCAGCGCCCAACCTTCCTACAGCTGACGCTGGCTTCTAGTTCCCCATTCACAGGAGACTCTATCTATGGTAAGACTGGCTAACGCTCTTAGTGAGCGTCCTTGGGCGATCGCACGTATTTTGCCAAGTGCTAAAGCCTATATCGTTGCTCGTTTCCGCAATCGGCAAGATGCCGATGACCATTTGCGAGTTCTGTATCGGTTCATCCCATCAGCTATTTTTGAGATTGTTTTTGACCCTATTGAAGAGGAAGTACCGGACAAGCAAGCCTTATAGAGCTTACAGGTGAAGACAAACGGAGGAATCCGTTCTACCCGCATAAGCGGGTTTTTTCATGTAGGACAATTTTCAAATAGCTAGATTCGCTTTCCTGATTGGCGATCGCGTTCTTGAGTGGAAGTGCTAGAGTGCGATCGCCGACATCGAATTGCACTTTGTTGAGCTTGGCGTGTTGACTATTGACGTGCTACAAGGTGATATCGAAAGATAGAAGGGCACTTTAAGGATTAAGCCATTTCCTGTGCCACATGCACTTTATAACGAACTCCTTTGCTCTGTTGTGTCAACCTCACTCAAGTCAAGTCCCGGCGCGTGCTAGCGGAATAGCCAGGGAATCCCTAAATACCAGGGTTATTTCTACCATCGGTTTGCTTGCTGGACTCACCGCGATTTTGGCTGGATGTTCTTCTAACCAAGTCTCTGAGTCCCCAACCCCTATCCCTGTCTCATCAGTCAGTGCTGAGGAAGTAAAAAATTACGCCAAAGCCGTCCTAGCGATCGAGCTAGAGCGTCAAGAAGCCTACAACGATATTCAGCAAATGACGAATGACGAGCAGGTTCCTGACATTACTTGCACTAAAGCAGACACGATCGCTGTTCTCCCGAAAAGCGTCCAAGATCTTGCTGTGGAATACTGTAATAACGCGAAAAAGATTGGTGAAGGGCAGGGATTGACAATGGATAAGTTTAATGCTATCACGGTAAGCGCCCAATCCAATCCGGAATTAGGCAAACGAATTCAAAATGAGTTGGTTCGCCTCCAGAGATGAAGGATGGCGAGAGAGGGAGATGGGGTCAAATCATCAAACAAAGCAGGAAGTCGTACCTTTTCAACCAGAAACTGCGGCTTATGGGCATAGCCACTTGAGGGAAGCGAGATTTTGCTCAAAACTCAAAACTCTTAATCCCCACTCCCCAGCTCCCCCACTCCCCAGCTCCCCGGCTCCCCAGCTCCCCAGCTCCCCAGCTCCCCGGCTCCCCAGCTGCCAACTGGTTGGTTATTTCTGCGCCCGCTGCACTAGGCGCTTCTTTCTGAGAATTACTCAGCTTTTGAGGATATTTATGTAGAAACGTTAAAGATATTTACGTCAGCACATGAATATTAGTATATTGGTATGATTTAGGGCGCAAAAGTATCCTCTAAACCGAAAAGCAGATAAATTCAGGGTTACAGGCTAAAGAAAGAAGAAGCTGGAATGAGTGAGTTGGTGAGGGGTGTTCTCAACTCATCAATTAAGTGAGAATACGATCAATAAACCTCACTACTTACCAGTGTTATAAATCTGCCAAGGGTTTATTGCAATCAATCTTAACTTGCCCACTCATTGCATAAATATTGAACGAAAGCAAAACTCAGGGTGCTTTCAACTCTTCAGATCAAATTTTGCGATGAGTCAGCAATACAACACTGTATTGAACAACAGACCGTGCTCAACGATTCGTTGAGTCGGGGTAGTGTGCTGAAAAAGCAAAGATTTTTCGGACATTAACTGTCT
>CBDTXL010000236.1:0-7054 GCA_965364435.1 uncultured bacterium
AAATCCCTAGCTAACCAAGATTAGATAGGTTTGACGAAGGTTAATGAGCGATCGCTAATGAAGAAGTAGGGAATTTTACCTATCCCCTACTTCTGAAAGAAGTCTAATTATTCGTATTTTAGGGTGCCATCAATGTTGGCGATGTGAGCATCTAGCTCAATCTCTGTTGGAGAATAATTATCTCCTCCTACTGCTTGTTGACACTCAGCAACAAGTATCAGTTCTCTGGTACTCAGTAACTGCGCTAGACCAATATTCTTGCAGGTTTTAGAAAAATCTTTATCACCCCAAGATAATGTTCCATCTAGGTTACCGATGTATCGATTTAAGTCAATCGAGGTTTCCTGATCATCGCCATTCCTTTTTTCGCAACTCGCTGATAGGGTTGAACCATCGATTTCTATCTTTTCATTGTCACAGGTTAGGCTAAATTCACCTGTTGCCATCGCTCGCTCAACGGAAAAGTTAAGTGATACAGCGAAAGCAAACAAAAATACCATCGTAACTTTGAGTAGTAGCCAGACTTTCTTCATCTTTTGTTAACCTCTCCTCTAAAGAGGAAATTATGTCTTTTGAAGAGTTTTTCACTTTTTTGCTCAAAAGGCAAGTTACAGACCTGAAACAATTCTTAACTTGCTTTTTTTTATACAAGGACAGTTAAGACAGTTAAGAAAAAAGACTTAACTGTCTTAACTGTTCTTGTACTAATCATAAAAATATGAGTATTGTAACTAGGCAATCAAGGTGAATGGCTATGTGAATTGCTATTAACCAACTGTGAAGCTAAGATGCTGTCTCTAAAGAAATGTAAAGTTAGTCAAATTAGCGATCGCTTCATTCGAGGAGAGAGGAGAGGCGACGCAGTGGTGTAGAGACAATGACACGAAAAGCATATCCTTCTGATGTAAATGATACACTTTCCTCTAGCTCAGGTAAAAAACTTATGTCCATATCCGAGAATACTGGAAAATCGATCAAGTTTTCGGAAAAATATCTGAAAACTACATGGCTGACGAATGTTCGCAACTATTATATTGAAAACTGGACAATCGTCGTCAATCTTGGCAATCAAAAGGCGCATATTTCAGCACCGCCAGAAAAATATTTGCTTCCTCGGACTTCAACAATTCTCAAAGAAGTGACCATTAAAGATGGTGACTCTTTGCTGTTAATCGAAATCTTCAATGAAACCAATATCGGTGGGATAGTATTGGAGTCCGAATGGGATATACTGGGTAATTTAATGGATTTTCCCAAAGAGGTGCCTTTGTGGAAATCGGCTCAATATGATTTGGGAATCGCCAAATTCGATCCCTACTTTGTAACCGGACAAGCCGATAAACCGAAAGACAGCAACCTCAAGAAATACCAAGTCAAAGTAAATTTGTGGTTTGCCCCAGCTAAGACCAATTGCGCGATCCACAACAAACACATGGAACCGGATTTCATAGAGGTTCATACTCAGATATACGGTACAGGAAGGATGCAAAAGTTTCATGCCAATAACTTCGATACCATCTACGAAGATGTGATTATGAGTCCGGGTGACACCCACATTCCTTTTGCCAGTGTGGGAGAAACTGGTCACTTTGTTTATCCCTGGCATCAGTATTATTCTGATACTGATTGCATTTGGATGGCAAATGAATTTCATCCGCTCAATTAGATCAGACCGCTCTGATCGCGCCTGAATTTAATCACTAGATCTGTCCGGAAATGAAAATCAAGCCGAGGAACCAAAAGGGTTTCAGGTTAATTTTTGGACAAGTCTACTGAACAACAGATAGGGTACTTTATTACCAAAGGAGAGTTATGCCAAATCAAATCTTTTCTGACAACGATGCCTACAAGTTTCTCAAAGTAGAACAGTATTTTGACCGGTATAAAGAATGGGAGAAGCTTGTAGAACTAAAAAGTCATGCCTTCGATGCAGACTCAAAAACTTTGACGCTTAATTCTAGCAAGAGTGATGGCAAGCCATGCAGTATACTCATCCAGTTTCCCCAAAAGGATACTTTCCGGTTCCGCTTCAATCCTGGCAAAACTGCCGAGGACTATTCTTCAAAAAATAGTCCTTCAGTCCTTTTGAACAACTTTCAAGAGTTGACGAGACTGCTCGAGAGCAACGAAAATTTTGATATCGAGGTAAAAGATGGCAGCAACAGCATCGAACTGGTGACGAAGGCTGGGGATAATAAACCAGAAATGAAAGTGGTTGTTAACCATAAGCCATTTTCAATTACAGTCTATATGTTTGCCCCCCATGAAGAGTATATTGTTTGGCAGACGGCAGATATTCCGATTTACTATACCCCTAACGGAAATAATGATTACGCCATTATCCAGTCTGTGAATAAGCCAGCAAATGCCAAATATGTTGGCTTTGGTGAACAAGGTGGGAAATCTCTAAGCAAAAATACCGCACAAGTTAACTATTTCAACTTTGATAATATGCGGTATCGGCAGGTTTATGACCGCGGCCCCTTAGACCCACGAGAACCTCTTTACCACTCAGAACCGTTCTTTTACGAGTTTCATGGCGTTCCGGAACACGATAGCGTCACTGGCGTTTTTGTTGATAATACCGGTCAAGTCTTTGTCGATATCGGTTATATCAATTCCAGTCGCTATATGTTCGGGACTCGCTTTGGCGACCTTGACTTTTATTTCTTTATCGGTCATGACCCTGCCAACATTCTCGATAGTTATACAGAAATTGTAGGCCGACCGCGCTTGAAACCCCGCTACTGCTTGGGATATCACCAAGGTTGTTATGGCTACGAACGTCAAGACATTGTAGAATGGGCGGTTCGCAAGCATCGGGAATACCAAATTCCTCTGGATGGGATGCACGTGGATGTGGATATTCAGAAGAATTACCAAACCTTCACAATTGATACCCAAAAATTCCCCGATCCCTACAAAATGTTTCACGACTTGAAAGAACAGGGCGTGAAATGCAGCACTAACATTACCCCAGTTATTAGTCGGTTAGATCCAAATTATTCAACTTACGCCGAAGCCAAGGAAAAAGGGTATTTCGTAATGGACAAACGTTACGATCCTGACAATCCTAGTAGCAAATATTACCAGCTTTACGGTAGCGGTCATGAATTCTCTCCCAATAATGGCGACGTCGAAGGTTTCAATAGTGGGGAACCCTATATTGGTGGGGTGTACTACGGCAACGATTCCTACGGTAATGAGCTAGGGGCTTCTGGTCATTACGCGGATCTAGGTCGGCAAGAGGTACGTGAGTGGTGGGGAACCCAATATAAATACCTCTATTCCATGGGGCTAGAAATGGTTTGGCAGGATATGACAACACCTGCTATCCGCGATTTTCGTGGGGATATGAAGGGCTTTCCTTTTCGTTTATTAGTGACGGATAATTCCCACTCTGATGCGGAGCCGACATTAACGCCTGCGATTAAAGTGTGGAATTTGTACTCTTACAATCTTCACAAAGCGACATACCTGGGATTAAACTGTCTACACAAACTTAATGATCCCAAATACCCTAACTTGAAAGAGCGAGATAACAAGCGGAACTTTATCATCGGGCGTGGTAGCTACTGTGGGGCGCATCGATATGCGGGATTGTGGAATGGTGACAACTCTTCGGACTGGGATTTTCTGCAAATGAATGTCTCCCAAGTGCTTTCACTTGGGATGTGCGGATTAGCAGTCAATGGTCAGGATATTGGGGGTTTTGAAGCGTCAGCGATTGATGAAGGCCGATGGGCTAGTCCAGAACTGCTGATTCGCTGGACGGCGGCGGGTGCTTTCCTACCTTGGTTCCGGAATCATTATGTCCGTAAAGGGCGTAAAGAGTTTCAAGAGCCATTCATGTATGTAGAATGGTTTAACCAATATCAGGGTGGACATCTGCCGGAGCCGCAAAATTTGTACCGGATGGTACTGCCGGTTTGCAAGCACTACATTGAATTGCGCTATCGGCTTATGCAGTTGTTCTACGACTCGCTGTTTGAGAACACACTCAATGGACTGCCGATATCCAGACCCCTGTTTATTAACGATCCTCGTGACGAATCACTCTACAATGACAAAGAATCTTTCCTCGACAACGAGTTTTTTGTGGGTAAGGATTTGTTGATTGCTCCGGTTTTAGACCCCGAGCAACCCCAGGGACTTCAGCAAAACTACGGCAAGCGGGATGTCTACGTCCCATACGGCAGTGATTGGTACGGTTTTATGAACAACACGATGCCGCTTGGTGATGTTGTTGAGGGTGGTACAACGATTCGAGATTTTGATGCTAGTCTTCATTTGGAAGGCAATCACATTAACTTCATTGTTCCCATGTATGTGCGAGCGGGTGCAATCATTCCTACGATTGAACTCGAACAATATGTGGGACAACTTAACAAGGAAGGTAAGCCTAATCCGATCACTCTGAATGTGTATCCGGGTAAGAGTGGTGAATACAACATGTATTTAGATGATGGGGTGAGCCGTACTTCTGCTCCGAAGATGCCGCCGCAATCTGGATGTGATGAGGAGGCTAACGACGAATATCGTCAGACCAAGATATCGCATTCCTACACTGGTGGAAAGACGCGCCAGATTAAAGTAGAGCGCGTCCATGATAGCTACACGCCGAAGTTTGAAACCTATTTCTTTGTCGCGGTATTGCATGATCCTTCTGAAACTAAAGGTAGTTCAGGTTGCTTGAAGAGTGTCAAGATAGGTGGACAAGAGCTTCCGCAGTTGGCATGGAGTGATGATTTAAACGCATCATCTAAAAATGCGTGGTATTACAACCAAAGCATCAATATTAGTTTCATCAAGGTGTTTGATGACAGCTCGAATATCACGATCACGGCAGAATATTTCTAAGGGCTGGGTGATTATGTCAAGATAATTCCATTTTTCGAGGGGGGAACGATATGCCCCCCTCTTTTTGTTTGAATTAAGATAACGGCATTCCAGGATTTACCCAAGAGGTCTATTGACAACGCAAACATCAAGATTTTGGACAATCCGCAGGACGTTAATTTGGCAGGTTTACGACATCTCGATATGACTGCTTAATCAAAAACCTGGGGAGTCTCTCAAACTTTCCCCAGGCTCTATCCCTCACCAACTCTACGCAAAGAAGTTTTTATTAACTCAAATCATCCTTTATTAATTCAAAAGCGGCTGTGGGATTTTTTGGGTTCAGCAAAATTTTCAATGCCGACAATTCACCGTTTTCAAAAACAGAAATTGTAGAAGGAGGTGGAAATATTCTGGGAGTAGGAACTCTATAAGAGATTTCTAACTCCTCATCACTATTACCAACAACAACCTTGAATTTATCATCAAAATAATCGTCAGCTTTTGTCTTCAATTCTTCTAAAGAAGTTCCAAAAAATTCTTCTAATGCAGATTTGGATGCCAAAACGACAATCACCGGTTTTTCCGCTTTAAGTACTACGTCTTCATAATTATCATTAGTCAGGATTACTGAATTAGCAGCGATCGCCGGAGCGGTCAGTAACGTTAAGCTTACGACTAGTACCAAAAGCAATGATATCAACTGTCTTCCGATACCAGTAAGACTTTTCGGTATTTTTAGAGTCATAGTTTTCCGTAAGTAAAAAGACGCGATTATCTTAACTCGAATGAAAAAAGAAGACAAGGACAGTTAAGACAGTTAAGACAGTTTATGATGAGTAAGATTAATGAAAAAACTTTACAACAGTTTACAAAATGGTTAACTGTCAAAGCAATCGGGTGATACCAGATACAACTGAACAATCAATCAGGAGACGGCGACGGGGAGTTGTTCTGACTCCTGGGGGCTTAAGGCGGTTGCAGGAAGCGATTCAGGCGGTAGAAATCGCTGAAAATAACGGCGATCGCTTTACTCTGGAACAACTAGGCGATCGCATGAATGTGTGTACCAAGACCTTGAGTCGGTTGTGGTCTCTCAATTCATGTGTCGATCAAAAAACTCTCAAGCTTTGCTTCAGCGCTTTCAAGGTGGAATTACGCCAAGATGATTACACAACTTGTGGTGAACTGGACGAGTGTGATTTATCTGAACTCTCCGCACTCCCGTCAAACGAAGAACTGAAGCACTCCCCTCAAACCGACTCAACACAATCAGTTACTGAGAAACAACACAACGAACCCGAACGGAATTTGCCCTACCCGGATGGTCCTGTGCCGTTGGATTCTCCCTTTTATATCGAACGCCCTCCATTGGAAGCACTCGCCTATCGAGAAGTGACTCAACCGGGTTGTGTAATTAAGATTCGGGCAGCGAAACAGATGGGGAAAAGTTCTCTAATGCTGCGATTATTAAGCTATGCAGAAACGCAGGACTATTACATAGTAAATCTAGATTGTAACCAGATTGATTCAAGCTGCTTAAGTAACTTAGAGAAATTTTTGCGTGGATTTTGCTTGCACGTTGCCAGAGAACTTGGAGTTGATCCAGACTTAGATGATTACTGGTATGAAAACTTCAGCAGCAAATTGAATTGCAGCTTCTATTTCAAGCATTACCTGCTAGACGTGATCGACAGCCCAGTCGTGCTTGTAGTCGATGAAGCTGATCGCCTTTTTGAATATCCTCAAGTGTCTCAGGAGTTCTTTTCCCTGTTGCGATCGTGGTATGAGGAAGCGCGACGGGACGTTAATTTGCAGAAGCTACGGCTGGTGGTGGTTTATTCCACTGAGGGATATGTGGCTTTAGATATTAACTGCTCTCCATTCAATATCGGTTTGCCACTCCACCTGCCAGAGTTTACCCAACTACAGGTGCAGGATTTAGCCCAACGACACGGTTTGGACTGGAGTTCTGGCAAGGAGGTTACTGCATTAATGGAACTGGTTGGCGGACATCCTTTCCTAATTCGGATTGCTCTTTATCATATTTGCGCTCACGGAATCTCTCTCAATCAGCTATTGCAGGACGCGATCTGCGCTGACTCTTTCAGAGTCGCTTCGCTATCGCAGCAGCGCTTCGCTATCGCGCCCAGCGCAGCCTACGCCAACGCCAATGGCGGTATCTTTCACAATCATTTGTGGAGGAAGTGGATAA
>CBDTXL010000237.1:0-7035 GCA_965364435.1 uncultured bacterium
CTGCCCACCATGCGCGACGCGAACGGTTCAGGATAGTTCGAGGGTTTGGTTCTTGCCGGTGCGTCAGATGCATTGATGGCGATCGAGATGGCTCTTTCTGACATAGGAACCTCGTGAGGCGGGATTCTGGAGGGCTAACTATTTATATTGGCTAGTTAAGCACCTATCTTTTCAACGATTATCCGTCAAATTTGCCTGATAATACCCTCGTCAGTCAAGGACATTGATAACCTCTTGGGTTCAGTAAACACTGAGATCGAGCGGCAATCATTAAGCGCATTATTGAAGTAAAACTAAGATAAGGCAAGCTTTGAGGTTGGCTATGGTTCCCATCACTCGCAAAGGAGCACTCGAACAAGTCGATCCGCCGCGATCGCCAATTCATTACGCTACGATCGCTCCAGTAAGTTTTCTTTGAAGTATGGCAAAGCAGGAAAATCCCCTCACGGGACAGCTATTGATCAGCTCTCCGATTTTAGAAAACATGGATATCATGCTTTCCTCTACGTCAGCGTTTAATCTTCATGTTTTGTTAGAGCAAACTGAGACAGGGCAAACGATTGCCTCGATCGCTGAACTAGCGAACTGCCAGGTGGAGGCAGACACTCGGAAGGAAGCACTACAAGCAATTCAAGAACTGGTGAGATCTCGCCTAAGTCGGGTTGAAGTTTTGCCGCTAGAAGTCTCTCTCAAACAGCCTGTTCGAGAAAATCCTTGGACAGAGTTTATTGGAATGTTTGAGGGGGATGCTGAGTTTGCGGAGATGGCAGCACAATGGCAGGCGGAACGCGACCAAGAAGCAGATGATGCGAAATGAGTCTTTGGATTTTGGATACTGATCATGTTTCGCTACTGTTGGGGCGGCATCCACAGGTCAGTCGTCGGGTAGCTGAAGTGGGAGCAGATGTCGCTATTACCGTTGTGACTGTTCAAGAGCTTTTTAATGGTTGGGTGGTGCGAATCAATGATGCGAAAGATACGCAAGATCTGGTACGGTTATATGGCAAGCTGAACCGCACGATCGCACTGTGTAAACGGGTACCCGTGGTAGGTTTTGATCAAGCTGCTGGCGATCGCTATCAACAACGGCTGATTGAAATCCCTTCGTTGTCAAAAAAGCGCTTGCAAAAGGATATGCGAATTGCTGCAATCGCATTATCAATTGAGGCAATTGTTGTTACACGCAATTATCGGGATTTTTCTCAGGTTCCAGGGTTACTTTTGGAGGATTGGACTCAGGAAAGGTGAGCGATCGCCAATTCATTACGCTACGATTGCACCAGTGAGCTTTCATTGAAGTATGGCAAAGCAGGAAAAGCCCCTTACGGGAGTTGCACTCATCAAGGAAGTCTGTCGGCGGATTCGGGTTGCCCGTAGCTACTGGGATGCTCATAATAATGCTGCCTGTCGGGGAGAACGCGATCGCGCTTTAGCCCTTTACAACACGCTGACTAAAGAACAAAAAGACCAGATTCCGCAGCAGTTGCGGGTGTGGCTTCGCTACCGCAGTGAAAAATACTTTGGCGCACACCGAACGCCACCCAAGTCGAGACGAAAGTCGAAATAATACTTTCAAGAGAGTTATAGGGAAAGTGCGATCGCGCTTCGTGTGGCATAGTTGTTTGCCTGCTGCATACTATCCAAACGTTTCTTTTGAGAACTACGAGTCGGTTTGCTGGGTTTACGGGGTTTGGGTAGGGCGATCGCACTTGAGTACGTGAATTTATAGTTTTTACTAGCTTACATACATCTTTAACATGGCATGATTTTTGACGTTTCCTCATCTCAGATTGAAAGTCTAGATAGCAAACAGCTGGTTGAACTGCTGAAGAAATTGCTACATGCCGAAGCTCAACGATCTGGTATCAGTCTGCGTGGAGTTTCAGTACCCCTTCAGATTACTGTTCCTGACGGAGGAGAAGATGCTCGGATCTCATGGATAGGTGGTTTTGAACAAACAGATTATCTACCCTCTAGGTTTTGTGTATTTCAGGCAAAAGCTACCGATCCGGGACCAGCAGGTTGGAAAAAAGAGGTTTGGACAAAGGGTAGTCAGAAAAAAGGGGCTGTACGAACGCTGAATGAGGCAATGACAAAAGCCATTGCTGAAAATGGTTCTTATATCGGTTTCACATCTGCTGTGGTGATTGGAACCAAATATGATGGGCGAATTGAAGGTATAAAACAAGGTATTCGAGAGGCTGGAGCTAATCCCAATCAATTAAAGAATATTGATATTTATGATGCGAATAAGATTGCTGATTGGGTGTCACAACATCCAGCAATTGCAGTCTGGCTCAATGAGAGGCAGTCAGGGCTTGCTTTAAGAGGTTTCCAAACAGTTGAAATGTTGGGTCGGAAAGCTGATATTGCGTCAATCCCACAGGTCGAAGATAAAGCCAATCGTTTTCTGATTGGAAATAAAAATATTGTTAGCCAACTAGAACGCGAAGCGCCTAGTGAGAACTCGCTTACTTTCTCGAAAGTAAAAGAACGAATCGCAGATGACATAGCTGATTCTATAAAATCTATCAGAATTATTGGTTCATCAGGTGTGGGAAAAACACGGTTTGTGTACGAGGTATTGAGAGATGAAACTACCACAGCGAAGATTGCGTTAGCGACATCTGCAATTTATTGTGATTTCAGGGACATTGGTGGTCAGATTTTTCAAATAACTCAGAGTCTTTCGGAGGCTGGAAATTCTGCTCTCATGCTTGTGGATGAATGTCCGCGTGAGGCGGCTATTAAGCTCTCTGAAATTGTAACGACTGAAGGTAGCAACCTTAGAGTTATAACAATTGGTAATGATAACCAACCTATTGACAAAGATAACTGCTTCAATATATCTGTCGCTCCTGCTGACGATACTCTTGTTGAAGGCATCATTCGACAGCGGTACCCAAAAGCTGATTACTCAGATGTGAACTTTATCAAGGATCTAAGTGGTGGGTATCCACGCATTGCAGTACTAGCAACAGATAACTATTCAGAGGGAGCGTCAATTCTGAGATCCGTCGAAGATGTTGTAGAGCGCATTCTTACAGGTTGTGGCATAAACCGAGTTGAACAGGTTCGAGCAATTGAGTGTCTTGCTCTATTCAAGGAACTAGGTGCGGATGAAAATCTCAGTGATCAGATTGACTTGGTTGCTGAAAATTTAGCCAGACAAACTGGTGATGAGATGTATGAACATTTAGCTTATGCAGCAAAACAACATATTGTGGCTCATGGTGGTTGTTATTTCATAGCGCAACCTCTTCCCATAGCAGCTTTCCTTGGAGCAAGAAGGTTGGATTTACTGCGTGTAAAAACCGTTCTTAACTTCATAGAAAGCGCATCTCCAGCATTACGTGCGTCTTTTCTAAGTCAATGGCGTTATTTCGATAAGTCAAAAACAGCCGCTATAGTTGCTCAACGGCTTTTGGCAAGAGATGGATGGTGTGGTTCGTTAGAAAGATTGAGTACAGAGCTTGGTTCACAGTGCCTTAATGCCCTAGTACACATCGATCCTGATGGTGTTGCCGATACTATTAGGTATGTATACGTAGACTTACCTATGGATGATCTGAAGGAAGTAGTGACGAGAAACCAAAATCTAGTGCAAGTGTTGGAAAAACTTGTTTTCAGAAAAAGATCATTTTATGTAGCGGCACAACTACTCATGCGGTTAGCTGCGATTGAAAATGAAACTTATCCAAACAATGCAGCTAGTCGCTTTAAGCAACTTTTTCAATTACAACTGAGTGGAACTGAAGCGGAGCCTTCTGAAAGGTTTGCAATACTTGATCGAGGGCTTTCATCTAGTAATGAGAAGATTGTTTCAGTTTGTATTGAAGCATTAGACAATACTTTAAAGCAAGATTACATGGCTTGGTCTAGAGGCTCGGAATTGATAGGGAGCCGACCTCCTCTCAAACATTGGTACCCAAAAAACTGGGATGAAGTTTTCGAGTTTCGTAAAAGCGGTCTCCAAAGGCTCATGACTATCCGCGCTAATTATGGAAAATTTGCAGATAAATGCGAGAAGATTCTTGCTTCCCATATTCGTTCGCTGCTCTGTGAAGACCTTTTTAGTGATATTGAAAACATTGTGCAGAATATTGGAAAGGAGAAAGGAATTTGGCTTGAGGCTATTGAGGGCGTTGGTGATTGGCTCTATTTTGACCGAACGCAAGCATCGGAAAACTTTTCGCAAAAAGTTAGAAAGCTCTATGACGATCTTATGCCGACTGATCCAATCCAGCGAGCACTTCTCTATACGAAATTTTGGCCAGGGGATATTCGTGATCCTGATTTGAGCTACGACAGGGATAATAGCTCGGATCAAGATTTTGAATACTCATCTAGAAAAGCAAAAGAGGTTGCTGCTGAAATTGCGTTAGACAAAGAGCTTACATATCGTGCCATTCAAACAATGGCTAGAGAAGAACTGAACAATGTGTTCCCGTTCACTCATGAGTTAGCCATGAGAGTGGAAGAACCTGTACAGGCTTTTCAATTTGCAGTGAAGGAATTTGAGGCATCTACCGACGGAAGGGGAGTACAGTTTCTCCGTGGATTACTCGCTGGTATTAATAAAAGGGACGCAGAAGCTGCAAGTAAGTGCATTCAGATTGCTCTTAAATCTGATGCTCTCAAGAATCAGAGGGTAAATATATACACTGCCATTAACATCTCTGTTGAGAGGCTGAATGAAATTGTTCAGAGTGTAAAAGAGGGAAGTATTCCTGCAACAGCATGTGTGTATTTCTCATATGGGAGGGGATTGCACAACCTCAGTGCCGAAAATATTCTTCCTTTAATTGATGAACTGGCTTTAAATCAAGGGGCTGAAGGCGTGTGGACAGCTCTCGAAATTATTTCCATTTATCAACACAACCGAGAGGAGCTTGACAAACAACTTGCTAGATGTATCAAACAACTAATTACTTCACAAAGACTTCTTGAAAAGGTTAGGAATTCTGCAAGAGATGGATATCTGTTTGAGAAGCTTACTCTCTTAGTTCAAAAACATTGGGGCATTGATGATGAATTCGCAGCTGGACTCAGTAATCAAGTTACACGGCTATGCCAAGTTGAAGATCACGAAGTTTTCTTTTCACTAGATAGGAATTTCCGAAACATCATTAAATTATTAGTGGAAGAGAAACCAATTTTGCTGTGGGAGACTTTATCACGCTTCTTTGCGATCGCAACTGCATCAGAGGCTCATTATTTAGAAGCCCTTATTGAACCGCCGCAACATACCTTCGATGGAGAGTCTCATAATAAAGAAGGCATACTATTCGGTATTTCTGACGTTGAATGTAGAGAATGGGCTAAAGTTGATCCAAAAATCCGTGCACCGTTTCTATGTATTTTTTATCCTGTACTTGATACAAACGAAACAGGCGATAGTAAATGGCATGCAGCTTTGGAAAAGCTTACTCATGAATTCGGTGCAGTTCAAGAATTCCAGCAAGCCCTGGAAAATCGACTTTACCCCAGTACATACTCAGGTTCTATCATTCCATACCTTGAGACGTATTTAATACCCCTCCAAACATGGTTTAAGCATCCAGTACCTGAAATGTCTTTTTGGGCAAGAAAAATGTATCGTTCACTAGAAAGACAAATAGATGGAGAACGTAATAGAACAACTCAGCTTTGACAACCGGACACAACCATATCTTCAAGGGGTACAGAACGCAAGCGATCGTGTACCGAAGTTAATAGATAAATGATGAAGACATTTGTATCAAGAAGATATTTCATTCCAGGGGTTCGCGTTCTGATTGTTCGTTTTGAGGATGTCTAATAAATGAGTCATCCTGGATGCATCCGTAAAACTCTGAAAGAGGTACTGCTTCAACACCTTTGGGCAGCGTCGTTTGATAGACAATGACCACCTCGATATCCGTATCTCTGATGTCAGGTAAATGAACCTTCAAAAGACCATCGCTACCAATATGGGATTTGAGTGTAATGCTCTGCATGGTTCTCGCTCCGTACCTACAAACTGATTTCCTCATAGAATAGCGAATAGTGTAGTTATTGCGTGGCTCTCGCTGTGGCAACTATCACAATTGAAATTCCAGACAACCTCTCAGAACAACTGACTCAATTAGGCGATCGCTTGCCAGAATTATTACGACAGTGCGTTCAGCAGGCTGTCCTTCCGGCTCATGTCTACCGCTACATTCTGGACTTTCTCACAAGTCAGCCAACCCCAGAACAAATAGCCGCCTTTCGCCCCACACCTGAAATGCAAGAGCGACTCAGTACGTTACTTGCAAAAAATCAAAGCGGCAATATCACACCAACTGAGATTGAGGAACTCAATGAGTATGAGCGAATTGAACATCTAGTACTCATGCTGAAGCTTGGCAACCTGCCTTATCTGACGCGCCCCTCTAACTTGTGACATATATTTCTGAATCCTTACGTCGTTTGGTTCAATCGATCTAATTGATTCCCAGCTTTCCGAGTGAGTAGAACTTGATGACCCAAAATCCGAAGCAGAAAGTAGCATGACAGAAATTATTTTTTTGGTTGAAGATGATCCTGAAGGCGGCTATGTGGCTAGGGCGCTCGGTGAATCCATTTTTACGCAAGCTGACAGCATTCAAGAACTCCGAGAACTGGTTAAAGATGCTGTTCATTGTCATTATCCTGATGAAGCGACCCGCCCGAAACTAATCCGTTTACACATCGTACATGATGAGGTCATTGCTTCATGAAGCTGCCCAGAGATCTGTCTGGTGAAGTGTTGGCAAAGGCTCTGGAAAAGTTGGGCTACACGGTAGATCGCCAAACCGGAAGTCATATTCGATTAACCACTCAAGAGAATGGAGAACACCACATTACCATTACCAATGCTATTTAGCTTACAATACTACGAATGTTACTAACCATTATACTAAATGAAAAACACAATGAAGCTAGAACTAGTTAATTTAATAAAAATTCTACACAGTGCAGCAATGATGTTATTTTTTGGATTCAAAAATAAGTGTTTTAAATTAATCAATAAAGATTATAGCTACACTAAGT
>CBDTXL010000238.1:0-6988 GCA_965364435.1 uncultured bacterium
CCTTGACAAAAATTACTAAGTGTGTATCACCACCTTTCAGGTTGTAAAGATCTAATCTGCGCTGTGGTACTCTGCACCCCGAAGAGAACCAACAATCCTAGCGCCTTGCGATCGCAACCCGACTCCACTGCTTCTAGTGCAGCGGGCGCGAAAGTTTCCCACCAGTTGAAGAAAACCGAAGAAAGCCTCTAGCCCCTTTTTAACTGATGGGTTATTTCTGCTTTCGCTACACTAGTTCTGGCTCTTTTCCCCTAGCCCCTTGTTTGCTAATCGAGCAGATCGCTAACTGCGGATGTAAGCAGCATTAAGCAATATAGACAACATTGATTGAATTGCCCGTAGTGATTCGGCAGGATTTTCTAAAGACCCCTGCTCACTGGCATTAATCAATGCATTGTAATTTCTCACTACTACGTCGAACTTGGCTGCATCGACCTCGCCACCGGCAGTCAGCCCCCGCAAGCTAGATGCCAGGTTTTCTGCGAGAGTCGGATTTGCCCCAGCGTTAACCAGGTCGCTCGCAGTCTGTCTCACACCAGCATCAACATTGCCGCTGGCTGTCAGGACGCTTTCTAAGTTTTGTTGCACTATTGCTGGAATTGCAGTAGAGGCACCAGTGGCAACAATCGGCAAATTTCGCTGCGCCAGCTGCTGATTGACTAAACGCGCTGCATTAAAGACGGAATTCCTAATTTCGTCGGTTCTGAAGACTAGGATTACCCTCCTCCCACCACCGGGGGAGAAGCCACCGGCAATATCACTGGTTGTGATAATTGCACCAGTAACATCTGACTGGTTGTTCGACTGAGCTTGTGCTTGGGGTGTTCCAGAAACAACACCACAAATGGCTAGGGCAAAACCCAGTCCCAAATGTAAAGAAAGATGTTTAATGTTCATAACTTTCCTTGGTGAGCGATGAGTTAGAAAGATATACCGAAACCAACACCCAGGATGAACCGGGTTCCATCACCAGCTGTATTAGTAACGTCAGCAGCAGCTGGAGTGATGACCAATGGGACACCAGGGATTGGGGTGATAGAGGCTCCCAGGTTCAAATCTTGACCCGTCCACTCGGCAATCAGGCTAATAGGTTGAGCCACTTGTAGACCAACACTACCAAACACATTGGGATCTGTGTCTCCATCGTCAATGGCATTTTCTGAGCGGAAACGACCGCCGCCAACCCCTACAGAGGCAGTGACCCTGCTTAAGGGCTCCTCTGGATTCTGGCGTAGGGGGAATACTTTAGTAACGACACCATAAACACTTCTTCCAGCATCGGTATCGCCCCAATCAATCGCATTCTCTATGCCGAAAGCAACGGCCAAGTCACCGGGAAAGGTTCGGTGAAGCTTGAAGCTAATGCCGCCATTTTCCAAAAAATCTTGCCGGAGGGTGGAAAAAGAAGTAGCAGTACTCTCTAGAGCAACGAGCCGCCTTGAATCGCCCAGACCAAAACCCAGTGCGACTGCGCCATCTTCTAGATCCGTAAAGCGGGTTCTCTCTTGATAGGTTGCTCCAACAAAAACGTCACCACTTTGAGCTCCAAAACCTGTCGGTGTACTAATACTCGAACCACCGCCAAAAATTCGCCGGATTCGTTCCCGTAGCGGTGGACCTGGGAGTCGATACTGTTGTCGCAGATCTGCCACTTGTGTGGGTGGCTGGGGCGGTGTTGCAACCGGCGGTTGGTAGCCAATGATGTACTGGGCAGCAACATCTGTGGCACTCAGCTGCGGTAGGGTTCCCTGCTTAACTAAAGCCTGGTAGATAAACGCCGCCACATCAGCGCGAGTTGCGACCTGGTTGGGATTTAAAAGAGCAACATTCGGGTAATTAACAACCAGTTGATTAAGGGCTGCCGCCGCCACCTTAGGGCGGGCAAATTCAGGAATTTGGCCAGCGTCTTGAAAGTTCGTATTTAAAATCGTTGCTGTTTGAGCGGGTGGAGACAGCTCAAGACCACTGACCAAAGACACTAACACCTGGACACGAGGGATATTTTGCTCAGGAATGAAGATATTGTTGGGGTATCCTTCCAGAAAGCCCGTGCGATAGGCTTCCTGAATCGCCTCAAAACCCCAGTAATTGACTGGTACATCAACAAACTGGGTTCCTGAGCGTTTTGGTGCTTTCTGGAAAGCCTGACGAATCATCGCAGCGAACTGAGCGCGTGTCACCGGATCATCAGGTCGGAACGTGCCATCGGGAAAGCCCCGAATCACACCCCGCCCTGCCAGGGCTTCAATAAAACTCTGTGCCCAGTTTCCTTGAATATCAGGAAAGGTTGTAGCTTGAGCCAGCTGCACTGCTTTACCAGTTGAGGGTTGCAGCCCTCCAAGCGTTGGCTGGGTTGTACGAGTGGGTGTGACACTCGTGGCAGAGTTTTGGGGACCAAGGGCGTTGGCTCCCAACATACTATTCAGGAGGGATTGACCCAATGAACCGCCATAATTCGCCCTGGCTGTGGTTTGAGTTGGCGAAGTGACTGCGGGATTGGCAAGACCCGCAGCAGGGGATAGCATAGTACTGCTCAGGATTGAGCCGACTAAGATATATCCCCTGTGACGAATATTTTTGCTCACTTGATAGAAACGACCTGTGCATCTGGCTGTCCTCATCACCTTTACTACTCTCCCGAAGTTGAGTTAATACCTCAAAGGTACACGAGTTTAGTGGTATTTATATCATCACTAGTCTTCCGGAACTTTCTCCAAAATTCGAGTGACTTTTTGTAGAGAGTCAACATTTCTCTAAGGCATACATTTAACGTGAGCGCAACAAGACGTATTGAGATTTTTCGTCCAATTGGTATGACGGGTAGCGGCTTAAGAAGACGCCTGACTCAACCCGTTGCGGGTTTTACCATGCTAGCTTTTTTTGCCGTTGCTGTCCCCGCTCCTGGCATGGCGCAACTTCCGACTTTTTCGCCCGGTGCAACTCCTAGGGTTAACGCTGGGCAATTGAATGAGGCTTACACCCTTGGAGGGGGCGATCGCCTGAGAATAGATATCTTTGATGTCCCAGAATACAGCGGTGAGTACGTGGTTTTAGTGGATGGCACCCTCAACCTGCCAGTCATTGGCAGCGTCTCTGTCGCGGGGCTGACGATCCAAACAGCAACGCAGGACATCTCGAATCTATATGCTCGCTACCTGAAACGCCCTATAGTCACGCTGAGTCTACTAGCACCCCGTCCAGTCACCCTGGCGGTGGCAGGTGAAGTCAATCGTCCTGGAACTTACACCGTCTCTATCGCCCAAGGCGGTGGACAAGGCGGTCAAGGGGGTCAATTTCCTACGGTGACGCAGGCAATTACGCTGGCAGGCGGCATTACCCAATCAGCAGCGGTTCGCAACGTACAAATCACGCGTCGCGCCACCTTAGGAACAGAGCAAGTCATTACCGTCAATCTCTGGGAATTGCTACAAGCAGGCAACATCTCCCAAGACATCAGTTTGAGAGATGGAGATACAGTTTTTATCCCTACCGTAGATGTTGTTGCTCCAGATGAGACTCGTCAACTGGCAGATGCTAGCTTCGCCTCAAAAGAGATTAGGCCGATTAATATTGCTGTAGTAGGGGAAGTAGCCCGCCCTGGACCTTATTCAGTGACGGGGGGCGGACAAGGGACGGGGGGTGCGACGGGCGCAGTAACCGGCAGAGAGACAGGCGTAGCTACTGGTGGGGGCACTGCCGGTCCCCCAACGGTGACAAAGGCAATTCAAGTGGCTGGGGGCATTACATCCCTCGCTGATATTCGCTCTATCACCATCCGACGCTCTACCCGCTCAGGCGAAGCCCGAGTGATTAATGTTAATCTATGGGATCTGTTGCGCTCAGGTGACCTCTCTGAAGACGTCATTTTGCAAGAGGGAGACACCATTACTATCCCCACGGCAACCGTCCTCGACCCAGCTGAGGCAAACCAACTGGCAGGGGCGAGTTTTTCTCCCAATACCATTGTCGTAAATGTGGTTGGGGAAGTTGAAAGAGGAGGTGCCATCCCAGTGCCACCCAACACCCCCTTAAATCAAGCGATACTGGCTGCCGGTGGATTTAACGTTCGTGCCCGTAAGCGTTCAGTTGAACTGATTAGGCTCAACCCCAATGGTACGGTTGAGAAACGAGCGATCGAGGTTGATTTGGCTCAAGGAATTAACTCTCAAGGCAATCCCACCCTGCGTAATAACGATGTCGTCGTTGTCAAACGCACTGGCATTGCCAGCATCGGGGATACCCTGGGCACAGTATTGAATCCCCTTGGAAGTTTTGTTAACTTATTGAGGCTCTTTGGTTTCTAGGTGTTTGCAGTTTGTTGGATTTAAAAGTTTGTTGCTCATTACCGGGAACTAACTTTGGAGGAGAGGCTTGCAGGGCACAAAGTAGCAGGAGTCGCCGTTCTCGAAAAGTAGCTGTTACCTTAGCATAGCCTAGGCTATGCTAAGGTAATGTCTCTACCATAGGTTCGCAACGGCATTGCCTGACATTTTATTGCTACAGTTGAAACCTTAGTAGGACTTCCCAACCTCCCTACTTTATGTGTAATATCCTGTGATACCTGATCCAGAATTAGACAAGCGAGCAGATTTTTTCTGACAGCTCTCAATCAAACAAATAAAAGGAGGGGGCAAGATGGAGATGGGCAATATTCAAAAAGAGGCGTTAACGAATAATAACGGGAAGGGTAAACCGTTACAGTCAGTGCCGCTCATCTACCAAGCTAAACTTCCAGAAAATGAGCCGGATGAGCTGAATCTACGGCAGCTGTTGGGCATGATACGACGCCGTGCATTAGTTATTGCCGGTGTGTCGATCGCGGTGACATCTGCCATCGGTTTTTGGACGATGAATCAGACGCCAAGGTACGAAGGGAAATTTCAGCTGCTTGTAGAGCCAGTTACAGAGCAAGGGAATTTGGACAACCTGACGCAAATCTTGGGCAGTCAAAACAACCAAAGTAGCCGCAAGTCCTCTTCTTCTCTGGATTACGACACGCAAATTCAGGTGTTACGCAGCCCGAATTTGATGTCTCCCATCATTGAGGAGATCGAAAAGCGCTATAAAGATGTCAACTACGACTCTCTGTTGGGTAGTAATCAACTGACGATTAGCCAGCTTGAAGAGACTAAGATCTTAGAAGTCCGCTACAGGGATACAGACCCGAAAAAAGTTCAGTTTGTCTTACACCAAGTTGCTAGAGGTTATCTCCGGTACTCGCTGCGAGAGAGACAAACTAACCTGAGGCAGGGAATTCAGTTTGTGGATAGTCAGTTGCCTCAACTGCGCGCTCGCGTAGACAAGCTTCAGGGGGAACTGCAAGCATTTCGGCAACAGAATAACCTACTTGATCCCGAAAGTCAAGCACAACAGTTGGCTAATCGTGTTAGTACGATTGAGGGAGAGCAATTGGGTACTCAGGTGAAGCTCAGAGAAGCCCGATCGCTCTACACAACACTCTCGGCGCAACTGGGATTGTCACCCAACCAGGCGATCGCTACGGCTACTCTCAGTGAAGCCCCTGGCTACCTAGAATTACTCAGACAACTCTCTGAAGTTGAAACAAAGATAGCCACGGAGTCAGTGCGCTTTACAGAAGATAGTCCCACGATTCAGTCACTACGTGAGAGACGGCGCAGTCTATTGCTCCTGCTACAGCAAGAATCCGAAAAGGTGCTGGGGAGAACTCTGGCAGCAGACGGAGGTGCCTCTAATGCTTCACCTAGTCAGATTCGCATGGAGTTGACTAAGCAACTGGTGGATGCGGCTAACCAAATCCAAGTTTTGCAAGTGCGACAAAGTGCGATCGCTCAGGCAGAACGAAGCCTCAACCAACAAGTGAAACAGATGCCGGTGATTGCTCGCAAGTATACCGATTTCCAACGCGAACTCAATGTAGTGACGGAAAGCTTAAACCGCTTTCTCGGAGTTCGGCAAAACCTCGAAATTGAAGCGGCTCAGAAGGCACTTCCCTGGCAGATTATTTTAAAACCCAAAGAACCGGAATCGCCCGTCTCGCCTAATCCGGAACGGAACATGATTTTGGGAACGATCGCTGGTTTGCTATTGGGTATGGGAGCCGCTCTTTTGATAGAGCGCTTAGACAATGTGTTCCACTCCCCCGATGAGCTAAAAGACCGTACAAAACTACCACTTCTCGGCGTAATTCCCTACTGTAAACAACTCAAGCAGATGACGCCAGTGGCAACCATGGCAGAGCTGATGCCTTCTGAAGAGTCCCCTACCTCGCAGAGAAATCGCCGCAAGCCACAATGGTACAAAGCTTCTCCCTTTTTGGAATCTTTTCGCTCTCTACATACAAATATCCGCTTTCTTGGAAGCGATACGCCAATTCATTCCATCGTAATTAGCTCAGCAACACCAGCAGATGGCAAGTCTACCGTTGCCGTCCACCTGGCTCAAGCAGCTGCCGCAATGGGGCAGCGGGTACTGCTCGTAGATGCTGACCTGCGGCGTCCTCAGGTACATAACATTTTGGGTCTAGAAAACCAGGTTGGGCTGAGTAATGTCATTGCAACCGGACTCACCGCAAAACAGGCGATTCAGCGATTGCCGATGTGGGATCACCTTTATGTATTGACCGCCGGTCAGCTGCCGCCCGACCCGACCAGGCTCCTCTGTTCTAAGAAAATGCAGTATTTGATGGAGCAGTTTCACGCTGTTTTCGACCTGGTTATTTATGATACCCCACCCACACTAGGACTTGCCGATGGCAGACTCCTAGCCGCTCACACAGATGGCGTTGTCCTGATAGCGGGATTGGGCAGGACTGATCGGTCAGTCCTGATGCAAGCCTTGGATGGAATGAAAATTTCTAGCGCCACTGTACTAGGTGTTGTTGCCAACGGGGTCAAAGGCTATACAACCAGTTCCTACTACCACTATCAGAATTACTACGCTACTGAGTCAGAAGTGCTGAAGGCGAAAAAGCTTTTGCAAAAAAGAATGGGATAAAGCTTTGGGAAGC
>CBDTXL010000239.1:0-6959 GCA_965364435.1 uncultured bacterium
GCAAAAGCGCTATGATCAGCAAAAAATAGCGTGGGCGAGTCATAAGCACTTCAAAATTCTTCAGTTGCATACACCACATGGTAGGGGCAAGGGTACTATCATGCCCTTACAAAAACCTGCAAGAGAACCTGAATGAAAACCACACTAATCATCCTCCTAATCGCCCTGACTCTCACCTTTAGCCCGACCGCTTTAGCCGCAGATACAGCGAATGGCGCAAAAATCTTTAGCGTCCAATGTGCTGGGTGTCATGTCAACGGTGGCAATATCATCAGGCGTGGTAAGACGTTGAAGCTAAAAGCTTTGAAAAGAAATGGTGTGGATTCTCGCTTCGCGATCGCGTCTCTAGTAGCCAATGGCAAAAACAACATGTCAGCCTACAAAGACCGCTTAAACGAAAAGCAGATAGAGGATGTATCCGCCTACGTGCAAGAGCAAGCGGAAAAAGGCTGGCGTTAGATAATTAAACATACCATTAATTGGTCGTTAAAAGGACCGAGCTACCCCCTGGTAGCTCCCGTCAAATCTCTAGCCTTTGAATTTGAGTTTTCTCAGCAAAAACTAATACTTCCCTTAGAGCTACATCATCTTACAGAGAATAGCTCTACTACAGTGGATATATTACGTGCAGGCAAAAAACTTTCCATTGCCGAGATTTGTAATCGGGTTTATTTGATGAACAGCACGAGTCTACCTTCCAATGCAACTAATTAGCAGATTATGGGAGGCAATTAGTCCAGTTAAGCGAAGACATCTCGATCCATCTTCGCTCCAGTTTCGTCTGACAACAGAAATTGCTGCCCTGTTTGTTTTAGGCTTGGGCAGCGTTGCCATCTGGACAAGTTGGAAAATGCAGCAGATTTTGATGGCGACCCATCAACAGAATGTAGAGTACATCGCGGCTCGTTTTTCCCATGATGTTGAACTCTACAGCGAGATGCTACCCGTCCAAGCTGGGGTACAAAAAACGATTAACAATGTGGCAGTGCCCGGTCTGTTAATCTGGGTCAAAGGTTCAGATGGGAAGCTACTCGCTCAATCAGCAAGTTTAAATCCTTCGTTTACTGCAACGGCTGAATTGATGTCCCTCGCAGAGATGCCACTCCAGCCTCAAGTTTACAAAGTAAGAGATCAATATCTAATTTTGTGTGAAAGTCCGGTAACTGTTAAACGGATGATGCTGGGGAAGGTGTACATGGCGCAGGATGTGACCCAAGATCAGCGTCAATTAATTGCAGCAATTGGAAGCCTCGCCATCGTTTGTATCCTGGCAACGATAATGATGATGGCGTTGATCGCCTTTCGGATTCGGCGATCGCTCCAACCGCTTCAAGATATGAGCCAAATGGCAGGTATCATCTCAGCGAAAGACTTGGGAGAGGCAAAGCTGCAATTACGTCATGCCCCTAGTGAAGTGAAAGAACTGGCTCAAACCTTCAACATGATGCTGTCTCGGCTTTTCGATGCCTGGGAGCAACAGCGCCAGTTTGTGAGTAATGTCTCTCACGAGTTACGAACCCCCTTAACTGTGGTACTTGGCTACCTGCAAAGTGTGTTGCGACGCAGCACAAACTTAAACGATTATCAGCAAGAGGCTTTGGAAACGGCGGCATCTGAAGCTGATCGGACGGTGCGCCTGCTGCAAAATTTGCTAGATCTGGCACGAGCTGACAGTGGTTCTATGCACTTTCATCTGGAATCGCTGGTGCTAAATGACTTGGTTGCAGAAGTGGCAGGGATGGCAGAAAAATTTAGCGATCGCTTCGTTATGGTTGAGGCTAGTACCGAAATTGAGGTAGTGACAGATCGCGATCGCCTGAAACAGGTTTTAATTAATTTGGTTGACAATGCGGTGAAATACTCTCTTGCTGGGCAGCCAATTACATTAAAGCTGGAAGCAAGAGATAGGCAGGCAGTGATTCAGGTGTGCGATCGCGGAGTTGGCATTCCCTTACAAGACCAAAGCCGTATTTTTGAGCGCTTCTACCGTGTGGATGAAGCCCGCTCCCGTATGAGTGGGGGTCATGGTTTGGGTTTAGCCATTGTAAAAACGCTGGTGGAAGGAATGGGTGGTAGTATCACCGTTCAATCAAAACCTGGTGAAGGTAGTACATTCACACTTACCTTACCTAGATAACTTCGTTGAAGAGGAGATACCCGACTTCTCGCTTGTAGTCGGGTATCTGAATCCCTGGCAGCACAATTACCTGAGAAAATGCTGAGTTTAAACTGAGGCATCCAAACGAATAAATTCAGGAAACTCGTAGCTTGGTTTCAGAGGAGCTTCAGTGTAAACGGGGATACTTTGATTAGTTGAAATAACAGAAAGCGAGGACGAGTCTAGCCTGTAATCTTTCTGCTTAACGCCCTAATCAATCTCAAGTTATTAATGCATCTTGGTCAATGTCACTCAATACGACTTCAGTAAACACACCAAGAGCCTCTTGAAAAACCCTCTATATTGTTGACCTTCGGAGTAACAAAATGAAACTCACTTCTCTTCTACTTACAAGTGTTGCCTTGGCTGGTATGGTTACAGTTTGGGATGCTCCGTTAAAAGCGATTAACCCTCAGCTCGTCCAAGCATCAGCCCAAGAGATGACAGCTCAACAGAAGATTGAGTTAATCACCAATAATAAAGGTCAGATTGGTGGTGGTGACCAGCTTCGTCGTTTCTTCTACGGCGATCTAGAACCGATCGCCGTTCAGCCTGGTGGAGCGGGCATGGTGGTTAACCTTTACAACAAAGCTAACAATGTCACCTTTGCCTACTGTGCTACTTATGATGTAGTCGTCGCGGTGAAGCAGGGCAGAGTTACTGCGTTTTTAGCTAGTGAAGTCAAGTAATAGCAGCTAGCAAACCTTGTCTCTAAGGTATTGAGATATCTCAGCTGATGCGCTACCGATGCATCTAAACGCTGGTAGTGTATCGCTGAGTACCAAGTACTGCTCTTATCGACTTTTTCAACACCTCAACGTTTGCAATAGTTACCTACACTATTCAGGTGACTGTACGAGACAAGTATTTTGTATTTTTAACCGCAGATGAATGCAGATTAACGCAGATTAACGCAGATAGATTTGATAATATATCGACTTTTGCAAGAGATCTAGTCTTTAGTGAAAGGATAAGAGAAGAGGTTACTATCCAATCACAGCTTGGTATAGGTAGCACTTTTATTCTGACATTACAGGGTTGGACAAAATGGAAGCAGAATTATGAAAACACATATTCTTCTAGTTGAAGATGAAGTTAAACTGGCGCGATTCGTGGAGCTAGAACTGAGTAGTGAAGGCTATCACGTAAGTGTTGCACATGATGGAATGTCAGGACTGACATTGGCACGAGAGTCAGCGCCGGATTTAGCTATTTTGGATTGGATGCTGCCAGGGTTAACTGGGGTGGAACTCTGTCGCCGTCTACGAGCAACGGGTAGCAAAGTGCCAGTCATTTTGTTGACGGCAAAGGATGAAGTGAGCGATCGCGTTGCCGGTTTGGACGCTGGGGCTGATGACTATGTCGTCAAACCTTTTAGTATTGAGGAACTTCTTGCTAGAATCCGCGCCCACTTGCGTCGCACCCAGGAAACCAATGAGGATGTTTTGCCGTTTGAGGACTTGAGCCTGAATCGTCGGACTCGTGAGGTATTTCGAGGCAAACGGGCGATCGAGTTAACGGCAAAAGAGTTTGATTTACTGGAGTACCTTCTCACGAATCCCCGTCAGGTGTTTACTCGTGACCAAATTCTAGAACGTGTCTGGGGTTATGACTTTGTTGGGGATTCTAACATCATCGAGGTTTATATCCGCTATCTACGCCTGAAGCTAGAAGAAAACAAGGAAAAGCGGTTAATCCACACGGTACGGGGTGTGGGGTATGCATTGCGGGAGTAATGGTTATGGCGACATTATATTCCAAAGATTACTGACAAAGTTAGAGCCAATCAAACTGAATTAATTGTGACTACTAGTCAGATGCCAATACTGTTAGCTAAAACATCAAGCTTCATCAGCCAAATTCCAGGGCGAGCCTATCTAATGCTCGCTATCATCATTTTCGCTGCTTCTAGCTCAGTAATCCGTAAGTTAACAGAACTTGGCGGTCAACACCTAATTGATGGCAGAAATCCCATTTCCTTTTGCAATGTTTTTTTTGCGGGAAACATTTGCGCCTTGCTCCTGCTGATTTTAATCTATCGTCAACAGTGGACGGCTCAAAACCTCAAACATCTCTCAAAGTCAGATTGGCTGGGGTTGAGTGGGGTGGCAATCCTCGAAGGAGCTTTAGCACCCGCTTTAATCTTTACAGCTCTTTCTGTAACAATGGTCAACAACGTAGTTCTGGTTGGACGAATTGAGCCGCCCCTCACCTTGGCTTTATCAGTTCTGTTGCTACGAGAACGAGTGAATCGTTGGGTTGTGGCTGGTGCGATCGCTTCTTTTGTTGGCGTTATCCTCACAATATTACTTCAGTCTTCTGGAGAAAATATGGTTCATATGGGAGGAGTTATCCAGGTGGGGAAAGGTGAGCTATTAACGGCCGGATGGGCTGTTTGTATCACGGTTTCCACTATTATTGGTAAAGTTAAGCTCCGTCAAATTCCTTTGGGAATCTTTACTATTTTTAGGACAGTAATAGGAACCCTAATCTATGGTGCAATTGTACTAAAGCTATTTGGTGTTCATCATTTTATAGATATTTTCTCGCCTTTCCTGTGGCAATGGATGTTATTTTATAGCGCGGTGATAGTTGTGGCAGGTCAATTATGTTTTTTTACAGGGTTAAAGAAATCTACTGCCTCAGATGTTTCCTTAGCTAGCTCTTTTGGTCCTCTTGCTGGAATACTGGCAGCTTATTTGATTTTGGGAGAAGCACCTAATATGGCTCAATATATTGGTGGCAGTATTATTATGGGCGGCATTGTCTTGAATCAAATTGGAGTTTTGCGCCAAAGCACTAAAACTACCAAATACCCTAAAAGTACTTCGGCAAAGGAAATGGAAAATTCAGTTGGCTTTAAAGGAATTTGATTCAATTTATTGAGCAATTACAGGTAATTGGATGCTTACCCTAGTGCCTGTCAATTGGTCAGACTCAATAAACAGTTCCCCACCATGAGCATTGACGATGCGTTTGACAATGGCAAGCCCCAACCCAGTGCCAGAAGGTTTTGTGGAGTAGAATGGCTCAGTTAGCTTGCAGAGAACTTTTGGAGGGATTGGCGCACCATTATTGTGGACACTGATCAGAACTTGCTCTGGGACAGTGCCGCTATCTACTTTCCATCTGACGACATTCCCAGGAGCGATCGCTTCGCAGGCATTGCGGACAATGTTGATAAACACTTGTTTCAGCTTGTCCTTATCACCCAAGACTTTGACCGTAGGCAATGCCGGAATGAATTCTATCTGTCGCTCTAGTGCTTCCGGCATTTCACGGATTACCCCTAGTATTTCATCAATGAATTCATTTATATTCAAGTCTTGAAGCTGCAACACTTGAGGTTTGGCATAGAGCAAAATTTCACCCAATAAGCGTTCCAAACGACTAGCTTCACTCAGAGCTAGCGATAATCGCTCTTGAGCGGGTTCAGTCAAAATAGTTTTCCTGAAATATTGCAACCCCATGCTCATAGTTGTCAACGGGTTACGAATTTCATGGACAATCATGGCAGAAAATTCACCAATCGCTGCCAGACGTTCCTGCTCCACTAGCTTGGCTTGAGCTATCCGCAATTCCTCTGTCCGCTTTGTTACCTCAGCTTCTAAGGCTTCATTAAATCGTTGTTGTTGTTGGTAAAGATGATAGTTATCAATAGCTGTAGCAGCACGCTCAGCAAACAGTTCGGCAATTTGAATTTCATCTTTTGTAAATTCGCGGGGTTGTCGATGAAAAGAGCAGACTGTGCCAATTACTTCACCTTCGGAAGTTCGCAACGGTATTCCTAAGTAGGATCTATAACCTTCTGGAGCCTTCCCATACTCTGGGTAAGCTATAGCGTCTTCAACAGCTAACGGAAGACCGAGTTGGATGACAGTACCAGTTAGCAAACCATGCAAAGAATAAACGTGATCGCCCTCTCCCAGGTCAATACTGCTTGCCAGTACCGTCTCAAACCCATCTTGACATAGGGTAACAACGCTCCAATCGATTTCGAGCAGTTGGCTGACTCCGCAAGCGATGTCTTTCAAATAATGACTTAGTTCGCCGGTTCGATAGCTTAGTGAGGACAAAATCTCCCGTGTCCGCCGTTCTCGCTCTGCCTTCCCAAAACGATTTATTTTCATAGCTTCTAGCTTACACGGTAAAATTTATTTTTAATCAATATACCAAATGAAATAGCACCAAAGAATAGCTTTATTTAATTTGATATTATAAAGATATTGAATCAACCATTTCATACCTCTGAAATGTTCTTTATTTTCATTCTTGCCTAACGAATAAAGTAACACGCTCAGCGCATCTTAATTTGTTGCCTCTGATACAGACCAACTATTGCGCTAGCGTTGGATTGAGATACCCAAAGAAGTCCAGTTAATCTACAGACAGTGGCGGCCTACTCCACTGTACCGCGCACGACGGTTAGAGAAAGCCCTCAATACCCCCGCCAAAATCTGGTGTTCTAGTAACTAATCAAATCAGGTGGCATTCGGTCGGCAGGGGAATTGTAACTGTAACTGTTGTTCCGACCCCAACTTGACTATTTAGTGAGATTTTGCCGCCCTGTAAGTCCAGACACTTTTTGACGACAGTTATCCCTAATCCTGTCCCTGGAATATGCTCAACATTTTTTCCTCGATGAAACGGCTCAAACAGATGGGGTAGGTCTTCTGGGGGAATGCCAATGCCCTGGTCTTGGATTTGGAAAGTTACCTCGTTCTGCTCACATGTTAAAGTCAAATGAACTTCGCCACCTTGAGGGGAATACTTAATAGCATTTGAGAGTAAATTAGTGAGT
>CBDTXL010000240.1:0-6866 GCA_965364435.1 uncultured bacterium
GGTGCGTAAGTTACTTTAGACTGTTTTACGTCTTCACTTGTCCAAAGTCCAGTATATGAGGAACTGGACTTCTAAGGAACTCTTGGGGTTTCTTTGCCAGCTTAAGGAGCGAAAGCGTTGGGGGGCTAACGCCCTTCGCACTCGCGAAAGACCTGAGATGACCTGCTCTTATGGCTCAGCACCAACCTTGAACGTACCCACAGATGCCTGCAATTCCTGAGCAATCCCTACCGTTTCTTTGAGAGAGCCAGAAACTTGTCGCGTGGAATTAGACGTGCGTTCAGAGACTTTAGCAATCTCCTTCATCAACTCAGTAACAGCTTGAGATGTCTCAACTTGAGACACAGTTGCACTCGAAATTGATTGCACCAAGCTGTCAATCTGGCGAGACACCTCCAAAATCTTACTCAAACTTTGCTTGGCATCCCCAACCAGATTGGTACCTTCAACCACCTGGGTTGTGCCCAGTTCCATCGCCTCGACCACTTCCGATGTTTCTTGTTGGATGTTGGTAACAATCAGTTCAATTTCTTTTGTCGCCGCAGCGGAGCGAGCAGCCAGTTGTCCGACTTCTTCGGCAACCACCGCAAACCCCTGACCTTGTTCACCAGCCCTAGCCGCCTCAATCCCGGCGTTGATCGCCAATAAGTTTGTTTGCAGGGCGATTTGGTCAATCAAGGAAGCGACCTTAGAAATTCGTTGGGACGATTCACCCAAACGCTTGACTTTTTTCGCTGTTTCTGCTACTGTCTCTCGCAGAGTGTAGATATTTTGCACCGAGCGGTCTATTGCTACCCCGCCCGCTTCAGCCGTGGTAGAAGCCAAGCGAGCCACGACGGCGGCTTGACGGGCGTTCTCTGCCACCTGTTGAATTGAACGGGTCATTTGCTCAACAGAGTCCAGGGTGCGAGTTGTCTCTTCAGCCTGTTTGAGGGCTTCTGCTGAAAGTTGACGGATTGCCCCTTCGTTTTCTCCGAGGGAAATATTAACCTGAGTCGCGGCTTTTTTCACTTGGGTGACAATTGCTCGCAGACTTTCAATAACCGCATTGAAGAAGTCAGCAACGGTACCAATTTCACCAGTGGTCACATCCGCACGTACCGTGAGGTCGCCTTGGGCTGCCCCTTCAACATCACTGAGCAGTTCTAAAAGCTGGTGCTGGAGGGCTTCTTTTTGTTGACGTTGCTCATCTGCCAAACTTTCAGCTTTTTGGCGTGATTGCTCAATCTGTGCTAGGAAATTCACACGGTCTAAAGCCAGCCCAACTTGAGTAGCTACCTGCTTGAAGAAGTTGACTTCCGATTCCTGCCAGGGTCGGGGGCCTGAGCACTGATGGGTCACCAGTAAGCCGTGTAGCTTGTTAAAAGCAAGAATTGGTGCTACCAAATTCGCCTTGACTTTGAAGGGTTCCAGTTGACGCAGGTAACACTCGGTTAAGCCCGCTTCGTAAATGTTCTCAACTGCCTTGACTCGACCCTGCTTGTACTTTTCAACATATTGCTCGGCAAAACAGGGGTCAGCAATGTTCGCCCCCAGGGCTTTGGGCCAGCCGCTATCTACCGATTCGGCAACGATACTTCCTTGCCAGTTCTCGTCAAAGAGATAGACAACCGCTCGGTCTGTTTTCAGAGTTTCGCGAACACCTGTGATTGCAGCATTGTAGATTTCTGTGGCTTCGAGCGAATCCCGGATGCGAGAAGTAATTTCATTGAGTTGCTGGGCACGCTCGGTTTCGGCTTCTTTCTGCTCTAAGAAATTGATGCGGTCTAAGGAAAGTCCCAGGCGAATTGCTAACTCTTTGAGGAAATTGATTTCAGACTGCTGCCAAACATGGGGTGCTGAACAGTGATGAGCAATCAGCAAGCCGAAGAGCTGACCATCCTTGAGAATTGGCGTCACCAAATTTGCCTTGATTTCAAGTCGTTCCATTAACCTGATGTGTTCAGGATGAAACCCCGCCTCAAAGACATTATTTGTAGGAACGACCCGCCCGTTTTTGTAATCTTCTATGAGGTGCTGCCCAATACAGGGGTCTTCTATTTTTGTTGCTAAGGCGCGAGGCCAAACAGGAACAACAGCCTCTGCTGAGATGTATCCACGCCAGTCCGGTTGGAAGCGATAGACGACGACCCGATCTGCTGCAAGGATTTGTAGAGCTCCTTGAACGGCATTGTGGAAGATTTCGTTCAGGTCTTGCTCTGTACGAGCGCGGGAGACCGCAATGTCTCCAAATAACCCTGCTTTTTCGGTTTCTACCGATTGTTCCAGCAACAAGCTCTGAAGTCGGCTTGCCATCAGGTTGATATTAGATCCCAGTACAGCGAGTTCGTCTTCCCCTTCCACGGCAACACGGACGTCGAGTTCTCCGTGCCCCAGTTTCTGCACGGCATCGGTGGCAGCAAGAACTGGGCGTGTAGCACGCTTAGCTAGATAAACAGCGATCGCACTCACTAGTAACGCTGTCAACCCACTCCCAATTGTCAGGATCAGGAGTAATTGTCTCTGTGGCGCAAAGGCGATCGCTGTAGGTGTGGCAATGACGGCTTGCCAGGGAAGATCGGGTAAGCCTTCTAGTTTTCCAAACGGTGCATAGGCCACCAGATCCTCCTCCTTCTGGTCCAACTGATCAGTAGTGACCAAACTACCCGGCTTCCCTGCCGCGTTCAGTTGACTCAAGCCGGGATAAACTGCCCGAACGTCTTGATTCTCCTTTTTCTGTTCCTTCGATAGGAAAAATTTTCCACTAGAGGAATTAATCAAGTAAAATTCGTCCCCATCAGTACCAAAGTTTTTGAGCAGCTCTTCTAGGGATGTGACCGATATACGCACACGGGCAACAGCGATCGTCTTGCCCGTGACGCTATCTTTAACAGGTGCAGCAAAGTTAAGGATAAGCCTATCTGAAGTTTGAGCAACGAAAGGTACTATTGCATCGCTAATGACAGGCTGATCCGTTTTGAGCACCGCCTGAAAATAATCCCGATCCTTTTGGTTCGGGATGGGGTTCCCTTTCGTTTGGACAAGCACGTTGCCGTTGAGATCGGCTACGGTAATCAGGTCTATCACCTTAGACGCCTCTAAATAGCGGTCTAGCAGTGCTTGCTTTTCCGAGAGAGGAGTTGCTTCCCTCAGGGTAGGATTTGTAAAAAACGGGAGCGCTGCCACTGTCTGAGCATCCGCATAACGCTCACGCACGAAGCGCTTGACCTTGTCTTCCATACCAATGGCGCGGGTTATTTTGGTCTGGGAAACTTGCTGGGTGAACTTTTGGTTGGCAACTTGATAGGCAGTGAATCCAGTCACCAGTACTGGGAGAGTGCTCAGGGCGATCGCCAAAGCTGTGGCTTTCTGTGTTAAACGCAGCTTGTTCCATCGTGGAGAGCCCAATTCTTTAGCGGTTTTGCTGGTGGCAGGCAAACTCATCTGCTGAAATTCAATCGCATTACCGACTGACTGGGGTGAAACAGGCTCCAGATGAGGTTGACTGTTCGTATAACTCATTGAACCATTTTGGATCACATTATTGAGGGAATCATTCCCTTGTCCATTTAGCTTTTGGTTGTAAACTTTTGGATCTGGATTAAACTGAGTTGCCATCAAATGGTCTCCTGGAAGTGATAGTAAATTGGCAAAATCTTGGAAATTTCAGTGCAAGAGTCCAATCACGGCGCACGGTAGATGAATACGCGAAGAACGTTAATGCTGAATCATGCAGCTCTCAGCGTTAGCGAAGCTCTCTTCCTTATCTTTGAGCGTCAGCGTTAGCCAAGAGAAAGCTGAAGCATCCCGTACTAGCAGGATTGCTCTCTCTTGCCGAACACACTTACGTGACTAGAAAACTAGACCTGACACAATTTGTCTGAAGTAGGGAATTGGATATCAGGTAGACGTCAACCGCATCACACCTTCAACTTCCGGCACAACCAGCCCAACAAAAACTTTGCCGATGCGGATAATCACTGTGTTGCACAGGAGCCGGAGATTCTTGGTCACAGCTAATGCAGCTTGGAGCAATGCTTTTTAAAGCACTCGTCTACAAGCCACGCCAGCAGCGGCGACGCCACCACCAGCAGCGATTAGAGCGCCCATCGGACCTCCTACTGCCTCGCCAGCTACAGCCATTTCAATCGCTACAGCCAGTATGCAATCGTCCAAATCATCTTCCGAAGCCGGTTGAGCGTTGGGATGATTGTCTTTCCAAGCTTGAGCTAAGGGAAGGGCGAGTTTTGCTAGTTGATTATTGAGGTCAAACTCTCGCAATTCCTGGCGAGATACAGCATTAGAATTAGTCTGCTTCAGATTACTGGACTTTTGTTCTGAGTTGAAGGGACTCATAGTGTTAGTACCTAAAAAACACCACATTCAGGACGAATGAGATTGAAGCGGAAGAGATAGACGACCCTGGTGGTGTACAACCTGTAGGAGAGCAGAAGCAACAAGGCTGCGGTTGCTAGCCTACTGCTTTTATTCTCTGAGAAGGTCGAATTTGTAAGACATCGTATAACTTGTATTACAATATCTGCATCATAAGACACAAGACTTGCTATTCGCAACCCAGTCAAGTAGGTTTTACTGACTCTTCATAAAATGCTGAGTGGTTCTTGATGCTTCGCTCCTAAACAATACGCATTTTGTTCTTTTTGTCAAATGCTTCTACTGAACCGACGCTCTAGGCGCTCCGCACCTAGTAGATCCTACCCTTTGAGAAGGCTAGGGTGCGATCGCCTCGTGCTAAGCTGAGGCTGGACTAGATCCAGCTGCCTTTCGTGCTGCCTCGAAGAGCGCAAACCCCAAGGGAGTTGCTCCTCTCACAGAGCTCTTCAAGTGTCTTGCGTTGTTATACAAGCTGCCTTCCCTTTAAACTTTACCCTTTCCTTAAAAAGAAGCCTTGATAGCTAAAGATTGGATGAAGCTGATGCTGCGTCAGAGGGGACCCAACACTCGTGGTGCTAGAAATAACATTAGCTGAATTATCTAACTAAATTTGAGTTTGCCCTACAGAATCTAACGGTGCTGGCATGGTTGGGGGTAATTTAGCTTGTCGAGAAGTTAAAAAGTATTTGACTCAATAGCTTCAGATTCTTGATGTGTATCTGGAGCAAGTAAAGGGTGCGATCGCAACACTCGCGCTTTCGCTAAAGCGGCGTTGAGTTTTTAACAATAAAATCCACACTGACTGAAAAGCTGGCAGCATTAAAGCTGACGAAGTTTTTAAGCAATATGCAGCCAGTCAAAGGAATTTCTCTCCTCTAAACCTTCGAGGTCAATCCTTTGAGGGAGCGAGACTGCTGCTGAGTCAGTTTATCAGGATTGGCTCATGAAATTTCAGTATAGCAAAACACTGAAAATATCTTTTCACAGGAGCCTATTCAATGAAGATAGAGAGTCAGGCTAAAAAGTTAAATCACAAGGCTGACATAATTGCAGGATTGTTGTTTTTTATGTTTTTGTTGGGGGGAGGTGTCTCTCAAATGAGTCATCCCTGGACTTGTCAACAAGCAAGGGAAGCTTGGCACAAAACCCAACTTGATAATAAGTCCCAATCCCGTCGGCAGTTAGAGCCGGTGATGGTAAACAGAGATACAATCCATCTCTGCAAGTAGATGAAGCTCTGCAAGTAGATGAAGCTTTGCAAGTAGATGAAGCCCTATCCCCGCTGACTTTTCGGAGCGGTTTTTTCGGTATTGTGACACTACAAGTATTGTCACTAAGCATCTTTTCTGTTATTTCAATAGTGCTATTTAGCGGTCAACGAGAGCAGATATTCTGTAGCTTTCACTTCTTAAGCCTCTATCAAGGCATTTTTAAAGTTTTGATGAAGTTCGCTTGGTGGGTTGCCAAATGTCAGATCTTGCAGCTAGTATCTTCATAGGTAATACAAGTCATACATAAGTATTACTAGCAAGGTGTCTCACTAAGTAAAAGGAATGGCATAGCAACCGATGTCCTCTTAATTCAACTGTTAGCTGTTATACAGATTGAATACATCAGGATTATCGGCATCTCCATCTACCATTTTCGCTTCAATTTTTAACCAGGGTAACTGAGGGGCATCAAAGCATGAAATCAACTCAGAGGAGTTCTAAATCCTCCTTGAGAACTTTGTTCTGGCTCTTCTTGAAAATAGGCAGCACCGCGTGGGGAGGCTTTATGCCACTCATTGCAGTTATTCAGAATTACATCAAGAAGAACAATCTCCTTGAAGAGCAAGAGATTCTCGATGCCATATTCTTGGCCTCTGTACTACCAGGACCAATGGCATTCAATGTAGTGGTTGGCGTAGGCTACCGTTTGCGTGGGCTTAAAGGGGCACTAGTCTGTGGGCTTGGAGCTATACTTCCAACGCTTGTGTTGGTTTTAGGTCTAAGTGTTGCCTACTTCCAGTGGGGCCAAGTCCCAGTAGTAGACAAACTCTTCATGGGGTTTACCCCAGCGATGATCGCGATCGTCATCTCAGCGGCTTGGAGCATGGGTCGTAAAACGATCAAGGGAGTGCCGGAGATCGTCATTAGCGTAGTAGCCTGTGCAGTTCTGTTAGGGATCGGCGGTTTTTACAGCACGATTGGGATTGTTTTAGCATCTGGCTTTACTGGATGGTTACTGTTCCGCGGTTCAAAAACTACACCGCCAGCTTCGTCAAAGCCCGAACCTCCAGTACAGTCTCAGCGTGAGCCTCAAGGTTCCGGGAAGTTGCTGTCAGTGTCACCACTACCCGCTCTGTGGCTACTGATTATAAAGCCCTCGCTAGTTCTGAAACTGTTTACCACGTTTGCTGTGATGAGTGTAACCCTGTTTGGCAGCGGTTATGTATTCATTCCAATCATCCAGGATCTAGTGGTTAATAGCCAAGGTTGGGTCACCAATAA
>CBDTXL010000241.1:0-6821 GCA_965364435.1 uncultured bacterium
AGGTTGTCCCCTGGTTGATGCTCAATCGTGAGGGGTTGGATATTCTCGTCCACCCCTCAACAGGCGACGATGTGGGAGACCACACTGACCGTGCTCTGTGGTTAGGAGAGAAGCTAGAGCTTAATATTGAGTCTCTAAGGGCGAGTTAGAACAACTTAACAAGACTATGCAGCCGATATCATAGCCCGCGATCGCACTCCCATTCGCAGAGTGAAGCATAGCCACATTTTCACGCCTCTCGCCCGCTTCCGTACCTAAATTGAGAGCGATCGCCGTTGACTACCCCTCTTGGTGTTGAGGCGAAGCACTAACGCGCCGCGCCGCTAACGCCTCCTTGTGATAGTCTCAGATTTAAAATCGACAAGCCCAAAATTACTAAAAACAACACCAGTCCAATTGTGCAAGCGTAGCTAATCTCCAAGTCAGAGAAAGCTTGCTCATATAAGTAATAAACGACTGTTTTAGAACTGTTACGCGGTCCTCCCTGGGTCATGATGTACACCTCTTCAAACACCTTTGTCGCAGAAATGGCAGAAATCACTGCCACCAGTACCAGATAAGGTCGCATCAAGGGCACTGTGATATCCCAGTGCTTCAAGTAGCCATCAGAACCATCAATGGCGGCAGCTTCATACAACTCAGCGGGGATAGACTGCAAACCCGCCAGGTAAATGACCATGTAGTAACCCAATCCCTTCCAGACTGTCACCACCATCACGCTAAAAATTGCCCAGTCTGGGCTAGTTAGCCAAGGAATGCCCGCCTCTAAGCCCAGTTGATTGAGCAACTGATTGAAAAGACCGTTTTCTGCATAAAGCCACTTCCAGGCAATACCAGCAACTACCATCGAAATCACCACTGGTGTATAAAAAGATGCTCGAAACCAGCTAATTCCCCGAATCTTCTGGTTCACCAAAAGAGCAAGACCTAGAGGAACTACCACTAAAATTGGTACAACGCCGATAAGATACAGCAATGTGTTCCCCAACGTTCTCCAAAAAACTCGGTCTGCCCATAGACGTTGAAAGTTAGCGAAACCAACCCACTGGGGTGCCTGGGTGAGATCGTATTCATACTTAGTAAAACTCAGGTAAAAGGCTTGAAAAGCAGGCCAAAAGACACTCAGCCCTAAGACGATAAGGGCAGGCAGTAAAAACCAGTAGGGAGCGAGGTGCCGTTTTGTGAAAATCAACTTTATCAAATCTTTTTGTATCAAACAAAGTGAGCCTGAACCAAATTCTTAGATTAGACTAATTGCCTTTGGCAAAAATTGTAGTCTACTTAACTGTTTATCGGGAGAGATTGACCCTAATGTAACTCTTGTGTAAGTATCGCCGTATCACCGCAAACGGCGGAGCTAAGTCCCACAAGGCTGGCTTCTTTGGGGTTTTAGCAGGTTTGGTCTCTAAAAGTGATAGACGTAATACCCGCTTTTACTGTTCAGGTCAAACATTTAATTTTCTTCACGGTGCTATCTATCGTCAACAGTGTTACCCCATGTGTATAAGTTGGCGGTTTGATGCTGGAGTTCGCATCCAGCCTGATCGGCGTGCCATTTATTGGAGCATTGAGAGACCGTGGAGCGTTTAGAAGTAAGGCAAATCAGTTTATTTGAGAAAACTATACCAGTGGAACCAGGGGCGATCGCACTGGAAATCCTTTCCGACACATCTGATCCAGCAGAAAGGGCGGGTTGTGGCAGTGAAGACCAATTTTTGCCTGCTCTGTTCAAAACGATCCCAGTTCCCTTAGTGATTTTCCGGATAGCAGATGGTGCGATTCTCTACGCGAACGAACACTACTGCTCCACTTTTGGTTTGACCACCGATTCGATGAGCGATCGCGTTGCGCTGCTCTTGAGCGCAGCACGGGCGGAGCAAATTAGCAAAGCTGAGCGCAGGATAACAGACTTCTACTATGATCCAGCAGACTGGCAGACTTTGTTGCAAGTTCTCTCGACCAAAAAGTACCTCCGGGATTACGAAGTCAGAATGCAGCAGGCAGACGGCACACCCCTCTGGTGCGCTGTCTCGCTACAATGGCTAACCTTTAACGGCGAACAGGCGATTCTAGGCGTCTTCCATAACATCACTCACTACAAGCAGGCATCAGAGGCGCTCAAGCAGCAACTTGCAACACTCGACGAGAGTCTGCCTGCAACTCCCGACCACTTCTACCAATGTGATTCTCTTCGGGATAGCTCCGCTTCAGGCAATGGTAAGTTCACGGATGAATTAGGAAACAAGAAAGGCAGACCTGTGGTAGTAGTCAGTACCTTTGACATCACCGGGCACAAACAGGCAGAGGAGGCGTTGCAAGAGAGCCAGCGAACTCTCTCAACCCTTATGAGTAACCTGCCGGGAATGGCTTACCGTTGTCGCAATGACCCGCACTGGACGATGGAGTTCGTCAGTGAGGGCTGTTTCGAGCTGACGGGCTACCATCCCACTGATTTAATCGAAAGTCAGAAGATTTGTTTCGGCAAAATTATTTATCCAGGCGATCGCGAACGTGTTTGGAATGGGGTGCAAGCCGCTCTACGGCAGAAGCGACCTTATGAGCTAGAATACCGCATCACTACGGCTAACGGTGACCAGAAGTGGGTCTGGGAACAGGGTCGTGGAGTCTTCTCAGCGGCGGGAGAACTTATAGCCCTGGAGGGCTTCATCACCGATGTCACTGAGCGGAAGCGGGGTTCAGAAGAAATTCAGCTGTTGCAAACAATCACCCAAGCAATCAGTGAAGCGCCAGATTTTCACTCGGCACTATATCTCGCTCTGAGTAAGGTGTGTGAGGCAACGAGTTGGGAGTTTGGGGAAGCCTGGGTTGAGAGCGCTGATGGCACGGTTTTAGAATACTCGACCGCTTGGTACAGCAGCAAGATCGCCCAGAAGGATGAAAATACTTCAGCTGAGGAAGGTGAGCCAACTGAATCTTTTGAGACTTTATCCTTGACACTTGAGACTTCTCTAAGCGAATTTCGGCGTCAGAGCGAAGCGTTTACGTTTGCACCCGGCATTGGACTGCCGGGTAAAGTCTGGTCATCGCGTCAGCCTTTGTGGATCAGAGATGTTTCGATCGAGCCGGATCCCTTTTTTTTGCGATCGCATCTGGCAAAAGCCTGCGGACTCAGAGCTGGATTTGGTGTACCGATTCTCGCTGATGACCAAGTGCTGGCGGTGCTTGTCTTTTTCATGTTTGAATCCCACCAAGAAGACCGGCGATTAGTAGAGCTGATCACGACTGTGGCAGCTCAGTTGGGGGCAGTGATTCAGCGCAAGCAAGTAGAAGAAGCACTACAAGAGAGTCAGCGACGCTTTGCCAGTTTGATCGATTCACTGCCTGGGATTGTCTTCTCTTGTGCTAGTGACCCAGAGTGGTCGATGACCTACCTTAGTGAAGGTTGCCTGACTCTCACGGGTTATAAAAGCGAAGAATTGGTGGGGAATCGGGCAGTTTCCTTCAATAGCATTACTCATGAGGAAGATTTACCAAAAGTCTTGGCAGCGCTAGAGACGGGTGTGGCTCAAAAACAACCTTACGTTGTGGAGTATCGCATCCGCACTAAATCCGGTCAGGAAAAGTGGGTGTGGGAAAAAGGGCATGGGGTATTTGACAACACGGGTGAAGTTTTGGGTGTCGAAGGCTTTATCACAGACATTACTGAGCGCAAACGCTCAGAGGAAGCCTTACAACAAGCTGAAGCGAAATATCGCAGCATTTTTGAGAACGCTTTGGAGGGGATTTTCCAAACGACGACCGACGGTCACTATGTTTCAGCAAATCCGGCACTAGCACGGTTGTATGGCTACTCAACGCCTGTCGAACTCATCGCACGTCTGACGGATATTGAGCATCAGCTGTACGTAGAGCCGGAGCGACGTGCTGAGTTTATTCGCATGCTACAAGAAAATGATGCTGCCCTTGAGTTTGAGTCTCAGGTCTATCGTAAAGACGGCAGCGTAATTTGGATTTCCGAGAACGCTCGTGCGGTACGTGATATCAACACAGGTGAGTTACTCTACTACGAAGGCACGGTTGAAGACATCACTGAGCGCAAACTGGTGAAGGAGCAACTGCACGAGCGGGCGTTTTACGATGTCTTGACAGGACTACCTAACCGTGCATTGTTTATGGACCGCTTGAACCAGACGGTGGAGCGAGCTAAACGGCACCCAGGCTATCGATTTGCCGTCTTGTTTTTAGATTTGGATCGCTTCAAAGTTGTTAATGATAGCTTGGGGCACCTGGCTGGGGATCAACTACTGGTAGCGATCGCACGTCGATTAGAAGCCTGCCTGCGTGCGGAAGATACCGTCGCCCGTTTGGGGGGAGACGAGTTCACCATCCTGCTTGAGAATATCGAAGACATCAACCAAGCAACCCGTGTGGCTGAGCGGATTCATCAAGAGCTGAGCGAACCTTTCAATCTGGATGGACACGAAGTGTTCACAGGGGCGAGTATTGGCATCGTCCTGAGTCGAGAGGTGATCAAGGGCGTCTGTACAATCGACTATGATCGACCGGAAGACCTCCTGCGTGATGCTGACACAGCGTTATACCGCGCTAAGGCGTTGGGTAAGGCACGCTATGAAGTGTTCGACACAACCATGCACCAGAGCGCCGTCGCCCTCTTAGAGTTGGAAACCGACCTGCGGCATGCCCTTGAACACCAGGACTTTGGGATCGATTATCAGCCTGTTGTCTCCCTCACTACGGGCAGGATTACTGGTTTCGAGGCACTTCTGCGCTGGCAGCATCCAGGGCAGGGTTTCGTCGCTCCAGCCGAGTTCATCCCAGTGGCGGAAGAAACTGGGCTAATCATCCCCATAGGCTGGTGGATGCTTCGCTCGGCTTGCAGGCAGTTACGCACCTGGCAGCAGCAATTGAGTGATTGGGAACAAGGGCTGAGTCTCAAGGATAAAATAGACAACTCCTTAGTCAGTACTCAGCCCGCCCTAAAGCAAGGGCTACGTCCTTACGGATTTAGCACTGAACTGACAATCAACGTAAATCTTTCTGCTAAACAGTTTTCCCAACCCAACCTAGTTGAGCAAATCGACCAAATCCTTGAGGAAACCGCTCTGGGTGGACACCATTTAAAGCTGGAGCTAACCGAGAGTTTCTTGCTAGAAGATGCCGATTCCGCAAGCGTGACGCTTATGAAGTTGAGAGAACGGCAGATTCAACTGTGCATTGATGACTTCGGCATCGGTTACTCTTCTTTAAGTTATCTGCACCGATTTCCGATCAATACCTTGAAGATTGATCGGTTGTTTGTCAGCAGATTGGGCTTTGATCAAGGAAACGCAGAAATTGCCCGGACAATTGTCCTCCTGGCTCACAACCTGGGGATGGATGTGATCGCAGAAGGCGTCGAAACCCCACAACAACTGGCTCATTTACGGGCGCTAGGTTGTGAATACGGGCAGGGAAGCTTTTTCTCTAAGCCGTTGGATGCCTCAACTGCTACAGAGTTGATAGCGGCAATGCCCCAGTGGTGATTTCCCTGTTTGTATAGCTAGGGGCTAGGGGCTAGAGGCTAGAGGCTAGGGGAAGAAAATCGTCTAATCTTGGGTTTCGGCGATTAAGAACGTCCTAACTGCCGAGGCTGTTGCTATAGGACAACAAAAAAACTGGTATTTTTGCCGGGTAGACCATCGGACAGCAGAAAGATGTGTCGGAAACACATTTACAAAATCTTTCCGACCCAACTATGAAGTTACTAGAAATGCTGATCGATTGCTCGCTTGCGGCGGTTGCGATTTATCTTATATTCCCTTTGGTTGTTGGAGTTGCTAGCACTTCGCCAACTATTGTCGCCGCTTTTGCGGGAGCAGGTGCCATGCTCGCCATGTGGGACGATTAATGTGTTCAGTGGAGAGCGATCGCTCTCCACTGATCCCGATAAACCAGCGTACCCCTCACTGTAACGACCAGCGCCTCCTCATTCCGCTTGCGTTCGGTAATCTCAGCCAGCCGTTCCGCCTAGCTTTGGCGTTCACGCCTGACTTTCTCGCTGTAGTTGCGGAAGAAGTCAGCTAAACCGGGTTCGTCCTCAAGTAAGGCTCCCAAATGCTCCTGTGCTCGCTTGTCAGCTTCATATTCATAGGCAACTTCCGGGTGTGCTTCCATCCACGTATGACATGTCCTGACGTAAGCAATGAACGATACTAAGTGCTGGTAATTTACAGGTCCCAAAAGGCGACGAAGTTCACTCCGGCAGTACTCAGCTTGCTCTCGTTCCAAGGCGATAAATATTGAACAATACAGTAGACTCTCTTCCAGTGCCGAGTTGGACTCTGGCAAAACCGTCAACCCACCAGGCCCAGCAGCCAGCACTTTGAGGTGTTCGTCAATCTCCGCTTCGGTTGGGGGAGGTGAGTCGAGCAGTTCTAGCACCTCCCGTGCTTTCACCCCTAGGGGGCGTAAGGCACTACTGTGGCAGACCATACAGTAGGGAACGGGACAGTAGCGCGAGAGGTACGCTGAGAGCTTTTCCTTGAACAGGGGCGACAGAGGATTACTGACATAGGAAGAAAGCGTCTGTTGCCACAAGTTTTCTAGAACCTGTGGACTTCCTAGAGCTGGGGAAAAGAAGGGTGGGAAAAAACCAAATTTTTCCTCAATTTCTGCCTTAATTTGTTCACTTGTTCGCACAGATTTACCTCTCTAATTGATGCACTCAATCGATTTATACTTTTGTCTACTTCCTGTATCATCAACCAGACGGTTTTTATTCAAAGGAAAGTAGTAATATTTGCCAAGCTTGTCAATATATTGCATCAACTCCTTGATTAGAGGTTTAACATTCTCCCACA
>CBDTXL010000242.1:0-6816 GCA_965364435.1 uncultured bacterium
AACAGCGACAGGAGGAAGCTCCTGAGCCGCCTGCACCCCCACCCGCCGCTGAAGCACCGCCTCCTCGTCGGACTGAGCGTGTGCAAGAGCCAACAGAAAGCCCTGACGTTAGCGATCGCGATCCTGAAGCCTCTTCTAGTCCGCCAGAGCCAGCCTCTTCCAGTCCGGGAGAGTCAGAGGAACCGTCAGGCAAAGCGTCTGTCGCCGAAAAACTCCCAGCGGGTCAGTACGCCATGGAATTCAATCGCTCTCCGATCGTGGGCAATCGCTTGCGCTTGCGGAGCGTATATTCCGAAGCGCGACTTGCCTTTACACGTCCTCGTGGTTGGAAGATCCAATCCGCCAAAGCCCTAATTCGCTTCCAGCACTCACCAGCACTGGTTGCCAGTCGCTCCAACCTGACAGTGCGGGTCAACGAAAGGGCGGTCGGCAGTGTCCCTCTCAACCGTAAAGATTCCCAACTGGGTCAAGCACTGTTCACTATCCCGCCCAACCTGATTCAGGATTACAATGAGCTGTCTATTGTGGCGCAGCAGAGTAACAACGCCACCGGATGCAGCGAACCTGGTGATGCCACCCTTTGGACAGAGGTACTGCCCGATTCCAAATTACTGTTTGGATTCCAGCCCCAACCAATCCCCCTGAACTTTAGCCGCTATCCCTATCCCTTCTTTGACGACCTCAGCCTGGATACCAATCGCATCGTTTACTTGCTGCCAAAGCTCAATGACTCTTGGTTGACGGCAGCACCTCGTTTTCAGGCAGCCTTGGGCAGACTGGCTGATTTCCGCCCCATTGAGACTCGCGTAGTTAAAACTATCAACCAAGTGGAGTCAAATGAGCGATTGGTCGTGATTGGTACTCCAGCGGATCAACCCGCTTTGAAGTCTTTAGACCTGCCCTTGAAGATCGCCTCTAACCAGATTCTGGATGGGAATAAGAGTCCCTTACCCGAAGACGTTGGAGTACTGATGTTGACTACAACTCAAAAAGGCAGTGTACCCGTTCTAGTCGCTACGGGAAATGGTCCAGAAGGCGTTGCCAAGGCGGCACAGTTTTTAGTACAGCCAGATACCAGTAAAATCGGCACGGGTCAGTTCATTTTAGTTAGCAAGCTCGAGGATGTGCCAACGCCGTCGCCCCGCAACTGGCCCCGTTATTTGCCTGAGAAAAATTCCTTTAAGCTCAGCGATATCAAGAAACAAGCCAACGGGAAGCCAGTTGGAGACATCACTGTTAGGGGGGCTGGCGCACCGCCGATTGAGATTGATTTTCGGGCTTTACCAGATGACCAGTTTATCCGGGGGAGTTCCATGACCGTGCGTTACAGCTACGGTCCGCAAATTAACCCTAGACTTTCTGCTTTAGAAGTCTTACTTGATGATGTTTTCATCGGTGGGGCACGATTGGATTCGGAGAATGGAGCGACAAGAAAAACCCTCAAGGTGGATCTACCTGCCAACCTGATCAAGCCCACCTCCAAAATTCAAGTAGCGTTCCGGCTTAATCCCAGGGAACCAGGGCAGTGCGGCAGCGTAACTGACCAACAACTTACGGGCACGCTTCATGCTGACACCAGCTTCAATCTCAATCGGGAAAACTCTGTCCAACTGCCAGATCTAGAACTGTTGCAGGTGGGTTTCCCGTTTGCCGCGCCTCAGGATCTTTCGAGTACGGCAATTGTTGTACCGGACTCCCCCTCTACTACAGATCTGCTCACGCTCCTTACATTCAGCGAACGTCTGGGACGACTGAGTCAGGCCGATTCAGTCAAGCTAGCTGCTTACACCACTACTACATTGACCCCTGAAATCAGCAAGACCCACAATCTTGTAGGAATTGGTGTCCGAGAGCAATTTCCCTTTCCAAAAGTGTTTGAGTCGGGGGGTTTTAGCTTGGGCGATGCCTTTTCGCGTCAGTCGAATCAAGGTCGCATCCAAACCCTGCCAGATAACCAAGGGGTGATTAAGGAAATTATGTCTCCTGATAATAGCGATCGCGTCCTTTTGGCTCTGAGCGCTCAAACGGAGAATGGTTTAGAGCGGGTGCGGCAGATTATCAGTAAAGACCCCTGGTTCTTCCAGTTGCAGGACGATACGGTGCTGATTAGCGGCGACCAGCAAGACACTTCTAGCTATGACCCTGATGCCTACAAGCTTGAGTTTTTGGAACGTGCCCCCTCTACAAGGCGCTTGGCAAACACGACGCCGCTCAGTAAGGTGTCTCGCTTTCTTCAGGAGAACTGGTTCTTACTACCCGCAGGCATCGTGGCGATAGCGATCGTGCTTTACGGCATTGCCCAGCTATATCTCAAGCGCCTTACTGACAAGCATGGTAAATCGGGTGCTTAGCTCCGGGAGTAGAGAAAGGTTGGAGGTTAAAAAGAGTTGAAGGTTGGAAGGTTGAAAGTTGAAAGTTCTCAGGAATCTTCTAACCTTCAACCTTACTCGCCAGAGAACCTACAACCGGAATTCCAGCTTCCAACATTCAACCCATTATTCCAACCTTCAAACCTTCAAACATTCAATTCATTCTTCCAACCTTATTTCCCTCGTTGAAATGTCTTTTTCCTTATTCAAATCCCGATCAATACGGCGTCAGCGCCCCACGATAACCGCTTGGCTTGTTAATCTCCTGCCCCAGTTTTTTGACCGGGCACTAGAGCGGGTTGGGTTGCGCCCGTTGAAGTGGATCATTTTGCTGCTGCTGTTGCTATCCGTTCCCCTGATTATTACGCCGCTGAGGGTCTGGCAGCAGGGCGTCATCGCCGTGCTGCTAATCGTGATTGGTCAGACGGTTGTACGAGTAGAGTATCAACAGTCCGACAAGGACACTAGTGAGTATCTCCACTTATTCTTGGTGTGGTTGAGTCTTGTGACAACAGCACGTTACCTGTACTACCGCACGAGTTACACCTTGAATTTTGATAGCTGGATTAACGGGCTATTTTGTGTGCTGTTGTACGCAGCGGAACTGTATGCGATCGTGACCCTCGTGCTCGCCTACTTTCAAACCCTCAAAATCAGAGACCGTGAACCCGTTGATCTTTCAAAGTTTCCTCAAGACAAATGGTTTAAAGTCGATATTTATATCCCGACCTACAACGAAGATGTCGAGATTGTCCGCAAGACGGCACTGGCAGCTATGGCCATCGACTATCCAGCAGACAAAAAACGAGTTTATGTCTTGGATGATGGGAGAGCGGAAAAGTATAAAGCCCGTCGAGAAAAGTTGCGCCAAATGTGTGACGAACTCGGCTGCACCCTACTGACACGGGACAATAACGAGCACGCCAAAGCTGGTAATATCAACACTGCCTTTCGCCGCACCCCTGGTGATCTAGTCCTGATCTTAGACTGTGATCACATCCCAACACGACAGATTCTCCAACATACAGTGGGCTTTTTCTTCAACCCAAAAGTGGCGTTTGTGCAAACTCCCCACTGGTTCTATAACCCCGACCCCTTTGAGCGTAACCTGATGACTGGTGGCACAATCCCAGTGGGTAATGAACTCTTTTATAAGGTGTTGCAAAAAGGCAACGATTTCTGGAATGCCTCCTTTTTCTGCGGCTCAGCTGCTGTGATTCGCAAAGAGTATGCTCTCCAGATTGGGGGAATTGCCACAGAGACTGTAACGGAAGATTGTCACACTGCCTTTCGGCTGCATTCCCTGGGATACGAGTCGGTCTACTACGACAAGATTATGGTGGCTGGCTTAGCCCCAGAGAAATTTTCGTCTTATGTCGGTCAGCAAGTTCGCTGGGCACGGGGCATGGCCCAGATTCTGCGAATCGAAAATCCACTGATCAACCCGAAACTGAATCTGACGATCGCCCAGAGGATCTGTTATTTCAGTGCCACATCGCACTTCTTCTATGGCTATCCCCGGTTGATGTACGCGATCGCTCCTACCCTGTTTTTATTGTTTGGCATCAAACCGATCCAAGGTTTGGGTTCAGAAACCTTGGCCTACGCTCTCCCCCATATTCTCCTTTCCCTGAATGCCAACTATATCACCTACAAGCACGTTCGATTTTCCTTCTGGAACGAGGTTTTTGAATTTGTAATGGCTTTCCAGGCTGGGTATGTTACCTTAATGGCGCTGATCAACCCTAAGCTGGGCGAGTTTAACGTTACCGACAAGGGGCAGACGGTGACCAAGCGCTATTACGACTGGGAATCCAGCCGTGGTCTGTTGGTGGTGGCTGCATTGGTCATCATCTCCTTAGCTTCCATCCCGTTTTGGCTGCTGCTACGTCCAGAGGATAGTGAGGCGGTTCTGATCAACGGACTGTGGTGCATTTTTAACTTATTGCTGCTATTGGCTGCCCTACTTGTTGCCTTCGAGCAACCGCAACTGCGTCAGACACACCGCTTGCCACGACGCCTTCCCGTCATGATTTATAGCGATGACAACACCTGTAGTGGCGAAACCATCAATGTCTCAGAAACGGGTGCGCTGATTGCTTTAGATACATCGCCGAACCTACCGGATGAAGTGGAAATTGAGCTAGTGGGCGATTTCGGCGCACGGGCGTTTCTCAATGGGCGGATTATCAGGGCTACCCCTCTTAACGACACTCAAACTCGCTTGGCGGTAGATTTCGTCAACTCGACCCCTGCACAGCAAGATGCTTTAACTCTGGTTATCTTTTCCGATGTCAAGGAGTGGTATTCGCAAAAGCGCGAGTACGTAGACGATCCCTTTGTTTCTTTCAAGTTTCTTGCCACTAGTCTGATCCGCTCCTTCAGGGAGTTTAAACCGGCCAGCGGCACTAAGGTACGCAAGCGCGTTCGAGCGGCAATCCAGATCTACTGGGAAGGTAATTTTTATGGTGGAGAAGCTACCGAACTAGGGATTACGAGTATACGGCTGGAGTTAGATGGCAGCATGACTTCTGCTTCCAAAATGCTTCACGAAGAAGACTTGGAAAGGATGCACCAAGAAAAACCACTTGTTGGTTTGCTACTGGGTGAGGACACAAAAAACCCGACACCTCAGCGGTTTTTGGCTCAGGTCACAACAGTAGAAGTTTTGTCCGCTCAAGAAAGCAGTGACTTCACATCCCGGAAATTCGCAATGGAGTTAACTTTCCCAGAGCAATTCAAACAACGGCAGGCAGCTAAAATTAAACAACTGTTGAAAGTACTGTAGTAACCAAGAAGGGTTGAAGGTTGACGTACTCCCCTCGGTAAACCAAGGGGATTCTTAAAAGGATGTTACGAAGCGGACTTAAGTCGCGCCTCTTCACCGTTCGGCTGAGCTCACGGCGAAGCCTTTTTTCTTGCTTCTCGGACTCTTGACTAGACTGTTAAGAGTCCCTGCCAGACCGTCTCCACAAGCATTTTCTTGATTCTCCAGGATGCGTCCCACCCCAGATATTCCGCGATTGCGGACAATTTGTGCAGCAGCTACATCCCTGTGAACTGTGTACCCGCATTCAGGGCAAGAATGAATTCTGATACTGAGTTCTTTTTTGCCCGTATGGGTATCGCATTGGGGACAAACTTGCGAGGTGTAATCTTTATCAACTTTGGCAAAATACACACCACGCTTCCAGCATACCCATTGCAGAATATTGATGAACTGCCCGAACCCAGCATCTAAAGTGTGTTTGCTAAACATCCCCTTCGCCCATGCCCGAAAATCAATATCCTCAACGAATATCATCCCAGCACCGTCACACAACTTGTGAGCAAGTTTAAAGTGCCAGTTTTTCCGAGTGTCGCTAATGCGCTGATGCAACCGTGCAATCTTCCGATTGAGTTTGTGGCGATTATTTGACCCATGAAGCTTATTCTTCAATCTGCGTTGGAGCAATTGTCGCGCGAAGACGCGCGCCCGCTTCGCTAACAGCTTCCGGTGCAATGAGTTTAAGAATCGAGGTCTATCAACCACATCTCCATCAAATGTTGCGACAAACTTATCTAACCCCAGGTCAATTCCAACCGGATGACCGTGAGGCATAACATCAGGGACGGATACATCACATTCCAAGGTCATCATCACAAAATATCCAGATGCCTTTCGGACAATTCGAGCTTGCTTGACTACAAATCCGTCTGGAATCTCTCGTGACTTGACGTATTCCAACCACCCTAGCTGAGGTAACTTGATTTGGTTTCCCTTCAAGAATTGAGCTTTTCCCAATTGTGGGTAAACATAAGACCGCATTCGGTATCGATTCTTAAATCGGGGGAAACCAGCCCCCTTGCGTCTCATGTCAACAAACGCTGTTTCTAGTTTTCTTAAGACTTGCTGCAATACTTGAGCATTAACCGTTTTAAGCTCTGGGAACTTCAGCTTGGCTACGGTGAGTGCGTTTGCCTGCTCGTAGTAGTTGGGATAAGGAGCGTCGGCTGGAATGATGTACTCCTTGGAGATTGAGCAAGCATTAATCTGACACTTGCGAGATTTTATCCAATCCTTACGGTCACGTAGGGCGAAGTTCCAGACTTTCCGGCACACCGTTAAAGTGTGTTCAATCATCTGGATTTGCTCTGGCGTTGGGATTGCTTTGTACTCGTAGGTCAGACTTAACACGTTAACTCACCTTGTTCTACAAAATTATACATTATTTTGTAGACTAATAGGCAAGAATTTGGACACACTGGGCTAAAGCCCGTATGTTGCTTTCATCCCTTGGCTGAAGCACAAGGGTTCTCAGCTTCTAGGTGTTTTTGATAGAAGACTGCTGTGAACTTCCAACCTTCAATCTTCAACTCTTCTTCCAACCTTCAACCTTCAACCTTCAACCCCTGTGGCTGATAGTCAGACCCAAGCTTGTTTGCACAAAATCCCAAGTCTCGGCTT
>CBDTXL010000243.1:0-6814 GCA_965364435.1 uncultured bacterium
TACGACACAGAGAAAGGGGCAGGCACGATGAATCCTCATACGTTTTTGAGAGCCATTGGATCTGAGCCTTGGTCTGTAGCCTATGTTGAACCGTGCCGACGACCAACAGATGGACGCTATGGCGAAAATCCTAATCGCTACCAGCACTACTACCAATACCAAGTTCTGATTAAACCTTCACCAGAAAATATTCAGGATATTTATCTGGATTCCCTTAAGGCGCTGGGCATTCATCCTGAAGACCATGACATTCGGTTTGTAGAAGACAATTGGGAGGCTCCAACGCTAGGAGCTTGGGGTGTTGGCTGGGAAGTTTGGTTAGACGGGATGGAAGTTACCCAATTCACTTACTTTCAGCAGTGCGGCGGCATTGATTGCTGTCCCGTGTCAATTGAGATTACGTATGGTTTGGAACGACTAGTAATGTATCTCCAGGAAGTCGATGCTTTTCCTAAAATTCGCTGGAATGAGCGCATTAGTTACGGGGATGTTCACCTTCAGGGAGAAGTTGAGCAGTGTACCTATAACTTTGAGGCATCTAACCCGGATTCACTGTTCACCCTATTTGATCTCTACGAGCAGGAGGCAGAGCAACTTAGCCAGAAGGGTCTCGTTCTCCCCACACTTGACTACGTTTTGAAGTGTTCTCACACATTCAATTTACTGGATGCTAGAGGCGTTATTTCGGTTACCGAGCGGACACGATACATTGGCAAAATCCGTAACTTAGCGAGGCGAGTCGCTCAACTTTATTTGCAACAGCGGCAGGCTTTAGGGTTCCCCCTCAAGATTGCCTAAGTCAGACTACTCTCCACTGTAGCGATAGAGCAATTAGCTGCTCAACTCTCTCTCATCTAGTGGATCATTTGTCAGGAAAATCTCGGTTTCTTGAATACGTTGTATACGGATTAGCTCAAGGGTTATCATGACCAAATAATGGCTATAAGCATGGCAAACGACATTGTTAGATAGCTGTAAGCTCTTAAGCAACTATTCATACCCACCACTGGCGGACTTTTGTCGTTGGTAATCCAAAATCAGGCGATTTTGAAGAGTCCACACTTTTGGACATGATCAATCGTACTGATGTTGTTAGGAGCTAATGGCGTTATTTCACTCACTAGTTTTGGAGGCACAAAGCTATGCTGCGTACTATTGATGCTCATTTGGGAAGTATGGCAGTGTGCCTCCTGTTTCTCCCTACTGTACTGGGTTTGAAGCTGGGCCTTGCCATTTTATGAATCCTGCCAGTGGTGCTCTCCTGAGTTTGGCTTTTATTGTTGGTCTCCTGTCTACAGCAAGTCTGGGCTTACCAACCCGTGTTGTCCTATGGCAAGAGTCTGGTGTCCTGTCCGTAGGACTGGGTTTCATAGGAATAGTAGCGGCGATCGCACTACCACGGTTCTGGCGAAGCGGGCCAAGACCGAGACTATGGCTAGCAGCTGGAATAGTGGGAGCCTTAGCACCTATATATTTTCAAGCACGTGTACCGCAACCAGCGTCGAATGACATCAGTCAGTTTATTCGCTCAACTAGTGGCACAGTCCAGGAGCAAGTCGTTACTGTTCAAGGCAAAGTTGAGAGTATGCCCCGACTCACACGCAATCAGAGAGGGCAATTCTGGTTACAAGCTACGCAGCTGAATGAGGTTGAAAGCAGCAACAACGCAGGTGCTACCAGCAAAGGAGTTACGGGAAAGTTGTATGTGACAGTACCGCTACTTCAGGCAACTGGTCTTTATCCTGGTGAAAATATTGCCGTCACCGGCGTTTTATATAAACCTAAACCACCAGCAAATCCAGGTGCATTTAATTTTGGGGCTTACTTGGCGAAAGAAGGTGCCTTTTCAGGTTTCAGTGGGCGTCAAGTTAACGGATCTGACGAACAGCAAGAACATAAGTGGAGTGGATGGGTATTGCGACAGCGAATTACCCGTTCACAAGTGCGCTGGCTCTATAGTCCAGTGGGACAGCTTGTAAGTTCAATGGTTTTAGGGAGTCGAGCTGTAGATATACCCTATGACATTCGTGATCAGTTTGTTAAGGCTGGCTTGGCTCATACTTTAGCCGCTTCGGGGTCTCAAGTTTCCTTAATTTTAGGTTTGGTTCTGGTGCTGACCAAGCGTTGTTCGGTAAAAGCACAGTTGGTTTTTGGGACGGTTGCTCTGATCATTTTTGTTGGTTTGACAGGATTGCAGCCCTCGGTAATGCGAGCAGCAATTATGGGCTTTGGGGCATTAGTTGCTCTGGTGACGCAACGTAAAGTTAAACCCTTGGGTTCGCTGTTGGTCGCAGCAACCCTCTTGCTGTTATTCAATCCCCTTTGGATTTGGGATTTAGGATTTCAGTTGAGTTTTTTGGCAACGCTGGGATTGCTAGTCACCGTACCACCGCTCTCTAAACAATTGGACTGGTTGCCACCAGCGATCGCTTCCTTAATTACAATTCCCCTGGCTGCCTCTTTATGGACGCTACCCCTGCTACTTTATGTGTTTGGCATAGTTGCACCATATAGTGTTGCAGCAAATATCCTCTCCGCACCGTTAATTGGGGTTATTAGTATCGGTGGTGTAATCAGTGCGCTGGCAGCATTAATCTCGCCGATAGCAGGAAGCGCCCTTGCTTGCTTACTAGGCTATCCCACTCAATTATTAATAGTTCTGGTGCGATTTTTCAACGAGTTGCCAGGAAGTGCAGTGGCTGTTGGGACGATTTCCGTGGTGCAACTGCTACTACTATACGGACTGATTGGGCTGAGCTGTATTAGCTCTCGTGTGAAACGTCGGTGGTGGCTGGTGGCTTTGGTCGCTGTTACCCTCGTGGTGCTTCCCATTTGGCAAACCAAGATAACACAGTTTCGAGTAACAGTATTAGCCACAGGTCAAGAGCAAGTTTTGGTGATTCAAGACAAAAGGCAAGTCACCTTAATTAATAGTGGGGAAACTGATACAGCCAGTTTTACAATCCTACCTTTTCTGCAACAGCAGGGGGTTAATCAAATTGATTGGGCTATTGCTCTAGATTCACAGTCCCGCCTCAGGAAAGGCTGGTTCCAGATGTTGGAAAGTTTGCCGGTCAAGACGTTTTACGATAGCGATCATTCACAACCCCCATCAGCTGATACTGAAGCGATCGCCCGTGCCGTTCAATCCCAACAAGGGAGCTACCAGTTGGTGTCAACAGGTCAAACAATGTCTGTAGGCTCTACACCCATTGAACTATTTAATACTGAGCCACCCGTGTTGCAGCTGCAAATCCAAGACCAGAGTTGGTTACTTTTGGGAGACATGAAGCCAGATGTCCAAAAACAGTTAGCAAAAACTGGTAATCTTCCTCGTGTTCAAGTGCTTTGGTGGTCTGGAGAACGTCTGACGCCAGAATTATTAAAGGCTCTGCAACCAAAAGTGGCGATCGCTTCATCTAACACAGTGGATTCAGAGGCAGCGCAGCTACTGCGAAACAGCAAGATTCCGCTCTATTGGACTGGTCGCGATGGTGCTATTCAGTGGACGCCTAATGGTGGTTTTGAATCAACCCTTGAGACTATAAATAACGATGCTCCGCTACTTTAGAACGTTAAGCCATCAGTCCAGTAGCTTTTATCAGCTTTTAAATCAGCCTGAAGCGCAAATTTTCCGTTGATCCACCTCGTCGAGTGGATTACTGAATCTGCGCTCTAGTCAATCTTCCCGGATATCAGTAGAATATCGGAGGATAGTCCCACCGAAGGGAGAGGTGGCAGAGCGGTTGAATGCGGCAGACTCGAAATCTGTTATGGTGTCAAAGCCATCGGGGGTTCGAATCCCCCCCTCTCCGTAGACCAAACTCGTAAACTAAACAACTCAAGCATTAAAGTTGCTTCAATTGACCTATGGTATGGATACTGACGGGGTTACTACCCCGTCAAGATTCGATATGTGGTCACAAGCTTGTGCAAGATATGAGAACTTACACTCACTTCTGACTAAAAGGGCTAATTGCTGGAGGTATGAACAAATCCCAAAATCAAGCTGTCATGCGCGAGGAAGTGACCTAAGTGGTAGGCTCGCTCCTCAGTTTTGAGGAGGATTTGTTCATAGAGATAGCGAGTAGCGCGATCGCCTAAACTTTCTGCTTGCCCTGCCTGACGCCGAATCAGCTGAATGATTGCCTGCTCTGCTGCCAAGTCGTGTTCTATCATCTGGCGGCAAGGATAAACACCATCGGCTTCGGGTGTCCAGCAACACAATTGCGCTAGTGTACTGAAGCTAGCGGCCGGAACTCCACCTAGTCCATCCAATCGCTCTCCGATGTCATGGACATGTCCTTGTACTTCTTCGTAACTCTCGCTAAAGAACTGATGCAGGGAATAAAATTCAGCACCCTCTACCACAAAGTGATGTTTTTGATATTGCAAGTAGAGCGCTTGAAAACTTGCCAACGCAATATTTAGACCCTCACAAACTGGTGCCGTGACATTATGCTCCAACAATATTGGATTGTCGTAGACTTCGCCAAAAGTGCGTAATAGACCCTGAGTTTCTGACATGGTCGTGTTTTCCTCTCATTAGGCAGGTTTTATTGCCAATGATAAAGTCTAACACGCCCTTTTTATAAATTTCATTAAGCCTATCTTTCCCCTTTGTCAAGACAGTTTATTGGCTTGCGGGGCTTCTGGCTGGTTCGGGGGTAAATCTAACTAATTTTGGTAAAGTAGTTGAGAATTTATAGCATTTGATTTATATCTAGTTTAGTGGAGAGAGCTATGTTATAGACTCTTTGCTGCCTAAGTCTCCGGAAACTTTAGAGGTTTGTTGAAGATACTAATGATAAATTATCGCATTTTTGGAGAAAAATGAATCCATCCAGTTCCAAGCCAGAAGCTGGTCAGGTTATTGAGATCAGTTGGGCAGATCGGTGGCAAGTTTACAGGCGCTTGCAAGAATTAGCAATTCCATGTAAGTGTGGGACTAACCAGCCGTTGAGCGCTCAGATCAATGATGTCGCCGCAGCGATTCAACTTTGGAGTGTCGTCAGGCAGCTGACGCTGGGGCGTCGTGACCTAGCATCCTGGCTGGAAGGCTGCTGGCAGATGCCTGACGAAACTGGCAAATAGAGGACATCCGTGGAAAAATCTGCTCACCGCCAAAGCCTCAAAACCCAACAAGTCCATAACTAACAACTTGAGCTTCCTGTAGGTATTGCGATTACTGCTGTTAGTCTGTGTAAGTTTGACAACAGCTCTGGCAGCAGAACCTGTACCCCTGTTCATGAGTCAGACTTACCCAAACAAATCCCCCTGCAATTTGATAGGCTAGCTGATACAGTTTTGGGAACGGGTAGAAGCGTGGATATTCAAATTGGGCGGGGCAAGACAGCTCGCAGAGTCTACGGAATCGATGAAATTGCACTCTCTCCGGGAACCAGGACATTAGACCCCAGTTTGGCGGATACTCGCTGGCGAATTGGTGGCATTGAGCGAGAAATTCCGATCATCGCTAGTGCAATGGACGGGGTAGTAGATGTCCGCATGGCAGTTTTGTTATCTCAGTTGGGTGCCTTGGGTGTCCTGAACTTAGAGGGTATTCAAACCCGCTACGTTGACCCGTCGTCGGTGCTAAAGCAAATCACCTCGGTGGGGAAGTCGGAGTTTGTCAGCCTTATGCAGCAACTGTATGCCGAGCCGATAAAGCCGGAGCTGATTACACAGCGGATTCGGGAAATTAAAGAGCAAGGTGGGCTTGCGGCTGTGAGTGCGACGCCAGTCGGGGCGATGAAGTACGGTGAGGTTGTGGCTTCTGCCGGTGCTGATTTATTTTTTGTACAAGCGACAGTGGTTTCAACAGCTCACCTCTCACCGGAGTCGGTAACGCCCTTAAACTTAACTCAGTTCTGCAAGGAAATGCCGATCCCAGTAATTTTGGGGAATTGTGTTACTTACGAAGTCGCCCTCAACTTGATGAAGGCTGGAGCCTCTGGCATTCTGGTAGGCATTGGACCGGGCGCTGCTTGTACTTCTCGCGGAGTTTTAGGTGTGGGTGTACCTCAGGCAAGTGCGATCGCGGACTGTGCAGCTGCCCGTGACGACTACCACCAGGAAACCGGCAACTATGTCCCCATCATTGCTGATGGCGGTTTAATTACTGGGGGTGACATCTGCAAATGCATTGCCTGCGGTGCTGATGGCGTGATGATTGGCTCTCCTTTTGCCAGAGCTAAAGAAGCACCCGGACAAGGTTTCCATTGGGGCATGGCAACGCCTAGCCCAGTTCTCCCACGCGGCACACGCATCCAGGTGGGCAGCACTGGCACCTTGGAGCAAATTCTCATTGGTCCAGCGCAACTCGATGATGGCACTCACAACCTTTTGGGGGCATTGAAAACCAGCATGGGTACACTGGGAGCCAAAAACATCAAAGAAATGCAGCAAGTTGAAGTCGTAATTGCCCCATCTCTGCTGACGGAAGGAAAGGTGTACCAGAAAGCGCAGCAGTTGGGTATGGGTAAATAACTGAGTCAAGATAGGATTCTGTTTATCGCTTTAATCTCTCCTTCAGGCAAGCTAAGCTCTTTTCTTAACAAAGTTTATGTAAGTAGATTTACTGCTGTTGACCGAATCCTTAAAAATTTCCGGAGTGGCTTGGCGTACACTAGAAAAACTAAAGCTGTCGTCTACAATAGAAGAAGCGGAGACGCATGTTTCCGTTCACTCCTCACACCACACTCCGCCCGGACTGCGTTCGGGCGGTTCCTTATCTTCGATAGAAGTCGGCAGTGGCGCGTGAAAATCACAAATTAATAAACCAGAATCTATGTCTAAATGTATACTTTTTCAG
>CBDTXL010000244.1:0-6785 GCA_965364435.1 uncultured bacterium
ATATCTTCGACATTGATAGCAGGCGCATCAGCAGTAGCTAGGTAAACAACGCCATCGGGTAGATACAACAATGGAGTGTAGTAAGGTTGAAGATGAGCCTCAATCAAGGCGTTGTTCAGAATGTTGGTGAGAACACCGCGATTATCTGACAAAGTATGGTAACTAAACTTAAGTTGACCGTGACTGAGGTCGTTTAATAATTCAGGTAATTTATCAGACTTGCCATCGCTTTCAACATCAGACGGGTGCTTTACTATTGAGGCAAATAAGTCTGATAGTCTCACTAGGTCGCAAATAACACCTCTTACTCTAGAGTCCAAGCGACCTTCTCGCAAACCGCGAATTTCCAACCCGCGATCGCTATCCCATTTTACACCAGCATTATTACTGAGCCAGACAATATCATCAATGTGAATTTCCCAATCTTCACCTAATAAGCAGTCTAAGCCAAATTCTTGAATCTTTTGCCTGACGTATTCGCGTCCGAAGTTAGGTGCATCAGATTTATGAGGCGGGTCATCTTTCCAGTTACGTTCCTTGGATTTTCCCTCTAACCAGATGGGAAAATCAGGAAACTTATCAAAGTCGTGTAGAATGTATGACGCGATAAAGAGGCGAAGTTCTGTATCTCCACACTGACGTTTAACTCGGTTAGTACCTATTTCCGGTGATTTGAGCTTTTTGAGAATGCGATAGGTAGGAAATAAACCGTTGAGGAGATGAGAAATAAACGATTGGTCGTGCCTGCTGCGCTCAACATTTTTACCTTCAGCTTTACGATCTTCGGTAAATTGACCCCCCTTAGCAGTAGCTCCCACTAGCTGACGAATCATGTTAGGTAAGACATTTTCAGCGAAGCTGGCGAGAATAAAATCATTTTTATTTCCCTCCGCTTCTTGAATTGCCTTTTTAAACAAACGAATTGTCAAAAGCTCTCGCTTTGCTGGTGTCTCATCATCCTCGCTTTCTATATCGTCTAGCTCTAACGGTTCTTCCGGTAACTCGTCAAAGTTTTCCTCAAATTCATTCATGATTCTGTTTCCTCATCCATTGCGCGATATTCCTGAATACTTCCCCGTTGCAGAATCCACAACTTTCCCTCAACTTCTGCTACATCCAATCCCTGGATTAGCGTCTCTATTGCTTCGCGCCAATCGACAAAAGTAGGGCGAGATGGCAAGCGAATCACTACAATTCCTGCATAGTCAGGGGGATTAAACCGCATCCGATTTCCAAATCCCCGATCTAAAGTTACCAAGCATCTTCCTTCACGGCGACAAACTTCAATAACATCCACATCCGGAGCAGAACTCAGCCCTTGTCCTCGCACAGTTGCCACATCATGTCCGGCTGAACGTAACAGGGAGACAACACGAATATCGATATTCTCATCCAGCTTGAAATTCACGTTGCGACTTCCTTCTTTTCACCCAAAGGAAGCTCGACATAATAACCCCGTGCCATCTCTGCACCATAGGCAATGCAAGCAAGCACGTCCTCTCGTTCTACACCTGGATAACCCTCCAGAATTTCCTCAATCGTCATGCCACCAGCTAGGTAGTCAAGAATGAGAGAAACCCAAATGCGATGTCCGCGAATACAAGGTTTGCCAAAGCAGATATTCGGATCGATAGAAATTCGGGACAGTAGATTGTCTTCAGTCATTGGTTTTCCTCCAGATTTGGCGTAAGTTATTTAAGTAAGTTTTCTCCGCAAGCTTTTCAACAAATCCATCCTTCATCCTCCTTTGGCTTCCAGTGCCATAGCAAGGTTTCCAGCATCAAGGCAGACTTGCCAAAGGCGATGGTGTAGGGTGGAGTTCTGCGATCATCTCCACTGTACTTGTCTGCCAAAGAGTAAGCTTGGAAGTGAATTGGCAAACCTAACTTACCTCTGAGATATGCGCGATCGCGATCGGAAATAAAACACACCAACCCTCGACCCGATACCGCGTCACTAATCCGATTAATCCCACTGCCGTGAGGTTGCCGAATCTCTAAATCTTTAAGTACTTGCACCTTGCCAGATTTAGCAATTTCGCTAATATCGTCTGGGTAGTAAAACCGCCAATCTTCTCGTACTTCCCGGTAACCAGTCAATTTTAAACAGCACAAAGTCTCCTTAAAACGAGTAGTTGCTACCCCAGATACCTCAGCTTGGCGATTAAATTCACTTCTCGCCATCCACTCAAATATAAAATTGCTGAGAATGCCAGGTAGGTGATAAATTTTGAAGCGTTCGTTGTCTGGCTCATTCTGATTTGTAGTATCGTATATCGCACAATCAAGCTGACTACTTCCCCGAAAACTCCGAGCATCATCAATAACTTTTCCCTTTCCCTCACTCTGACAATGCTTAATCTGTCCGAACTTTTTCTTAACACTCGCCCCGAATGCTCTTTGAATATCATTACCAAAACCTCCAGCCGCTTCAGGGTACTGTTGCTTAAGCCTCAACAATTCCGAATACACGCAAGCTGATTGAATTGCACCCCAGCGCTGAGGATACTGCTTAAATTCATGCACAAATGGATAGCGAGAACGAATGGCTTCTGTAAACGTTACTCGATCGTAACTTTCACCATCATGTAGAGAAGGTGATTCTCCTTCAAACAACCGCTCAACAATAAACTTGGGAACGAGTGCATAAGCCTGATAAGTGGGCAAACCTTCATGCCTACCAATTCTCCCAAAGCGCTGGATAAAATTACCTGCATCTGCACCCTCAAAAACCAAGAAGTTAATTTTGAAATCTACCCCTACATCAATCGTAGATGTTCCCAAAATTAAATCGACTTCGCTAACTGAAGCAGCTTTTTCTGTCTCACCCGTTAAGCCAGTATTCTCCATGACTTTAAACCCTAAAGGCTCAAAAATACCTTTAAAATAGGGAACCAGTTTTTTGACAGCAGCAATAGAATTTAAGATAATTGCTCCTTTACTATTTGGGTGATCTTGAAAAAATTTCAAAATTACAGACTCTGCATTTTCCAGCAACCAATCATAGCTAGAACACAAGTTAGGCTCTAACGTCTTGGGAAAATTCAAGGTAATGGGTTGACTAATCTGCCGCCAGTGATTCTCTGTCGGTGTAAAACGATAAGCGTTGTGTTTAACTGGATCGATAATTTTGTAGTTAATTCCAGATTTTGCGAGGAAATCCTGTAATAGCTCATCTGGCGTTGCCGACAGAAACAAAAACTTTTTCCCTAGAATTGTATGTTTGATGAGTAGCAGGGCATTGAAAATACTAGCAACTTGAGCAGAGGAAAAAACATGAAACTCATCAAAGATGAACAAATTATAGTTATCGTCAATTTTGCTGAATAGCTTATTGGCATTGTCTCCCTTAAGCTTATCCCCCTTCTTGAAGCGCCGGAGATAGCGAAAATCATGAATGTAGTAGAAAATATCTGGGTTAGTCAGCAAAATTTCTGCTTGATTGGAAAAATTGACCAATCCCGACTGCTTGGAAGGTAGCTTATTTGTACTTACAAAGTCTTCCAGAATGGCGGCAGTGAGACGATAAATTTGCGGGTCTTTCTCTGGTTGAAACTCGTCTTTGTAGCGTTGCACCTGTTTTTCCTGATCTCTCGCTAGCTCATTTGTCGGGTACGCCGCCAAAGTGGACGTGCCACTTGTCATAGCTAGGAGATAAGCCGCCAAACTTTTGCCATCACCTGTCAATGCTTGATTAAAAACGACATCGTAATGGCGCAGCGCTTCTAGAGTTGCAGCCTGATGCCAGGAAAGCGTCCAGCCATCAGGAAGTTTCACGCCTTCAGATGTCGGCACAGTCTGAGAGAAAACAGGCTTGAGCGTAATTCTATAATCGGACATACCCTTAAACAGTGTCCGTAACTTGTTGTTGTTCACCATCATGGCACCCAAAATAGAGAATGACAAGAGTAGTACGGACAAAAGTATACGGACAAACTAGATGAGCCGCAAAGGTCAGTCAATTACCCTCTCCATATCAGAACGTGACAAAGCCGAACTAGAAGCGATCGCCCGCGAACTCGGCATGATGTGGGGAGAGCGTCCCAACATCTCTAAGCTGGTAGAAGCGATCGCCCGCCGCCAACTTCTAGTCTTCCCAAATAACAATTGGTCAGAAACACACATCAGAGCGCTAGAACGCTCTATCTATGCTTTGACCGATATTGGACAGATTGAACAAGCCAAAATTATTGCGGAGTTGCTCCTCGAACGCAGCGAACTATCATTACCCTTACGAGCAGAAATCGAGCGCTTTTTGCAGAATTTGCCCCCAGCTTGGCGCTTAGAGATTGACCGCTACATCCTGCGCCAAGAACCGTTTCAGCTTACCTATCAAGATGCAGCAGAGCGATTGTGGAACTTTACGGTTCGCCATGCCAAAGTCACCCCGCACGAAAAACGTCAGTATCTCGATTGTTGGTGTGAGGAGACAGAAGGAAATCAAGACATAGAAGACTTACATCACAACTGGAGCTTGCGTTTAGACCGTATTCAAGACGCAGCAGTAGTGCCTATTGAGGGTCAGTGGTTCCCTCGCTTAGATCAGATAGAGGTAGAAATGCACCTCTTGAGAGGCTTGGCTTTTGCTTATCGAGCGAAACCCGAAGATAGTGAGAATGACTGGCTAGTAGATAAGCCACGAGTCCGGCGGGTTGTAACAAAAGTATCGAACACCTTCTGGTTTCTCCGCGAAGTGTCTCAATATTGGGAAGATTGTGTGGTGGTGTCGCCAGAGAGTCTGCGCGATCGCGTCAAGCAAAAGCTACGGCTTCAGTGCCAACAGTACGATCTGGAAATCCGGGATTAGTACCTACGATAGTATTCCAGAGCATAGCAAGGGATGGGCAATACGCCCATCCTCCAAGGCAAGCTTTATCACTTAACTGCTTCATCAATCCATTGCTTCAACGTAGGCACCACTTCATCCAGGGGAATGTCTTGAGATTTTTTGGTGGCTCGTTCGACAACTTCTAATTTGCCGTCTTTGAGCGATCGCCCGGTTACAATTCGGTAGGGAATCCCAATTAAGTCGGCATCTTTGAACTTTACACCCGCGCGTTCGTTGCGGTCATCGAGGAGGGTTTCGATACCTGCTGCGTTGAGTTCGGTGTAGAGTTTTTCCGCTGCTTCCATTTGTGCGGCATCTCCCACGTTGGGAACACAGATGATCGCATGGTAAGGTGCGATCGCAACCGGCCAGATTATTCCATCTTTGTCATAAGACTGCTCGACGGCTGCCTGAGCTAACCTGGATACCCCGACACCGTAACATCCCATATATAGAGGAAGTTCTTCGCCTGACTCGCTGGTGTAGGTGGCATTCATTGCTTTGGAGTACTTTGTCCCCAATTGGAAAATATGCCCTGCTTCGATGCCGCGTGCGCTTTGGAGAGTTTGACTGGGGTTATGGATGGCGAGATCGCCTATTTTTGCCTTCCTTACATCGACCTCTAATTTAGGTAACTGGAATTGTTCGCCCCAGTTTGCCCCAACGACGTGATAGCCTGACTCGTTGGAACCTGTAACGAAGTTTTTCAGCTCAACTACCGTTTTATCTACTAATCGCAGGAACTGAGGGATGACCCCCCCCTGCCCCCCCTTGTCAAGGGGGGAGGTTCCGGACTGGGGACTTGCTTCTGTTCCCCCCCTTACCGAGGGCGCAACTTCCCCGCTTCCTGTTCCCCCCCTTACCGAGGGCGCAACTTCCCCGCTTCCTGTTCCCCCCCTTACTAAGGGGGGGTTAGGGGGGGTGATTTTGATGTAATCGTCTGCGAGGTCTGGCGCAATATAACCCAAGGGTAGCGGCTTAGATGCCCATTTTTGCTGTGCTGCCGCATCGGGTACAGTTAACGAGAGGAGGGTTTTGGCATTGTACTGCTCTGCCTGCCTCACTAGCTCGTTGTTCAGCTTCACCTCGTTCACATCTTGGTCGCCTCGGATGCTCACTAGCACCAGTACCGTCATGCCATTGTCATAGATGGCTTGGTAGAGGACGTTTTTCACGATTTGGGTGGGTGAGCATTTCAGGAATTCACACAGGGAGTCAATGGTTGGGGTGTTGGGGGTGTCGCGTTTAGAGTAGGTGGTAAACGGTGAGGGTTCGGCATCCGGTGGCAAGGAAACTGCTTTTTCTACGTTGGCAGAGTACTGACCATCTTCGGTGTAGAGAACTTCATCTTCTCCCGCTTCTGCCAAAATCATGAACTCGGTCGAACCCGAACCGCCAATTGCACCGGAGTCCGCTTCTACGGGTCGGAATTTCAGACCAGAGCGGCGCAGCATGTTACTGTACGCAAGGTACATATCCTGATACGTCTGTTTCAGGCTCTCTTCGTCGGTATGGAAGGAGTAGCCGTCCTTCATGATGAACTCGCGACCGCGCATCAGTCCGAAGCGAGGGCGAATTTCATCCCGGAATTTGGTTTGAATTTGGTACAGGTGCAGGGGGAGTTGGCGGTAGGAGCGTATCATGTCACGAGCAATCGTCGTGATTACCTCTTCATGGGTGGGGCCGAGTGCCACTTCTCGCTCTTGACGGTCACTGAAGGCGAACATGATGCCTTCGGCTTTGGTGTAGGTATCCCAGCGTCCGGACTCTTTCCACAATTCAGAGGGTTGCAACTGGGGTAGGAGACATTCTTGAGCACCTGTGGCATTCATCTCCTCGCGCACGATTTGGGAGACTTTTTGCAGTACGCGCCACATTAAGGGGAGATAGGCGTAAATCCCGCTACCGATGCGACGTATGTAGCCTGCGCGGAGTAGTAGTTTGTGACTGGGGATTTC
>CBDTXL010000245.1:0-6760 GCA_965364435.1 uncultured bacterium
AAGCCAACGAACAGGTCAGCATTGGAGTCTCCTATACTGGTTGTACAAAGCTTTTCAAGTGGATTCTCTGAATCTTTTAAATTTTAACCTATATGAAATGGGGATTAAAAGTCTCTTAAAATTCTTAGCTCAGCCAGTGACCTCTCTAGTCTGGAAAGACCATCGCTCTTGGTTAGAGTTCAAACAACGGTTTAAGTCTACTCCTGAGGTGATTCCAATTGCCGATATCAACAGTGGAGTAAACACAAGGGAAATAAACAAACACCAACCCCCTGCCTTGACCCTGTATGAGAGGATTCTCTTACAAAGAGCGTCGCGAGTCCTGCAAAGCTGTAAGACGGCTACACCCCAAATTTGCGAGGACACAGTTCAAGCAAGTCTGTAAACCTCACACCATCATTACCCCAGAGAATACATTGGCACTCATCGGAATGCACCCTGCAAGACGGGATCTCCAGCCTAGTAAAGACCAAAAACTTTTTGAACATTTCCTCCCAGCTTTCCTATACGCCAGGGTAACACCATGAAAGAAGCGAAGGCAATCAGAACATTATGGCCCCTGCTGAAACTCTATCCCTGGGGGATTCCAGTCATTGTCATTTTAGGAATTTTATCTTCACTGTCTGAAGGATTGGGGATTAGTTTATTTATCCCTCTTCTGCAAGGTTTCGATAAGACAAATTCTCCAGGAGCTAGCGGAAATAATCTATTAGATTTTATTAATCAATTATTTCTTCAGTTTCCCCCCAATAACCGTATTGTCATAATTGCCTTATGCATCTTTGGAACTATTTTTCTGAAAAACTGTATTTCTTATAGCAACACAAGTTTATTTTCTTGGTTGAATTCGCGTATTGGTCATCGCTTACGCTCAGGAATTTTTAATCAACTTTTAAGCACAAGTTACAGTTTTTTAGAAAGCCAAGAATCAGGCAATTTATTGAATACATTGGCTACCGAAACCTGGCGAACTGGTCAGGCACTAGGTATCTTAGTGAACATCATCATCTGTATCTGTACAATTTTTGTTTTTACCACTCTACTCCTACTGATTTCTTGGAAATTGACCCTGTTAGTTGCTTTGGGATTGGGACTGATTTCGACCACTATCCAGTTAGTCACACGCAAAGTCAAGAACTTAGGGCAACAGGCACTAGAGGTGAATAAAATCCTTGGTAACCGGATGTGGGAAGGGTTGGCTGGAATGAAGGTAATTCGAGCCTTTGGTCGCGAATCCTATGAGCAGGAACGTTTTGATGTGGCCTCAAAAGAGGTGCGTAATACTTTTCTCAAACTGGATATGCTCTCCGGAGTCGTGAACCCCCTTTCGGAAGTTCTGTCTGTCGTTTTGCTACTCTACATTCTGGTTGTCGCCCTGCTTCAAGACCGGGCTGCCCTACCGACCTTGCTAACCTTTATTTTTATTCTCTATCGCCTACAACCCCAGGTAAAGCAGCTAGATAGTTATCGTGTCGGGCTTATGGCTTTGACAAGTTCTGTAGAGGACGTTATGTCGCTCTTAGACCGCTCCGATAAACCGTATATCTTTTCGGGTCGGATTCCCTTTGAAGGTCTGCAAAAAGCGATCTCTTTTGAATCGGTTACCTTCCGCTACAACCCCCAGGAAAAACCCGCAGTTCAGGATATTTCACTTTGCATCCCACGAGGCAAAACCACTGCGTTCGTTGGTCCTTCGGGGGCGGGTAAATCTACACTCATTGGTCTGCTCTGCCGTTTTTATGACGTTACAGAGGGCGAGATTTATCTGGATGGTTGTCCCTTACGGCAGTTGAATCTGGAGTCTTGGCGCAGTCGAATTGCGATTGTGAGCCAGGATATCCATATGTTTAGTGCAACAATACGGGAGAACATTGCTTACGGTCGGCTAGAGGCAACAGAAGACGAAATTATAGCGGCGGCGAAACTTGCCAATGCCGATGAATTTATCAGTCAATTTCCCTACGGCTATGAAACGAAGGTGGGCGATCGCGGAATTCGGCTTTCAGGAGGACAACGGCAGCGTATTGCCTTGGCTCGGGCGATCGTAAGAAATCCAGAGATTCTGATTCTCGATGAGGCAACTAATGCTCTCGATACGATTTCGGAGAATTTGATCCAAGAGGCTCTCAATACTCTCAGTGAAAATCGCACAGTGATTGTCATCGCTCATCGCCTATCCACTATTGAGCAAGCTGACCAAATCATTGTGCTAGAGGAGGGACGGGTCATTGAACAGGGCAAACTCCAGCATTTACTGAAACTAGATGGACTCTTTGCCAAGCTTTATCACTTGCAATACCGCAATGCCCATACCAGAGAAAACTAGGTGAGTCTTCTATGCCCTACATTATTAGAAATATTGAAGTAACGCAATCTTTGCCCACTCTCTCGCTCTCTGAGAATGAGACAGGCATTGCCCTAATCCTGCGACGCAAAGATAAGCCCATCGGCTTTTTGATCCAGGCACTACCAGCAAAAAGCGTTCTCACCCCTGAAGAACTAGCCCAATCAATCGCTCAAGAAGTGGGTTCTAAGCTACTCCAGGAAAGCCTAGGCGAGGAACTGCTTCCTCCTGGCAATCAACTCCCGCCCCCCTCAGTGACGGTTGCTATTTGTACTAAAGACCGCCCTGAGAATTTGGCTCGATGCCTGGAGTCTTTACTAAAGTTACAGACGCCTCACGAGCCAGAAGCTTCCCTCTGCTTTGAAATTTTGGTAGTTGATAATGCGCCTTCTGACGAACAGACTAAAGAACTAGTCGCCTCATTGCCTACAGTGCGCTACGTTCGAGAACCAAAACCCGGTTTGGACTTTGCTCGCAATCGGGCTTTAAAGGAAGCCACTCATGAAATCCTAGCGTTCCTGGATGATGATGTAGTCGTAGACCAGAAATGGCTAGAGGGTCTTATGGAAGCCTGGGCAGAAAATCCTGATGCTGCGGCTTTTACAGGACTGGTGCTGCCCTATGAGTTGCTTACAGAAGCTCAAATTTTGTTTGAAGAAAGGGGGGGCTTTCGTCGTGGGTTTGAAAAAATCCGCTATGGTCAAATCTTACCGAGCAATACTCTATACCCTTGTGGCTCCGGAATCTTTGGAGCTGGATGCAACATGGCTTTTCGTCGGGAGATTTTACTCAAACTAGGCGGCTTTGATGAGGCTCTGGATACAGGAGCCCCTCTTCCGGGTGGTGGTGACCTAGATATTTTTTACCGGGTGATTCGGGCAGGTTATCCACTCGTATACGAACCTCAATATTTAGTATTTCACCAGCATCGTCGGGAATATGAAAAACTACGCCGCCAATATTGGAGTTGGGGTTTAGGCTTCATGGCTTTTGTGTTCAAGTCTTACCAGAGTGACCCTCCACAACGCTCCAAGTTACGCCGTCTTGTATGGTGGTGGCTCAACTACCAATTGGAGCGGTTTAAAAACAGTCTGAGGGGTCGCAGTCCCTTACCTCCAGGAATGATTCTGGCGGAGTTGTGGGGCGGCGTGGTTGGGCTTTTAGGGGAATATCCGCGTTCTTTAAAGCGTACTGAGCAGATTCGGAGGCAATTTTCATGAGGCTCAAGGCTGTCCCGTTGTTAGGGAAAACTCTGTAGTTATGGTTCCATGATTGAGCTTATCTCAACAGTGGATATGAGAAAAAAGAAACCGCAGCCTATAGCAGCCTATAGCAGATGTCTAGTCGTTACTTAAAGGATTTTCGGGTAGCCTCTAATGACAGCTAGACAAACATCTGATTTCAAAATCACTTGTGTCTCTCATTTTTAGGTGAGGAAATCATCTTTGTATATGAACAATTATCTATCCATCGATTTGGTTATTTGTACTTATAACAATGCTGCACCTCTCGATCGAGTACTGACAGCAATTGCAAAGCAGCAAGTTTCACCTCAAGTTAACTGGAAAGTTTTAGTTGTAGACAATAACTGCACGGATGAAACTGAGGCAGTTGTAGAAAAACATATACAATCTAATAAGATACCTAACTTACGTAAAGTATTAGAACCAAAGCAAGGTTTGACTTATGCACGCCTCTGCGGTGTCGAGAACACCAACGGAGATTGGATTGCTTTTGTTGATGATGACTGCTTGCTCCAGGAGGATTGGGTAGAGCAAGCAGCAAAATTTGCCTTAACCCATCCAGAGTGTGGAGCTTTTGGTGGCAAAGTCATTTTAGATTGGGAAACACCCCCTCCAGCGTTTGTTTTGAAGTTTGGATACTCTTTTGCTGCACAAGAGCACGGCATAAAGCCTAAGCCAGTGTCTTGTTTAGTAGGTGCTGGAATAGTGGTTAGAAGGTCTGCTCTGTCGGGTATCGGCTGGATAAATCAACAGTTTATGAGTGACCGAGTGGGTAAGAAACTTATATCTGGTGGTGATGTCGAACTGGCTTTGCGCCTCGCCTCAAAATATGAACTTTGGTATACCCCTGACTGTAAGTTGATGCACATTATACCATCAAGGCGTACATCAACCAAATATCTCATGAACATTAACTATGGACTCGGTACCTCTCAGCTGTATGGAGATTCTATGGTGTGGTCAGGCTCCTATATAGCTTGGTTCTTTGTGTCTATTTTTGATACTATTCGTCCTTCAATTGATGTCCTCATTAACACGTTAAAGGTTCTAGTGAGACGCCGACCAGCTCCAGAAGTTGCCATAACGTTGAGTTTTGTACTAGGTCGGTGGGCAGGAATATGGCGCATGTTCTGCATGAACGTTGAAGAACGGCGAGCCTTGTTAGGCTGCGCCAAAGTAGCTCGTGAAAGCAACTCCCCCCAACAACAAATTGAGCAAGTTTTGAGGTAATTGCTGTGAAAGCTCCCTGGAAAGTTATGCACCTAGAGCTAAGTGAAGGCATCCCCGCTTTGCCCTTAGCTCCTAATTATGAGGGACTTTATGTGGTGTTTTGGTGGCACAGTATTCCCCTTGGTCATCAGGAGATTTCAGCCGCTCAGTTACCAATGCCTGCCACCCAACTCACTAATCTAGTTTTGCAAACGATCGCTCCAGCAGTCGGCGATCGCCTTTTAGAGCATGGCTTCAAACCCCCTGCCTCTTGGCTCGTTGAATCTGACAATCCGTCGCGGGATACGCCGCCCGACTTTCATACCCTGATGGCATTGGAGCAACCCCTAGCAAAGCTTCGAGAACGTTTGTCTCAATCAGCAGGTGGTTCGGTTTCCGTGGTGATCTGTACAAGGGATCGACCAGATCAATTGGCACAATGTTTGCGATCGCTCCAAAACTTATCCCAACCTCCCCACCAAGTCCTAGTTGTGGATAATGCTCCAACTTCAGACGCTACCCGCCAACTGGTCGCCCAAATGCCAGATATCCAGTATGTCCTAGAACCCCGACCGGGTTTGAGTGTGGCGCGTAACACAGGCATCCGCCACAGTAAAGGCGATATTATCGCCTTCACCGATGATGATGTGATCGTTCATCCTGACTGGATTACTCGATTGCAGCAAAGCTTTCAGGATTCTAGGGTAATGGCGGTTACCGGCCTAGTCCTGCCCGGAGAACTAGAAACAGAAGCCCAATTAATCTTCGAGAAAGGTTTTGGGGGATTTACCCAAGGATACCATCCCCTAACTTTTGATACTGAGTTCTTTGAGGAGATGAAGCCCCAAGGTGTTCCCGTTTGGAACATCGGTGCTGGAGCTAACATGGCCTTCCGGCGCAATGCGTTTGAACTAGTCGGAGACTTCGACGAACGATTAGGGGCAGGAGCTTCTGGCTGTAGTGAGGATTCAGAATTTTGGTACAGATTGCTTGCTGAAGGCTGGGTTTGTCGTTATGAACCAACCGCTGTGGTTTACCACTACCATCGCAGCAACTTGGATAGATTGAAACACCAGATGTTCCAGTATATGCGCGGACATGTGGCAGCCCTTTTGGTTCAGTTTGCACGGTACAAGCATTGGGGCAACCTGCGTCGCCTATTCATCACTTTACCTAAATACTATATCAATCGGTTCGTAGAGGGGCTTAGGAATGGCTTTCACTCGTTGAACAGAACGCTATTGTCAGAGGTTTTCGGCTGTTTTTCGGGAGTAAAATTTTACTTACAGAATAGTGGTTACGACAAATAAGTCATTTTCATCAAACTTAGGTTTCACATGCAAACACTTTCTCTTCAAGACCTATCAGTTTCTAAAGCACCAATCGGCAATTTTCTTGCCTCTAATCCTTTTCCCCATCCCTTAACGCTGGGATTCTTTTACCGGGAAAAAATGCGTGCCATCCATTACATTGCCCCTGACCGACCCTTCGAGGATATTTTAGAAGTTGGGGGTGGTGAGGGGGGTCTTACTGCTTTGTTATATCCGCGATCGCGAATCACAAACATAGACCTCAATCCCCAATACGCTCAAGCTTCCTGTAATCAACAGGAAAGAGTTCGCTTTGTGTGTGGAGATGCGACGGCTCTGCCCTTTGACAATAATTCCTTTGATGCTGTAACCATGTTTGACCTTTTAGAACATGTACCAGACCATCAAAAGGCAGTATCAGAGGCACTGCGAGTGCTGCGACCCGGTGGTTTTCTATTGATTAGCAGTCCCAACGAAAACTGGCGGTTTCCCTACTACGGATTCATGAAATCTATCTGTCCTAGTGACGCTGAAGTCATGGCTGAATGGGGGCATGTCCGGCGTGGCTACACTCTGGATGAACTCAAGAACTTAATTCGTTTGCCCTGCCAGAACTATGCTACCTTTATTAATCCCCTCACAGTTCTTTGTCA
>CBDTXL010000246.1:0-6754 GCA_965364435.1 uncultured bacterium
AGTCAACCCCTAGGAGGATGTCATTAATTCCTATGCTAACTTCTGCAAGGCGTTAGAGTGTTTTAGCCCAGACAGGGTGGCGTTGCCAGTGCAGAAGAGAACCGTTGTGATTTCTGCAATCAACAGCTGTACCAGGGCATCGACGGCATCTGCTGACTCAGCCGCTGCTTGTAGGAAAGGCCATGCCAAACCAGCAACGTCAGCTCCCAACGCGATCGCTTTTGCAACATCCAAGCCATTACGTAATCCCCCAGAAGCAATCAGAGGAATCTCCGGGGCAAAGGCTCGAATACTGGTGATACACTCAGCCGTTGGCAGACCCCAGTCAGCAAAGGTGAGACCCAACCTACGCTGCTGGGCGTTTAAGGCTCGTTCACTTTCCACCTTTGCCCAGGAGGTGCCACCAGCACCCGCGACATCAATGGCAGTAACACCAGCGTCGAGCAACTTTTGTGCGATCGCTGCTGAGATGCCATTCCCCACTTCTTTGACAATCACCGGTACCGGCATTCTTATGCATAAAACATTAATTTTGTCAATTAATCCTCGGAAGTTTGTATCTCCTTTGGACTGAATGCACTCTTGCAAGGGATTGAGGTGCAAAATTAAGGCGTCGGCTTGGCACAGGTCAATCACGCGCAGACACTCATCCAGCCCGTAACTGTAGTTGAGCTGAACAGCACCTAGATTGGCAAATAAAAGGATATCAGGAGCATGCGATCGCACAGCAAACGTATCGGCAACCTGCGGGTTCTCCACCGCGACTCGCTGGGAACCAACGCCCATCGCTAGCTTGTAATGTTGGGCAATCTCAGCCAGACGAAAATTAATCGTCTTTGCCTGTTCCGTACCACCCGTCATTGAAGAAATCAGCAACGGCGCTCCCAGGGATTTCCCCAAGAACGTTGTCGTTATATCAATCTCACTGCGGTTGAGTTCTGGCAAACAACAGTGGGTGAAGCGGTAGCGTTCCAGCCCAGTTGTTACGGCGTGAAATTGCACATCTTCATCCAGACAAATCCGCAGGTGGTCTGCCTTCCGCGTCTGGGTCTCTCTCATAAGTCAAAATTTTATATAGGCAGGTTAATTGACAATCTTGATTGTCCCATCCAGATTGCGCGTCACTCGCCTATACCACTCAAAACTCAACACTCACGACTGCTAAGCAAGAACTTTTATCAACTCCACAGCATCCCGTCCATCCTCTTCTTGCAGATAAACCTTAACCTGTTCATCAATAGCGGTTGGTAGCTGCTTGCCGGTAAAGTCTGGACAAATCGGTAACTCGCGATGCCCTCGATCAACTAGAACCAATAACCGAATGGCTTCGGGTCTACCGTAGTCAGTCACCGCATTTAGGGCAGCGCGAATTGTGCGGCCTTTATAGATGACATCATCCACTAACACCACTATCTTGCCCGATAGATCGAAAGGAATGTCCGTTCTTGCTGGTGTCCGGATGCCAATCTGATCCAGATCATCCCGGTAAAAGGTAATGTCTAGCGCCCCCACAGGAACCTGTACCTGCTCTAGCACCTCAATCTGATGCCCCAGCAGATTGGCTAGAGAAACGCCTCTGGTGTAAATACCCACCAGCACAAGTTTGGACAAATCTCCAGATTTTTCGATCACTTGAGAAGCCAAACGGGTTACCGTGCGGCGTAGTTCTTCGGCTGAGAAAATTTCAACAATTTGAGTAGGCATCCGATTGATCTTTTGTAGCTACTTAGAGTCCCTCTCAGCTGAAGAATCCCACCTCCTTAGGAAGATGGCAAGGGTCAAACAACTATTTTTTTTTATACTCCTGGTACAAGTAACGCAAAAGTGCTTGCCTGTATTTATGTGTGTTCATCTGTGTACCCTTCGGGAAGGCGAAGCGCCTACATCTGTGGTTTCAAATCCTAAATTCGGATTGCGTACAAGAGGTTTATTGATAGGCTCAAGCTAGCGATCGCTCTCGCGAGAAGAGCAAAGCGCAGATTGCTATGCCCAGCCAAATCAAAAAGCAATAGCGTGTCAGCCGTAAGGCTTGGTAAATTTTCTCTGGTGTAATCGGGTGAACGGGGTTGCCCAGAAGAGGTTTATGTTTAGCGACGCCCTGATACCAGTTCGTTCCCCCCAGTTGGACGCCTAGAATCGCGGCATAAGCGCACTCACTCCACCCAGAGTTGGGGCTAGGGTCTTGATTTGCATCACGCAGGCACAGACGCCATACTTCTTGGGGTTTTCCCGACAAAAGTGCCAGAGTAATTACTGTGAACCGACAGGGCAGCCAAGTGAGTAGGTCTTCTAGCTTGGCACTGAACCAGCCCAAATGCGTATAAGGCTCTCGCCGATAGCCAACCATTGAATCCAGGGTACTGGCGGCTTTGTAAGCGAGGGCGAGGGGAACACTACCAACTCCAGGCAAAAAGGCCCCAACAATCGCATAAAACAGAGGAGCAATCACTCCATCCGTGGCATTTTCCGTCACCGTCTCCAGAACAGCACGGAGGATTTCTGGTTCGGTAAGTTTTTCTGTATCTCGACCGACATACTGGCTCAAATTAGAACGCGCCTGAGCCAATTGTCGAGTTGTTAACGGTTGTAAGACATCGACGGCTGCCGTCCGCAAACTGCGACCAGCAAAACAGCTAGCAAGCAGGATACCCGCTACCGCAACAGCTACCAGCGGATGAACCCAGCTTGCTCCTCGAACAATTAACCATCCTGCTAGTCCGCTGCCGATTATTAGTCCAACGCCCAACACGATACCAGCCCAACGGCGTTCGAGCGGAGACTTCCAATGCTTGATAGCAGACTGAGTGAAGTGCGAAATCACCCAGCCCATCACTCGTACCGGATGAGGCCAGCTCCACGGGTCACCAATAATGTAATCTAGAGCGGCAGCCAGCAGCAAAACGGCAGCAGCTTTATGGAAAGTTTCCAAAATATGAATGCTCAAGACTTTTTATATTTCTGAACCTGCGCTCTAGTTTCTAAGCTTGTGGATATTCTCTTCCCAATTAGCACCGTCGAAAGGCACAATCCGAAAATGAGACAGCACATCCCCATCTAGACAACGAAGGTTCACATCAATCGCATTCGGATGAGAACGGGGTCGATAAAAGGGATGAATACCACAGATGCGGCAAAATGTGTGTTTTGCAGTGTGAGTGTTAAAGGTATAGGTCGTTAAAACTTCAGCACCACTATGTAAGCTAAATTGCTCAGGAGACACAATCAGGTGTAAAAAGCCTTTTTTTCTACAAATCGAACAATTGCAATCATCTGCCTCGTGCTTGTCAACAATTACGCTGAAGCGGACGGCACCACAGTGACAGCCACCTTGATAAGTAACGGGTTCGTTCACTTTTGTCATAGTCAAGAAAAATTTATTTAAACAACGAAACTGGTTTCTTCTCCTTGAGCCGCTTGCCAGCTACGGGCGTCGTAGTAAAGGTCTGCAAGAGTTATACTGTACAACGCTTCTTTGAGTTTTTGGTGTAGTCGATGCCAGAGAGTAAATGTCACCCAGTCTTCGGCTTGGTCAGCATCGGGGGTATGGTGGGGTAGTGGTTCGATTGTTTCACCTACTGCTTCTAAGATTTGACCGAGAGAAATTTGTGCAGGTTCGCGGGCTAATTGATAACCACCTTGGGTACCACGTACTGAGTTAACTAAACCGGCGCGGCGCATTTCAATCAATAGTTTTTCTAAATATGGAGCGGGTAGGTCTTGCCGGTGTGCGATCGCTTTGACAGATGTCGGTCCAAACCCTTGCCGTAGGCTCAGATCTAGCAGCGCTTTTACACTGTAGTGTCCACGAGTCGTGAGCTTCATACTGATTGAAATTCCCTACAGTACAGCATTGTTGAAAGCCAGCAACGGAAGTGAGTCTATATCTTGGCGACCAAATCACTCTTGCTTTTGGCTTCTTCTAAAGTCGCATATCTTAATTGTTCTTAATTGTTCGACTAGTTCTATAGGGACTCCAACGAAGGCTGTACTATCAACGCTAACCTGATTATTTATCCTCAAGCTTGATTCATCACCAAATGGATGCTCCCACTGAGCCGACCGTTGGTTGTTTGGAGAGATTGAGGAGGCTTTGAACAACTAACATTATCCTGCTGTATCAGTTGCTCACAACTTTTCCCTTGGCTCTCGCTGAGAGTTACAAACCCTGAGCCAAAAAATATAGCTCACCGAGTTGACATTCTCCGTGTAATATAGTTTTATGTGCTGATATAACCCGGAGATTTTGTTGTCTTGGTTGATCGTCAGTCCCGCCCAAACGTGGCATACCACTTAACTGCTTAGTTTTAGATTCAAGTTGATGGCTAAAAAGAAAAAAATCGATCCCTTAGAGGGTGAAGCGCTGATTAACAAAGTCAAGGAGCTGGAGAACCTCAGCAAAGAAGAAAAAGCGAGAGCCTGTGGCTACTACACCGTAACGAAAAACGGGGTAGAGCGAGTCAATATGATGAAATTCCTCAACGCTCTTATTGATGCTGAGGGGATTGAGTTAGACAGCAAAGTCAATGGCAATGGACGTGGAGGACGCAGTGCCAGTTACCGCATCAGTGTGCAGTCTAACGGCAACCTGCTAATTGGATCTGCATACACGAAACAGATGGGCTTACAGCCAGGGGACGAATTTGAAATCACCCTGGGACGCAAGCACATTCACCTAAAACAACTTGATGTAGCAGAAGAAGAAACAGCTGAGGCATCCTAGCCGTTTGTCCAAGCAAAGGATAGAGCCATAGTTCCTTGGGAGTTAAATACAATTCACTGATGTTCCAGCCAGAGAAATAAATCCCTGGCTGTAGGGTAAGAGCAATTGTTATTACTCAATCATTTGTAGTTAGACCCCATGAGCTAGACTTACGCCTTGCTTGTGCCTAAGAGGCACCGCTAGGAAGAGAGCTAAAGTAAACAACCAAGAAGAAAAATCTCTCTTCCCCATCCCCAGTTCCTATTTGTAGATTATTAGCGGTTCTCAGTTGCGTACACAACAGGGTAGGGGCACGATATATCGCGCCCCTACAAACCACCTGTATTGCACTAGTAGGGAGTTATTTATTGGACAAGACCTTAGTAATCAACACCCAGCCGGGGGATCTGCCAACTCTATGGCTCGACTTTAAGTTCAACAGCTTATCGGTGGTGGTGTCAAGTAATAAATAGGGGTTTTGGTCTTGCTCCCAGTGGTGTTTGAGTTGGGAACCAGAAGCAGGGATGACTTGGCGATCGCTATAAAAATCAAGTGAAGGTCGTAGGCTTGGGAAGGACGCATAAATCAACTGATTTTCAGGGGTGCCACGCTTGAGGAGGGCAGCAACGTCTTTAACCGGAAAAGCTTCTTTCAATTGCCCGCTCCAATAGGGAGAGGTCATAAAAAGCAGCATCGAGATATACATGCCCCAGAAGAGAATCAAAATAAATTGAAGGTCGCGTCGAGCAACGAGAACTGCTGCCATTGTCATCGTCAAAGCAACTGAGGCGAAAATCACCGCCAAGGAGCGGTCAGCGGTTGCCAGAATACCGAAGTAAACGCTAAAAGCGATCGCACCTAGAGCGATCAAGCTCAAGCCAATGGTCCAGACAGGGGGATAAAATTTGCGACTGGGCCAATTCCAGACTTCTGCAAACTGGGCTCCACCAGCAAGGGCTAAAGTTGGGTAGAGTGGCAAGACATACCAGGGCAGTTTACTGGACATCACCAAAATTGCCAAAAGATAAACGCCAGCCCAAACCAGCACCAACTTTGCCCAGCCCCAATTACGATTTTCCCAAGCCAGCCGGAACCCATAAGGCCAGAAAAGTAACCAGGGGGTTGCAAATTTCAAGATTTCCAACAGATAGTACCAGGGAGAGCGACTGTGACCCTCCACGGGTGCCCAAAGACCCTGTAGGGATTGGGGGACGATGCCTGTACTGATGAACGTCTGACCGTATTGCAGCAGTCCGGCAGTGTACCAAGTAACACCAGGCGCACTGCCAAGGAGCAAGCCGAGCCACCAATAAACAGAGGTTAGTAGTCTTGGGGTATCCCAGCCTAGAAACAAGAGTGCGATCGCCGAGAGTAAAACTCCCAGCAGAATTCCTTTAGTGAGGCAAATCAATCCTAATCCCAGCCCAGCACCTACTGCCCAGCGTAAGTCACGACGCGATCGCAACACGCACCACATCATCAACATGACAAAGCACAGCGCCGTCCCATCCACCATCGCCAGACGCCCCTGGCAGGCAACTGGTAAGAAGGTTAGATAAATCAAGGCAGAGAAAATTGAACTCTGACGGGAGGGAAAGATTTCTCGACCAATTCCGTACAATATCGGTACCGAGAGGGCACTCAGGATTGCCCCCGGTAAACGTGTCGTCCACTCGTTGACACCAGCAATCTTATAAGCACCAGCAATTAGCCAATGAAGTAGGGGCGGTTCTTCAAGATAAGGCTTACCTGCGAGCTTTGGGTAAAGCCACTGCCAAGACTCCATTGTTGCTCTTCCTATTTCACGAGCAACTAAGGCAACCCTTACTTCGCCCGCATCCTGCAACGGCAGACTAGCCAGATTAATTCCAAATAAGAGCAGCGCTGCTAGGAGTAACCCTAAAACCCACAACCTCTCAACCCAGCGTTCAGTCTTGCGAATTCTGTTTCCTGCGTAACCCCAAGTAAAAGTTTGACGTTCCATTTTTACCAATAATTCAGATTGCTGCTCCTTGCCAGTCGCAGTCACGAGTGGCAATCCGACCTGCTGCTCAC
>CBDTXL010000247.1:0-6712 GCA_965364435.1 uncultured bacterium
CCTGCTCCCCTTCTCCACCTCGCGCGCCAGCGCCTGCGCGATGCGCGCCGCGGGGGAGAGGGGGAGCAGGGGAGAGGGGGAGCAGGGGAGAGGGGGAGCAGGGGAGAGGAGGAGAATTTTCTGCCCAATGCTGAACAAGCTGACGATCTAAACACTCCCTCCCCCCCTCACCCCCTCTCTCCCTCATATTTGACAGTGATTGGGCGATCGCGTATTGAGGGGACAAATTTGAACGAGTTGTTCCAACCGCTAGGTGGCGGTGGGCATTCCCAGGCGGCGGCGGTGAGACTCCGAGATGTTGATCCCCCTTCAATCATCGAACAGCTCGTTAACCAACTTAAAGACCAAATTCCCCAGCCTCTGACTGCACGGGAGTTAATGTCATCGCCAGTACGCACGATTCGCCCCGATACAACGATTAGCGAAGCTCAGAGAATTTTGTTGCGATATGGTCATTCAGGGCTTTCAGTCGTGGACGAAAACGACCAACTGGTGGGAGTTGTCTCGCGTCGAGACATTGATTTGGCGCTGCACCACGGTTTTGGCCACGCGCCAGTCAAGGGCTACATGACAAAAAATGTAAAGACGATTACTCCCCATACTTCTATGCCGGAGATTGAATCCCTGATGGTGACTTACGATATTGGGCGTCTGCCGGTTCTGGAGGATGGGCAATTGGTAGGAATTGTTACCCGCACTGACGTTCTACGACAATTGCATCAAAAGGGGAGTGGGGAGTGGGAACTAGGGAGTAGGGAAAATTCTTGTCCTCTTCCAACCCCTAATTCCAAATCAATAATCACGAATCTTCGCGATCGCCTTGCTCCCCTTTTGTGGGAACTTCTCACCAAAGCCGCTCAGGAGGCTGAACAGCGAGGCTGGCATCTTTACCTTGTGGGGGGAGCGGTACGAGACTTGTTGCTGAGTCAGGGGCGTCACGCCGGGGTGCTAGAAGATATTGACTTGGTAGTGGACGGCTTTCATCGCTCAGCTGATGTTGGTGCTGGGGTAACACTCGCCAAGGCACTCCAGAAAATCTACCCAAACGCCCGCTTGGAAGTCCACGGTGCTTTTCAAACGGCTGGCTTGTTGTGGCACAACGACCCAGTCCTTGGCTCCCTGTGGATGGATATTGCCACAGCCCGGACAGAGTTCTATCCATACCCTGCGGCTAACCCCGAAGTCGAAGCCAGTTCGATTCGCCAAGACCTTTACCGACGAGATTTTACCATCAATGCTCTGGCTGTCCGACTAACGGCTTCCCATGGTGGGCAGTTGCCCCTATTGGATTTTTTCGGGGGTTTGCTGGATTTGCGATCGCGTCAAATTCGGGTATTACACGCCAATAGCTTTATCGAAGACCCCACCCGGATTTATCGAGCCGTGCGGTTTGCGGTGCGGCTGGGATTTCAAATTGAACCTCAAACCGAAGCGTATATCCGTTATGCGCTTGAGAGTGGAATTTATGAGCGATCGCTCTTAGAGAATGGCAAAGTACCAGCACTACAAACGCGACTCAAAGCCGAACTCAAGTACATTTTGCAGGCACCTTACTGGGAAAGAGCGTTGCAGTTGCTGGCGTCTTTGGGTGCCTTGCAATGCCTGCATCCGGCTTTAAAACTAGATGACCAGCTATGGTGGCAGGTGCGTCTGGTTAACCGTTGGCTGCGACGATTTGACCCCGATAAAAGCCTGGAACACTGGCAGATACGCCTGGAAGTGTTGATTGCTTATCTGGCTCCAGAAGAACGTGGCAAAGTGGCAAAAAATCTTCAGCTGCCAGTGGACAGTATCGAGCGACTCCAGCAACTGGCTCAAGCGCAAGCGTTAGTGGTAGAGTCTCTACCAGCATCTACTAGTCGCAGTGAAGTTGTCCGGCTGCTGCGCCAGTATAAGTTACCCACCCTAATCTTGATCGCTGTGCAAAATCCAAGAAGCATCAGACGTAAAATCTGGCAATATCTCACCAGTTGGGCTGATGTTCAGGCACCTCTAAATGGCAATGATCTGAAACAGCTGGGCTATAAACAAGGACCACAATACCGAGACATCTTAGACACACTCTTAGCGGCAACGCTGGATCAAGTGATTAATGATGAGACCGACGCTAAAGCTTTTCTAGCAGAACATTATCCGCTTAATGGTTAGCAGGTTGGCAGGGCGAGCAAGTTGAAAGTTGTATTCTTAACCTTTAACCCTTAAGCGGTAGCATAAGTGAGAAAAACGGCAAGTGAACTTTTATGAACTTGACGGCTGAAACAGCCTTACAAAACGGTAAATACGTCCTCGATACCCAGCTGAGCAAAGGTGTCTTTGGGATCACCTACCGGGCAACCAACACTGAGTCAGGTCAAACGGTCGTCATCAAAACCCTTGGCGAAAGTCTGCGCCAGCATTCAGATTTTGACCAATTTAAGCAGCAATTCCTAGAACTTGCCAAACGATTGAGTCGGTGCAAGCATCCAAATCTAGTTCAGGTACTCGACTGTTTTGAAGAAGCTGGACGCCCCTACCTGGTGATGGAATATATTCCGGGGCAGACTCTGGCTGAACTGATTCAATCCGAGGTGCTGCCAGAAGCAAAAGCCGTTAAATATATTCGTCAAATTGGTCATGCCCTGAGTGTCGTTCACAAAGCTGGTTTGCTGCATCAGGATGTCAAACCTCAAAACATCATTCGGCGTCAAGATACTGACTGCGTGGTGCTATGTGAGTTTGGTCTTACCTGTGAGTTCACCCCTGGGGTGATGCAAACCCACGCCAATCTCCTCTCTGCTGGGTATGCGCCACTAGAACAGTATTCCTTTGAGGAGCAGCGCACGCCAGCTACAGACATCTACGGTTTGGCGGCAACTTTCTACTGCTTGCTGATAGGACGCCCACCATTACCAGCACCAGTTCGCGATCGCATCGCTAAACTATATCTAAGCGCTGAACTTCCTTCGATTTTGCCAACGCCCATGCTACTTGACGAAAACGAAGGAGGCGTGAGCTTCCCAGAGTCGGTTCTGCATTCCGACAAAGGCGTGAGCGCTGCGGCTTTGCAGGAACATCGCCTTTTCCTCCCAGACGACTTGCAGCAATCCACACAAAACCTTAGCCCCGCGGTTAAACAAGTCGTTTGCTGCGGTTTAGAACTAGCTGCCCCAAAGCGTCCCCAAACTGTAGAATCTTGGCTTTCCCTCCTTAAAAGCCAGGAGAAAATCCCCAAGTCTCAGCCAGCACTCACTCAGCACTTAGTCGCCCAACCTAGAGCGGGCACAGTTGCCTTACCCGTACCAGACTTACCACAGGCGACTTTAAAATCCGCTCCTATAAAGCGCCAAACTGCCCAACGCCCGACGCAGGCTAAAAAACCGATACATCAGCCGGAACTTGCTCAGCGCTTAGTAACAAAACTCAGGACAGGCTGGGAGGCACTGTCCCTACCGGGAGGACACAGAGGCACCATTTTTAGGAAACTCAAAAAATCCAAAATGCGATCGCCCCTACGAGCGCTAATCCTGACGGGTACAATCGCGGCATCAGCAGGGATAGGATTTGGCTTTGCCCTTCGGATTAACGGACCGAATGAACCCGGTTCGACAATCTTGCACACCGAGCAATCCTTTCCTCCTACCAGCAATTGGCCTATGTCAGAACCCCAACTGTAATGGTGCCTAAGTCCTGTAATTGTGACAAACAGGTTATAATTTGTTGCAGATGCTAAACAAATATTTTCATGAGTAATTCTGTAATTCACACCTTTTTTGTAGGCAGAGCTTTAGCTCAAGCACTTAACGAACAGCTTGAAGACGCCCTAACCAATGCCCTGAGCGAACTAGGTAAATTTGATGCCGAGCAACGTGAGCGGCTGCGGCAATTTACGGAGCAAGTCATGGAAAGCGCCCAGCGTGAAGCCGAAACGACAATGCGTGGGCGAAGCACCACCGCCATTGTGCCGATTGGCTCCCAGCCAGTTGACCTGCAAGCAACGATTGATGAACTCCGAGCCGAAATTGCCCGCTTGCGTGCAGAGTTACAACTCTACCGCAATCAATCGGTATAAGCGAGAGAGACCCTCAAATAACTAATTTTGAGCCGAGTTGTGCTAGAGACTTGATTGACACTAACAGCCTATGATTAATCTGCTATTTCCGTATTTTTCAAGCATTTTTTTATAAAGCTAATTTTTTGAAAAATTAATTTAGGAACCTGAGTGTCTGTTCTTTCTAAAGACTCTGTCAACATCAAGCAATACAAGGAACGCAAGGTGTCTAACCCGCGTGACCTAGGTAAGGCATACAAAGACAAAGCTTACCGTTGGAATCGGGAAAATTACTCGCGCCACAGGCGGTTCGTTGACATTTGGGCTTTCGTTTTAACCCTAGTAACTGGATTGTGGCTCGACAGTAAACCCTGGAGCTATTCAGGCGGTGTCACTGACGAAAAAAAGGCGGCTCGACGCAAAAGACAGGCAATCTGGATTCGCGACACTTTCTTAGATTTGGGACCTACCTTCATCAAAGTAGGGCAGCTATTTTCCACCCGTGCTGATTTATTCCCTAGCGAGTATGTAGACGAACTTTCCAAGCTACAAGACCGGGTGCCTGCCTTTAGCTACGGGCAAATTGAAGTAATCATTAAGCAAGATTTAGGGAAGCCCGTTACAGAACTATTCCGCAGTTTTGACCCGATTCCTCTTGCCGCTGCTAGCCTTGGGCAAGTTCACAAAGCCCAGCTCCACAGTGGTGAAGAGGTGGTGGTCAAGGTACAAAGACCGGGTTTGCGGAAGCTTTTTACTATTGATTTGCAAATTCTCAGAGGGATTGCGCGTTACTTTCAAAACCATCCCGATTGGGGTCGCGGTCGAGACTGGCTGGGAATCTATGAGGAGTGCTGCCGCATTCTTTGGGAGGAAATAGATTATATCAGCGAAGGTCGCAACGCTGATACATTTCGCCGCAATTTTCGTACCTATGACTGGGTGCGGGTGCCCCGTGTATACTGGCGGTATGCCTCACTACGAGTTCTGACGCTTGAATATCTTCCGGGGATTAAGATTAGCCATTACGAAGCTCTAGAAGCTGCTGGTTTGGATCGCAAATTGATTGCTAATCTTGGAGCGAAAGCTTACCTACAGCAGCTGCTCAATGACGGCTTCTTCCATGCTGATCCGCATCCTGGGAATATTGCTGTCAGTCCTGAAGGTGCCTTGATTTTCTATGATTTCGGCATGATGGGGCGGATTAAGGCTAATGTGCGTGAGCAACTGATGGAGACTCTCTTTGGCATTGCTCAAAAAGATGCTGATAGGGTTGTCGCTTCTCTGGTTGAATTGGGGGCCCTCTCGCCGGTTGATGATATGGGACCCGTACGGCGATCGATTCAGTATATGCTGGATTATTTCATGGATAAGCCGTTTGAGAACCAATCGGTAAGTGCAATCAGCGATGATCTCTACGAAATTGCTTACGACCAGCCTTTTCGATTCCCGGCAACTTTTACCTTCGTAATGCGAGCGTTCTCGACTCTAGAAGGTGTCGGGAAGGGCTTAGACCCAGAGTTCAACTTTATGGAGGTTGCAAAACCCTTTGCATTGCAGATTATGACAAACGGCAACACTCCCGATGGGAATAGCTTCCTCAATGAACTGGGACGCCAAGCAGCGCAGGTTAGTAGTACTGCTTTGGGTTTACCCCGGCGAATTGAAGATACGATTGAAAAATTAGAACGAGGAGATCTGCGCGTTCGAGTGCGGTCTATCGAATCCGACCGAATTCTGCGACGTATTAGCAGCATTCAGTTGGGAACCAACTATACTTTACTAATTAGTGCGTTCACCCTCTCGGCTACCATTTTATTCGTCAATGGTAACCTAGGGCCAGCGTTGGTCGTTACTTTTGTGGCGGCTTTAGCGGCTTTTGCCCTAATTCGTTTACTCAGACGGCTGGACCGATTTGATCGCATGTGATAACTCCCGTAAAGTTTTTGACGGCAGCAAAAAATTTATGAAAGGTCGCTTCACGGGTCTCACTGATCCGGGATTAATTCGTACTGTCAACCAGGATGACTACCACATCGACCCGGACGGGCGCTTTTTCATTGTCGCCGACGGCATGGGAGGTCATGCAGGTGGGCAAGAGGCTAGTAAACTCGCCACAGAGGCGATTCAGGCACATTTGGATGAGCACTGGCAGTCGCAAGTTGCGTCTGAGGAGTTAATAGAGCAAGCCTTCTACAAGGCTAATCAGTCTATCTTGCAGGATCAACAAAATCATCCAGAGCGCCCAGATATGGGCACTACGGCTGTTGTGTTCATGTTCCGGCAAGGGCAGTCTTGGTGCGCTCATGTGGGAGACTCTCGCCTTTATCGGTTACGAAGCTCGAAGCTAGAGCAGATTACGGAAGACCACACCTGGGTGGCACGGGCAATGAAGGCGGGGGATCTGACTCCAGATCAGGCTCGCACGCATCAATGGCGTCATGTGTTGTCTCAATGTCTCGGTCGCAAGGACTTACAGCAAGTTGATGTCCAAATGATGGATGTGCAGCCTGGGGATCGCTTGCTTCTGTGTACTGATGGTCTCACCGAAGAACTCTCCGACAACTTGATTAGCTCCTATATCCAGCCGAGATTGGACGGAGAAGAGGCTGCTGCCATGCTCATTGAGTCGGCTAAGGAGAAGGGGGGTAGAGACAACATCACAGTGGTGATTGTTGAAGTTGACGA
>CBDTXL010000248.1:0-6683 GCA_965364435.1 uncultured bacterium
CGCCGGGGCTTTCTCTCCACCTGGAAATAAGCCTTTTAAGCGTTGCAGAGCCAGATACTCCTCACTGTGTGTGAAAATCTGCACCAGTTCCTGCAAACGCTTGTTTGTAGACTTCGAGGAGGGACTCTTAAAGAGCGCCACCAAATCAGCGATCGCTACTTGGTATTTCGGGTGTATTCGCCAACGGTTGACGAGGATGTGGCAGCACCGATTGAGGATATGCTTAAACTGCTGTTCAGCCAGCTTCGAGGCGGTAATCCTAGATAGTGCTTGGGCGATCTCCGGATCAGGGTAGCCGATTCCGTCAATAAACAGATGGCGAAAGCGTTCTATCAGCTGCGTTGGCGACTCCCTTTGCACGCAGTAGATCAGGTGATGGTAGAGGATCTGCTCTTCCAGACTTGTGTCTATAGGAGGCTCAGTTGAAGGCTCTAGCTCTGCTAGGATCTTGTTAACCCAACTGTGATCAAACACAGCCTGATAAAGGCGGTTATAAACTTGTAATTTACCGTCACGCTTGACCACCAACCCCGACAGCCGCAATTCCATTTGCTCTGGAGTGTCTTTGGCTGCAACTTCCCCCCATTGCAAAATTTGTTGATAGAGTCTCAGTAGCTCAACGGTTGGCTGCTCACTCTTCAGGATGTGATTGCGCTCCGCGCACCGGCAAAGGCGATCGCGTATTGTCCTCAGATGCTCCGGTTCATCCGTCGCTTCCCAGTTTTCAATCAAGTGCTTACGCACCAGTTGCTCCAGCCACTCAGCGATTTGGAATTTTGAATTTTCTATAAATTCTCTTGACTTGTGACGCCTTTCTCCTGACTCCTGACGAATCAGCTTACACAACTTTTGGGTAAGGAAAGGCTGACCCCCCGTCCATGCCAACACTTCTCTCAACACAGCTTGGGGGTTGCTCACTTCCCCCTTCAACCCCTGAACTAACGGCTGAGCTTCGTGTAACTGAAAACCACACAGTTCGATCGCGCGACCAAGGTTGAACGGCGCGTTGTATTGAATCAAATCCGAGGGTGTTGCCACCCCCAGCATGGTAAAAGTAAGACGCTGGTATTCAGTCTGGTCATCGCGATTGTTATAACAAGCCCGGATAGTCGCAAAAAAATCATCAACTCTGAAATTTAAGCTGAGAACACTATCGATTTCATCTAAAAAAATGACCAATTTTTCAGAGATTAACCCTAGCAATACCTCTCGGATAAATTCACTCAAGCGTTTCACGGGCGAGAGAAACGTGCGATCGCACAACCACTTGCCAATATCGACCTTTTCTAAGAGATTCAAACTATTCGCTAACGTGTAAGCTATGTCTGCATACCACTGCTCTGGGGTAGTGTCTTGAGAACCGATCGCGGTCAGGTCAACCACCGCACAGGCAATCCCCTCTGAGCGTAGCCGCTGCACCGTTTGCACCCGTAAGCTAGACTTGCCCATTTGTCTGGAGTTAAGGACGTAGCAGAACTCTCCAGCCTTTAGGGCATTATAGAGTTCAGAGTCGGCTTTGCGTACCACGTAGGTAGGAGCATCAACGGGTAGACAGCCGCCAACTTGATACTCGTAGGCTGAGTTTTGTTCTGAGTTCATGGGATGCACTTTAACTGGGGCAGAAACACGGCGAAGGATGAGAGCCTGTGGCGTCAAAATCGCGACTAAGGGGGCGTCCAAAAACTACTTGTTCATTAAGACTCTTGCAAAAGTCACTTTTGGTTACCTAGCTGTAGTACTTATCACCCTTTTCTTTGCTATTTATGCCAGAAGTCTATTTTTCGCTTGTTGGAAAGCAAGGTGGAAGGTTTTCCGACAAAGTTTTTTGTTCAAATGTTCCAACAACTATGCCAGTTAAACGCACCTCAGCTTATCAGGTTTCACCAATGATTGCCAGTCATACCATTTGGGTTTAAAGATGAAAATCTCTTTCCCCTAACCCCTAGCCCCTAGCCCCGACGCTCTAGCCCCTAGATAGGTAGCTTGCCCCTTGATCCCGTCGGCGGGGTGAGCCTCTGTCTGAAGGTTGTTCAGTCTGCTGTACCTGTACTGGAGCCAGAACAGCAATCTTATCTAATTGTTGAGCCGTTTTGGCGATCGCTTCTAAAGGTGTACTAACCAGGAGCATTGCTACTGTAGTGACCGTAAGGAAGCCACTAAGGAAATTCATAGGGGAAAAACTTAGCTTCATTTCTAACAACCTGGAAAAGATAGCTTTATATACTTCGACTATTCCACGTTGCTCAAGCGGCTAAGTTGGCTGTGTAGTCAAAACTCACACTCATCAGGATTGGCTTCCAACCCGTACACAGCTGTGAAAGTACTTACACGAGTGCGCCGTTGTATTAGTCTATGGACTACGACTGGAAAGTAACCCCTCTTTTCCCCCCAACGTTGGGAGGGAAAATGACGAATACTGCCTAAGTCCTATGGAGTTCTCGCCCCCCTTGTACTCTCACTGCCCATCAACAATAGAACCGCCCCTTCAAAAGGGGTTTTTGTGTACTAACTTAGAGAACATGAATCAAGCAGAGTTCATGAAGGCATTCGCAGGACTGACCCCTCGACAGAAAGAGGTGTTGCTGAGATTTTTGGCGGGTGAAAAAGATGCAGAGATTGCTTCCGAACTGCATATCACTAAAGCAACTGTCAGAAAATATATCGAGAAGACCTGTAAGGTATTTGCTCTAACCAATCTCCAAGAACCTGGCTCATCACACCGTCCTGACTTGATTGCCTTATTTGCTAAGTACCGACCCGAGTTATTCAGTGGGGGTACTCAAAGTATCACAAATGGCAGCAAAGTTTTGCTCAGCTACTATCGCGGTCAAGAGCCAGACCTGACGCTGGCTCAGCAGTTAGAAGCGGCATTAAAAGCCTCTGGTTACGAAGTATTCATCGCTGGTGGAGGTCTGCGAATGGCAAAAAACGGGCTACAGCAAATCTGCACTGAATTAAACCAATGTGATTACTTTTTGCTGCTGTTGTCAACGTTTGCTGCGGCTAGTGAAATGGTCACGGAAGAGGTACGGGTAGCTAAGACGTTACGTGATACTCGACCGGACGGTAAGCCAGCGATCTTACCGATTCGCATTAATTGTCCTCTCAGCTTACTCAACCATGACTTACGCGGTTATCTCCAGGGAATGCCGCAGCGCGAGTGGCGATCGCCTAAGGATACCCCAGGTATTGTGCAAGCCGTCTTAGAGTTGTTGGCATCAGGTAACACCAGTACTGGAGTAAGTAGGGACTGGGCAACTGTGCCTGCTCCAGAGAGGGCAGGGCAAAACTCCCGATTACCGAGTGCCTATTCCCTTACCCCGAATCACCCGCCCCAGCCTGTGGCTGAGCCGGAGCTCCCAATGGGACAGGTGGAGTTGGCTTCTGCCTTTTATATAGAGCGACCAGGAATTGATGAACGCTGTTACGAGGCGATCGCTAAACCGGGTTCCCTGATCCGGATTAAAGCACCCAGGCAGATGGGCAAAACCTCGTTGATGGCTCGGATTCTCCATCGGGCAACTCAAGAGGGTTACGCCACAGTGCCTTTAAGCTTTCAGTTGGCTGATAGCAAAGTGTTCAGCGACCTGGATCAGTTCTTAAGGTGGTTTTGTGCGATCGTTGCCCTGGAGCTACAGTTACCCGATCGCTTGGCTGACTATTGGAATGGGATTTTTGGTAGCAAGGTCAACTGCAAGTCCTACTTTGAGCGGTATTTACTGGCAAATGTTACCAGTCCCCTAGCTTTAGGTCTTGATGAAGTGGATCGGGTGTTTCAATACCCCGAACTCGCCGCTGATTTTTTTGGTCTATTACGAGCTTGGCATGAGGAAGCAAAGAATCGGGAGATTTGGAAAAAACTTCGGTTGGTGGTGGTACACTCTACGGAAGTTTATGTGCCGATGGATATTAATCAGTCGCCGTTTAATGTAGGGCTACCGATTGAGTTACCAGAATTTAAGCGGGAGCAGGTACAAGAGCTGGCTCAAAGACATGGACTGGTTTGGGAGACTACACAAGTTGAGCAACTCATGGAGATGGTCGGTGGTCATCCCTATCTCGTGCGGCTGGCATTATATCACATTTCTCGACAAGAGATTACACTAACTCAACTTTTAGAAACGGCTCCTACCGATGCCGGACTCTATAGCGACCATTTACGGCGGCACTTGTGGAATTTGGAACAGCATCCGGAGTTAGTAGCAGCCTTGAAAAAAGTGGTGGCGACGGACAGCCCCGTACAATTAGAGTCAATGAAAGGCTTTAAGTTGCATGGCATGGGGCTGGTGCAGTTACAAGGCAATGAAGTCACACCCCGTTGCAATTTGTATCGCCAATATTTCCGCGTTCGTCTAGCGCCTTTGCCATAGGTTCCAGCATTCATCAGGTAACTGGTAATTGATAAAGCTTCATGACACCAGTGATAGACAGGCGCGACTGGACTCCTAGAGTGAGTGGGGAGGTATGTCCCCGGTTGAGATGATCAGCAGCAGCACAGCCAATCATCGCGGCGTTATCGGTGCAGTACTTGAGGGGAGGAAAGAGTACCCGCAAGTTATGACTGGCTGCTGCGGCTTGTAGATGCTTTCTCAGCCCGCTGTTGGCAGCAACGCCACCTCCAATGGCAATCGTGTTCAGTCCGTAGTCAAGGGCACAAGCGATCGCTCTTTTAGTAAGCGATCGCGCTACAGTTTCCTGGAAGCTTGCAGCAATGTCACTCACAGGTAACTCAGACGTATCCTGCTCCAGTTTTTGCACCAGCCGCAGCACCGCAGTCTTCAAGCCGCTAAAACTTGAGTCATAGGGATGATAGCCGCCACTAGCAACGGAAATCTTGCCCTCTGGTAGGGGAAAAGCTTGAGGATTGCCCTCTCGTGCTAATCGGTCAATTACTGGGCCACCTGGATAGCCCAACTTCAACAACCGCGCTACCTTATCAAAGGCTTCACCCGCCGCGTCGTCGCGAGTTTCTCCCAACGTCTCGTAGTGACCGCAGTCCTTAACATAAATTAAGCTGGTGTGACCGCCAGAAACCAGCAAACACAAGAAAGGCGGCTCTAACTCTGGCTCACTGAGATAACTGGCATAAATATGACCTTCAAGATGATGAACACCTAAGAAAGGCTTTTGCTGGACAATCGCAAGGGTTTTGGCGGCAGTTAAACCTACGAGTAGGGAACCGACTAAGCCAGGGGCACAGGTTGCGGCAATGCCGTCAATTGCCCCCCAGTCGAGTTGAGCCTCAACGAAGGCTTGAGCGATCGCTTGATTGATCGTCTCCACATGAGAGCGTGACGCCACTTCCGGTACAACACCGCCATACTGCCGGTGAACTGGAATTTGAGAAGCAACGACGCTACTGCAACAAATGCGATCGTTGACAATCGCCACCGCTGTTTCATCACAACTTGTTTCTATTGCTAAGACGCAAGCCATTCGCAAATGACCTTAAATAAAAAAGCTACTTTTAGTTAATTAAACTTTACTAGGTTAACCCGTCAGAGTAATATTGCTTGGATGTACAAAGAGCTTCATCATTTTTTGTACAGAAGACTTTTTGTTTCGTAACAAAAGGAAACAATTTATGCGACGATTGTTAGCTCTGATTTTTGCCGTTACTCTGTGGTTTAGCTTTGTAACCCCAGCCTCAGCTGATGTGGCTGGGCTTGTGCCTTGCAAGGAATCTAAGGCTTTTCAGCAACGGGCTAAGGACGCCAAAAATACCGTTGGCGATCCAAATTCAGGAAAAAACCGATTTGAGCGCTATGGGGACTTACTCTGTGGTCCTGAGGGTTTACCCCACTTGATTGTGGATGGTAGCCTTGCTCATGCTAGTGAGTTTGTGATTCCTAGCCTGATCTGGCTCTATATTGCTGGTTGGATTGGTTGGGTTGGTCGGGCTTATCTGATATCTGTCAGAAAAGACAAAGAGCCTGAAATGAAAGAAATCATCATTGATGTGCCCCGTGCCCTCGCGTTCATGTTAAGTGGCTTCACTTGGCCCTTAGCAGCCATCAAAGAATTGGTTTCAGGTGAATTAACTGCTAAGGAAGAAGAAATTCCGGTTTCACCTCGTTAGTCATCTTTAACTTACTTACTGCTTTTGGGAGAATAGTTCATGGAAAAACAGAATAATTTCCTTACGTGGCTTTCCCTGTCACCTATCCTGCTCTTCGCTTGGCTCTCGTTCACGGCGGTACTATTGATCGCGATTAATACCGTTTACCCAGACGCACTGGCTTGGCCTTTCTGAGTTGCGTGAAGTAGCGTTGAGGTAAGTCATTTTTTGACGGTTCCCAGATAAGTTATTGTTTGAAACCCGCGATTGGGGAGAAGCGATTCGATGTGTGCGATCGCTTCGCTTCACGCGGGTTTCATGTTTTACAAGAGACCTCTTGCTCGCAATCGGAATTGAGAATTTGGAACCACAGATGAACACAGATGAACACAGATAAATACAGATAAAATCGGATGGGTCTGTTGGTTTCGATAGACTGCGCGCAAGAGGTCTAATCTTTTTTACGCAATTGTTTAAGCTCATCCCACCCCTAGTAAACTCTTTGAGTGGGGAAAGCGATCGCATCTAGCTTTATGCTGGAATAAGCACAATTGCTGGTTATTTGCGGATAAGGGGAGAAGAGCTAATTCATGGGACATCTGGCACTGCTGAGTGTGTCTGATAA
>CBDTXL010000249.1:0-6677 GCA_965364435.1 uncultured bacterium
GGTTCTCCCAGTCCCCTAATCAACCAAGGCACGATTAATTTCCAAGGGGATAACGGCAATCCGGTTCTGACCGATGCTAGCGACTCCACTAACCCGACTGGACCTGGTTCTGATGTTAACCCGGGCAACCCCAGCCCTCTTAACCCTGACGGTTCTGGCGGTAATGTCAATCAACCCAATGCTGGGAATGCTGACCCCACCATCATTAAATTTGTCAGCCCCATCACACCTACTGGTACCAAGTCCGTTCGTCTAGTGACAGATGCTGATGGCAGTGGCGCTGTTACTACCGGCGACACTCTGGAATACACCATCACCTACTCGAACACCAGCTCCTCTGACGTCAGAGACTTCTTGGCCACCGACAGCATAGACAGCAACGGACTGCGTTTTGTTAGCGGCAGTTACAGCTTGAGTGCCACCGGGACGGGAACAACAGTGGCGGCTAACCCCAACTACAATGGCACAACAGACACTAACCTAAATAGAGTAGGCACTTTGGGTAGAGCAGGGGGTCAGGTGGTCATCAAGTATCGGGCTGTCGTGCTCGCTGCTGCGGGAACTAAGATTAACAACCAAGCCCGTGCGACATCGATTGGCGGAAACGTCAATCAATCTCTTACTGATGCCCTTCAAGGGCCTGGAGATTTGCCTCAAGTCTTAGATGACGGCATTAATCAGGGCAACCTCAGTGATACTGGGGATGATGAGCCTACTGGCTTGACTGTAGGGGATGTTGGCAACCCGCGCTTGCGCTTGGTGAAGCGAATTACATCTGTAACTAGAAGCGGTGTACCCATCAGCGGTATCAACTTCAGCACCTTTGTGGATGACCCAGCGGACGATAATGATAATGCACCGGGTTGGTCTCAACTCTCGCCAGTTGGAGTTTTGAAACTGGGATCAGAGGTATCCTTGCAAAGTGGAGATGAAGTCGAGTACACCATCTATTTCCTCTCTGATGGCGCTCAAAACTCAAGAAATATCAAGTTTTGTGACCTCATCCCTGCTGGAACAACGTTTATTCCTGACAGTTTGGGACCAGGTATCGGGATTAGGCTAAGGCAAGGTGGGACACAGAGCGACCAAACCAATGCCTCAGATACAGACCAGGGAATATTTTACTCGCCCCTGACCCCTGTAACAGCTCCCTGTTCTGATCCTAAGAACCCGAATGGTGCGGTATTCTTGCAGCTGGGAAATGTTCCTAATACTGCCCCAAACAATGCAGGATTGGTTCGCTTCAGGGTCAGAATTGACTAAATTTTGTCTCAGTGCTATCAAGAAATTTCGTATCCTTTGACCAAGAGCCTTAGAGTTAACAATTAACTCTAAGGCTCTGAAGGCTGCTCCTGACAAACCGCTAAAGACGCGATCGCGGATGATGGCTCACGCCTCAACACTCACGGATCGTGTTGGGCTAGTCGAGGGATTGCAGGTCTTAGGTTCTTTTTTCCCGGCTTAATCTCTCGCTGGTGGTAATAATGTGTATAGATACCTCTTGTTCTACAAACCCTACGATGTCTTAAGCCAGTTCACTGATAAAGACGCCAGTAAAATTAATCGTGGCACACTCAAAGATTACATCCCAGTGCCCTCAGTTTACCCAGTCGGACGCCTTGACCGGGACAGTGAAGGGTTGTTGCTATTGACAAACAACGGACGCTTACAGCACCGGCTTTCAGATCGACGGTTTCGTCATCCTCGCACATACTGGGTACAGGTAGAGCGCATTCCTGATGAAGCAGCCCTAAGCCAGTTGCGCGGCGGGGTGGTGATTCAGAATTATTGCACGCGACCTGCCTTGGTGCAGCTATTACCGGAGGAACCTCCTCTACCACCTCGTCAGCCACCGATACGCTTTCGTAAGATGGTGCCAACTTCTTGGTTAGAGATGACTTTAACTGAGGGGCGGAACCGTCAGGTGCGCCGGATGACAGCGGCTGTGGGGTTTCCTACCTTGCGACTTGTGCGAGTCGCGTTAGGCGTAGCTGGTGCGAAGCACTCCGCTCACCTGCGTCTAGATGGTTTAGAGCCTGGTCAGTGGCGTGACCTGACACCGACAGAACTGGAAGCTTTAGATAAGCTATGACAAACTAAAGCCAGTCGCACTAAGCCTGCTGTCAGCTCCCCCTTAAGCTCATAGTCTTAGCGCTGAATCCAAAAAGCTGCAACCTTCGATTATGACGTGGCAAACTAGATGGCAGTTAGCTTATATACAAAATTTAGAAACCCTGACAGGAATTGAGGAAGTTCCATTATGTTAATTTGTCCCCAGTGTCAGTTCGAGAACCCGAATACAAACAAGTTTTGTCAAAAATGTGGAACTTCCCTGACTCATAAAACTTGTCATGAATGCGGCACCCAAGTACCGGTCAATGCGGAAACTTGCCACAAATGTGGTATGTTCACGGGAACAGTTTGGTGGGCAATTATTTCCAAAGATCCAGATTCTCTGGTTTCCCCAATAGCCTCTCAATCAGGCTCCCTTGAGTCGTCAGAGCTGGTAGTCAGTAAAGCAACACCAGCGGAGGTATCACAAAGAAAGGTGCCCATGGGTTCCGATAGAGAGTCACCCCAACCACAAACCTTCCTAGGGAAAACTCTGGAGCCTTCATCGGACTCCAGTTTGCCAATCATCGAGGAAGACGACCCGGAGGCGAATTCTTTCCAAGCATCAGCCCCGCCACCCATTGAAGAATCTTCAGACAATTCACTCTTCCAGGCTGACAGGGGACTGGGGAGTGATCAAGACTCCTCTGCATCATTAATCCCCCCTCCCCAAGAGAAGTCCTCCCCAACCCCCGCTGTTGTGTATCTTGACCCCCAGCAGCGTTACCGACTGATAGAACCCCAGAGCATCGAAAACATAGCTCCTGGTGTAGAAACCCGCTACGGCACATCTGTCCGAGTTTTGGACTGCCAGCCGTTCCAGAAGTCACTGCTAGAAGCGCTGATAGAGCAACAACAAGGCAACTCTGCAATGTCTGAGCTGCTGATGAGTCAGTCTTCTACCACTCCCTTAGACGCCGGGAGAGTCCTCGGTATCCCAGAGATCGCTCAACCCTATTTAGCTCTTCAGGAATCATACCGCCAGACTTTGCCAGAAGTTCATGATGCATGGCAGCAGGATGGAGAGGCAGTGGTGCTGCTGGAAGACCGTTCCGGCTGGAAGATGATCGGTGATTTGTGGGGAAGTGAGGAGACTCCGACGTTGCAGATTTTATCCTGGCTCGGTGAAATGACACAACTGTGGGAGGCGCTAGAGCCTTGGCATTGTCGTCAGAGTCTGTTGGAGATTACGAATCTGCGGGTGGATGAAGACGGGGTGCTGGGTCTTGTGCGCCTGTATCCAGAAGCAAGAGAGCAACCGCTGACTCTACAGGATTTGGGGCATATGTGGCAGATGTTATCTAACCAGTCTCAGCGGACGCAGTTTACTTCATTAGGAGGGCTTTTCCGGCAGATGTGTAGTAATGAATTTGGCACGATAAATGAAGTGCGATCGCACTTGGAAGCGATCGCACACGAACAACAACTGTCAGCGCCAGAAGCTGCCCCATACGATGACTTAGATGAAGTATTAGAGGCTGGAACCAAAGCCTTTGCAGTAGGAGCGCCCCCAGCTCCTTTTAGCCCAAACGATAGCGATGATCCAACAGTGATTCTGCCAATGCAGTTGCTGAGTCTAGATGACTCGGGTTGTACGGATATCGGTCAACAACGAGACCATAATGAAGACTGCTTTAGCATCCTGACCGAGGTCAAAAAGCAGGAAAACCCAATGGGTCGAGCCGTGCAGGCTCGCGGTCTATATATTCTCTGTGATGGCATGGGGGGGCACGATCATGGTGAAGTTGCCAGTAAAATGGCGGTTGAGACGCTCAAGAGCTACTTTCAAGAGAATTGGCACGACCAGTTTCCCACAGAAGACAGTGTCCGTGAGGCTGTGCGTCTAGCCAACCAAGCAATTTATGATGTCAACCAACAAAACGTCCGCTCTGGCAACAAGCGCATGGGGACGACTCTGGTAATGATGTTGATTCAGAATACCAAGGCGGTGATTGCACATGTAGGAGATAGTCGCCTTTATTGTCTTACCCGCAAACGCGGCTTAGAGCAACTCACTATGGATCACTCGGTAGGTCAACGAGAAATCATGCGGGGGGTAGAGCCTGAGATCGCTCACAACCGCCCTGACGCCGTTCAGCTCACTCAAGCTTTGGGTCCGCGAAGTGAGCAGTTCATCAATCCTGATGTCAAGTTTCTGGATCTTAATGAAGATACTTTATTTGTTCTATGTTCCGATGGTTTGTCGGACAATAACCTGATCGATAAGCACTGGCAGACTCACTTGGCACCCTTACTTAGTTCCCGTGCCAACCTAGATCAAGGTATCTTTCAGTTAATCGAGCTTGCTAATGAGCATAATGGTCATGACAACATCACCGCTGTACTCATCCGGGTGAAGGTACGACCAAACTTTGAGCAGCAGCAACTACTTTAGGTTATTGAGGGTTGGGCTTTGGGGATTAGGCCTTGGGAAAAAGGGAACAGCCTTGCCCAGTCCCAGTCCCCAGTCTTGTGTCAGCTTGCCCAGTCCCCAGTCCTCTCCTCCCAGTCTAGGCGAAGCTATGGTCACGCTGACCCTCTTACATCCTCAGGCATCCACCCCACTGCAAGAGTGGAATTTCAACAGCCAATCAACTATTCGGATTGGTCGCTCTCCTGATAATGACATTATTCTGGACGACCCCTTAGTTTCACGGTATCACCTGGAACTAAGGGTTAGTTCTTCCAAGCCTGGTAGTTTGTGGCAGTTGGTCAATCAGGGTACAAATGGCACCTTCCTCAACGGTGTTCTAGTGTCGCGGGGGCTGGTGCCCGACCATGCCCTCATAAGACTGGCACGAGAGGGACCGCTGCTGAAATTCCAGCTCCAGACATCAACCGCTCCACCCCCCCCATTGGAGTCTAAAGTAAAGGCACCATTAATTACGCCTCCACCTACACCGGACGTTTGCACCCACCAAGGCAATCCCAGGGAAAACTTGTTCTGTATTCATTGCGGTCAACCCTTGGTTCGAGTACAGCAAGTCATCCGCCGATATCAGGTTTTGCGGACCTTGGGGCAGGGGGGAATGGGCACTACTTATCTTGCCTGGGACAAAGCTGGCAGCATTGATGGACGCCCCCGATTGTTGGTGCTAAAGGAAATGAATGCCGACATGGCTCAAAATTCCAAAGCCCAAGAACTTTTTGAACGAGAGGCTCGCACCCTGAAGACGCTGAATCATCAGGGAATTCCCCAGTACTACGACTTCTTTGTTGAGGGTGGCAAGAAATACCTGGCAATGGAGTTAATCCACGGTCAGGATTTAGAGAAGCGCATTCTCGGTGTGGGTCCAGTGACACCGCGACAGGCAATTGAGTGGATGATTCAGACCTGCGACATCCTGGACTACATCCACTCCTGTGAGCCACCCTTAATTCACCGGGATATTAAACCGGCGAATTTAATGGTGCGCCATCGGGATAATACGGTAGTCGTGCTGGACTTTGGAGCTGTCAAAGAGATTGGGACAGCACCAGGAACACGAATTGGTGCTGAGGGGTATAGTGCCCCGGAACAAGACCGGGGAAGCCCGGTCACTCAATCCGATCTTTATGCCATTGGTCCGACGCTAATCTTTTTGCTCACAGGTGTCCCCCCTCTTCAGTTTTATCGAAGGCTTGGCTCAGGATATCGCTATGATGTAACAACCATTCCCACCATCACTCCCCGGTTGAGGGAAGTGATTGAGCGGGTCTGTGAACCTAGAGTTCGCGATCGCTACCAAACAGCGAAAGAACTCTCACTAGCTTTGGCGGCTTGTCTATAGGTGCCCCTGTCGCTTTCAGCAATCAGCTGAAAGCTGGAACCACTATCAAACAAGTTCAAGGAATGAAGACTTAATTTAGCTAACAGCTGATCGCTAGTAGCTATCTTATTCTTCGTCCCACGCTTCTACAGCTAGTAATTCGCCAATCGGGTCTTGCATGGTGAAGCCAAAGTCAAGCAGTTCTTTCTTCCAGAAAGACCATTCATCCCCGTAGAGCAGGGCAATTTTCCAAATGCTGTCGCTTGGTTTAATAATTTTAGATTCCACAAGTGAATGCACCTGACGCTGAAACTTCACCATTGGGTGAGTAACTTGCTGAGTCATACTCTCAATTGATTTCAAATAACTTTTGCAAATGCTTGAACGAAAACACTTCCTGATATTGTTATTGCGCCGGTTCGTAGAGTTCTGCACGGCTAAGGAAGCAGTTATATACTCTTGTAGCGCATTTGGGTGCATGAGTGCAAGTTTTTTGGGTAAATGTACGGTAATTACTACCACCTGTCACCAATCACTGGACTCCACCTCCTCGGGAGTGGTCATGCACTCTTTTGGTGGGGATGGGGGAGATGTGGGAGATGCGGGAGATAGGGGAGAGATTACTTCCCTACCTTCTCCGTCTTCCCCGTCTTCCCCATCTTCCCCATCTTCCCCATCTTCCCCATCTTCCCCATCTTCCCCATTCCCTAGTCGCCGCCTCAACGAGATAGATTTAGGTCCGTGCCCAGTATTGAGAACAGTTGCGTCTGTGAGCATGAAATAATACTGGAGGCGGTCAAGATGATGGTAATATCT
>CBDTXL010000250.1:0-6658 GCA_965364435.1 uncultured bacterium
TTCTAGTTTGCCCTTAGCTGACGGGGACACCCGATCGGGTGAATATTCAGTGAAACTTCCCAAACAATTGCTTCGGGACTCCTGATGTGTTGCAAGCTAAAACAGGCTATAAAAGATGGTGTTAAGTTTCACGATGGTTGAGCACTCGCCCTTCTATAGATTAATGATAAAATTATCGGGCTAAATGACAACTGAGGATTAAACTAATTGCACTACTTTATAGAGGAATGATGGAGGAAGCATTAGTAAATAAAAAATACAACTAAACGCCAGGTTCGATTCTTTGGAAGGGAGTAAGCTTGGCGCATCAGAAGATAAATCATGGCATTGATTTTTCGCTTGTCTGCTGAATGCGAACCCACTCAGGAAGCTGCTGATAGCGCTTTCAGTCTCAGCTGCACGCTTCCCACGTTCTCCACATTATTTTGAGCGAATGCGATCGCACCTATGGTAGGGTAGGGTAAAGCCGATCGCTCCGTTTGATGGCTGTCAGGGACTACCCAAACACACTTGAGTGGTTGCCATCGGCCTCATCTGTTGTTTCTGGAAGCCATCGTAGAAAACTTTCGACTGCCCGATCATATTGAAGAGCAATCTGGAGCTGATCTGACTCTGGAAGATCTTGGACTGCTTGTTCCAGCGCTGGTAAACCATCAATAGGAAATATGTTTTCAAAAACGATCCTACTTTTGCCTATAGGCAAAGGCTGACCTAGAAGCTGATAGTTTCTCTCTTCATCAACTGCTAATTGCAATGGTTCTCCCGTCTGTAAGCCCTTTATAAGTTCAAGTGCATCCTGCCGCCTATCATTAAGCCGGATAATCCCTCTGGGATATTCAACTTGTCCATGCTCAATAGCAGAGACGATTAATTTTGCTGTATTCTCCGCGTCAGCATCGAAAATCTTTGGATATCGAAGATCCAAAGCAAATTCACGGTTAATTTTGATGAGATAGTCAAGAAGTCTTATATACTCTTCGAGCTGTTCTTCCCGCAGGTGAATATTATTCACAATCGAGCCAATACTCAGCGGAGCATCAGATGGCAATGATTTAATCTGGAGTTGTCCACCATGAAGTAAGGCTAGCAGCAGTTGAAGAGTGCGTTTTGCTTTATCTGGCTTGACACAGCCTAGATTCGCCGCAAGGTTAAATGTGAGAGGTTTATTTTGGAAGCTTACGACTGCCGTTATCAAACCTGCGAGGTGTCCACCCTTCACACAGAACTCGATCTCGTGCGTTCCGAGCCTCACGAAGCGAAAGTTGGTAAACTCAACTGAAGCAACCACCTCACCGTCCTGTAAGCATTCCAAACTAACTGAAATCTCAGGTTGTGGTACAGCACGAATTTCTAGCTCTCCCTGCATTTCAAGTAAAGAGAGAGTCGGTGCCCATGTCCACTCGTACTCTCCAAGTTCAAGTCGAATGTCTCGCCCTTGTTCCTCAAATATCTTGAACTTCTGTTGTCCCTGTCTCCGAGCAGCAGTATTAGGAAATGAGAGGGTTCCATAAGTACCAGAACCACCACCAGGTTTTGACTGAATGATCAGGACGGTTTCCTGGGTACTCCTTTGCATCGTAAATGACAGCCCAGGATTTTTTTGTTCTGACTTAGTTAGGAACTCATGACTTAGGAACTCCTGAATATCATCGGGAGCATTTGCAATTTTTGCAGGCTGCAAATATAGCAGCCTTTCTAAGATTTGTTCATTTTGCTTAAAGATTTGTTCATTTTGCTTAATAAGTATATTAAACTTGGGGTCATTTGGATCGATAACCTTTTTATAGCTGAAGAACTCCTCAATCAAGTCAGGGTGCTTCCTAGCCCTCTCAGTCAAATTGAGAGCTGTTTCTTTGTGAAGTTGCGGACACCATGATTTGGCAAATTGGAGAAGTTGTACAGGAGGCTCCTTCTTCAAATACGCTGTGAGAGATGTCTCAGCCATCTCGATCCACTTTGAGTGATGATCAATTAAATCCTGAGCCGGAGCTGTCAAATCTGGCACTACATAGAAAGTTACCTGGTTAGGTTGTTCAGTAATAGTTTTGTTGTCAAGGTTGGCGAAAAGCTTGGCAATTTCAGTTTTTATCTCAGGTAAACCAACATTATTCTGATACCGCTTGCATTGAACCAGTTCTACGGAACCATCTCTTCTGTGGCGGATTATATCCCTACCGGCATCTCCAGTTTTTCCGTAGTAATAGATATTTTCTCCAAGATTCTCTCGAAGTAAGAGCAAATAACAGAAAATTTCAAATTCATCGGGAGAAAGATATTCAAACTGGAGACTGTGTTGGCTTTCCAAACATCCAGGCTTAGATTGAGGTGTTCCTAAGTCCTTTCTAGCAGCATCTTCGCCAATATACTTTGTTCTTTCCACTGATTTCAACGATAGTTATGTCACTGCATTTATTTAAGCTTAACCAAACATTATTCGCTCTTTGTAGGCGCTTGCCTCTATCTATCCGCCTTAACTTGTAATTGTGCTAGCAGCTGATTGATGATGAGTTTAGCGACATTACCTGAATTTGCCAGTGCTTGCAAACGTGACAAGACATCCGCACTTATAGCTAAATCTAGATCAGCTATACCTATGGAACTCAAAGAATCAGCTGCCGTTAGGGTTAAATCGTCATCCTCCACCTGAATCATTTCCAGCAACAGCGGAACTGCCTGACGCACATCCCCCCAGTCGAGAATCTCGGCACAGCGCTCCTGCCATTGCTTTGAGCGATTTCGCCAAGAAGACTTGAGAGTATTCCAATCGTCTGTTGTCAGCTGTTTAACTAGCTCACAAGCGTAGAACTTCGCATCATCATACCAATAGTCATCCGAAAACTCTTGGCTTAAATACGCATCCAGCTCTTGGAAAGTCGTCATAGTACCACCGCCTCAGAAATTAATCGGATTGCCACCCGTGGGGTAAGAAGAAATTACATTGTCCAAAGAATCCTTGATTACTACCCAATCTACGCCATCCACAGCCTGCTGATGCAAAGTTGCACGATCCGATAAACGGATGGCAATAGCAGGAGTACTGGCTACTTGGTCTGTTGTATCCATAATCTTGTCATCGCTCCAAGTGTCCGGTGCCAAGGTTGACTTCTTTTTCCTAGAGACGTTTCCATCAGGAAACAGTTTTTTCAACTTGACTGTTGTTGTGCCATCGGAGTTATTAGAAATAACATCAACGACAAAATCAGGACTGCTTTTAATTTTGGGTGAGTGTGCGCCTCTGAGTTCATTGGAAAGACCACCAGGCGAGTTAGGATTGGGAACTCGCTCTCCATAGAGGATTTTCTCTCGCATTTAAGAAACTGCACCGCATCACACCATCGTCACTATAAACAGACCCTATACCAATTGGGAATTGCTCCCTTGTGTGTTGAAGTGGCTGAGAGCGATTCCCTACGGGATAGCTATGCTTCACGCATCGTGAAGTGTGGATAGCTGTTGTCTTTTCCATCACTATGAGAGAATGATCGGTTTTCCGACCATCACCTAGATAGCTATCCAACTGATTGACACTCTCCGTCCGGGAGCATCCCAATTGTGCAAAAATAAAGGTATCCGCCTTATTCGCGAAGCAGCCTCGCGAATAAAGCGGGTGGTTCAATCCTGTGGTTTTTCTTCCTCCTGCTCTAACCCAGAAGTAATATCCAGCAAGCAATCGTCCAGGGAACGGATTATTTTGTCTATCTGATCTATAACAGAACGTCTAAAAACACACATAACAGCGTCTATATGGTCTTGAGTACCAGCTTTCCTCAGATGCTTGTATTTACTCAACTCTGATGATGTCGCGCATAGGAAGTAGGGAGTCAGCACTTGTAATTTGTAGTACCAATATTTCTTATTATTTTGCCGAACTTGATAACGCGCTACCCAAGCGCCGGATGGAGCCAGCTCACCCTGTTTTAATATTTGTCTTTGTTGTTTTTCTAAGGCTGTTACCGCCTTTTTAATACGGTCAAATCGAACTAATTTATCTTGCTCAGTATCCTTTGAAGTCCTTCGAGGCATAAACATCAACCGAAATTATTCGCGATTATAACTCGCGAAGCGAGCCTCGCTCTTCTTTTCACACTATTTTTTCACTATTTTTTGATTTTTTAAGCAGTTGGAGCAAGTTGCCGATTCAGATAAGCACAGCGCAGTTGCAGCATTTGCGGTAATTTTTCAGACTTCCATTGAGCACCGACTATTTGTAGCCGCTTGTCTATTTGCTTGACCGCCGACTCCACAGCTCCAGATCCAATCGAACTTAATTGTTCGGCTTGGAAGTACATATAATTGACTAAGCGATGTCTGTGTTTCCGTAGATAACTGATAAAGTTAGCAACGCCAACATACTGAGTTTTTCCGAGTTTATTAATTGCTTCTTTGACAACTCCTTGCCACAAATCGGCTTCAATTTGTTCTAAGAACTTTTTTGATGCCTGAATTTTATAGAGGTTCTCTTTCAAATGATACCAATCCAGAATTTCTTGTCGAGTCTGGTCGTCGGCTATTTGTGCAAACAGGTTCCACACCCCATCATGTCCATCACCCAAGCAATAAACGGTTCGAGCCAGGTTTTGGCTGTTAACCCAATTAATTAAAGAAAAATTATCTTGAAAAAAGGCTCCGTAATATATTCCTTGTAGTCGTCCGGTTTTATACTCCTTCCAGTAGGCAGGTTTACCTTTTGAGTGTGAACGTAAACGCACTTTCCCACCATCGAGACAGACTTCTGTCAGTTTTTGTTTAATATTAGGTGGGGGTAGGTCTACTTTCTGAACTTGGCGATGATGAGTACTGTGACCTACTGCTATCCCCGTCAAGACTTTCAAATCATGCTCTGCGTCTTGAAATGACTCATTGGCTGCCAGTAATAAACAGCACTTCTCCAGAAGAGGACTTAACCGTCGATACGGCTCAATTCCTAAACGTGACGCTTGTTTTTGAGTGATTTTTATCCGACCAACACAACTTCTTATCGTTCGGATGCGCCCCGATTTCGTTCCCGTCTTTTCTCCGATAAAAAAAAGGTTATTTGCGGGCTGACATGTTCTAGAACTTGGTCGCGCACCGCTGTTTCAATACCCTCCAACGTCTCCAGTTTCTCTTGTGGAGTATTTTTATAGAGAATTTTGGCTATCCCCTTGATATGGTCAGCTAAAAGTTTTTTGTCTTCCGGCGTCATTGTCATCAAGATGTTCCCTAACTACAATCATTGTCCCATTATTACAACATCCACATAGTTGCGAATTTATTCGCGATGCTAACTCGCGAATAAATTTCCCTTTCTCTTGTCTTCTTGCAAAATTGGGATGCTCCCCGGACAAACTGAGCCGTCAAAATAGCCTCATCTATAGCAGCATATTGAGTTGTTTTTCCCTTAGCCTTGAACTCTAAAACTATCATTTGCGTGGAAAAACTCTACGCAAAATATATTACCATAAAAAAGCCGCTCCTTTAGGACGGGGCTTTAAACCCAATTTTTTCGGTAATAAGGCTGTGGACAGCTCACCCTAGTTTTTAACGGCTGAGTTGTCCACGCCGACGAGAGAAAAACTGAGTTGCTGGAGTCCCAAGGCTTCCGTCCCTTCCACAATGCGATCGCTCCCTCATCTATTGCAGGTGGCTCAAAGTGATGCGCTAACGCGCCGCTTCACTAACGCATCCTGAAGAGAAAACGCGATCGCAAATCGACACTATTACCTAAAAGCGATCGCATTGCCAAGAGAAAACGCCTCGCCTACTCTTCCAACACTTCAACTAAGTCATCAATCATCACATCAAATACACGGGCTAGTTTCTGCAAAGCTGTATAGTCCACAGTTGCCAGCTTCGGAGAATGGGCATAGCTTCTGACTGTACCGTAGGGAATTCCTGATCGATCAGAAACTTCTTTGAGTGTCCAACCCTTCTCAGCAGCTAGCTCCCGAACTCGCAATCTAATTAGCCCCATCCTGCCACTTGACAACTGCCGCGTTCGCGGCATTTAATTAATGATGTTATAAAGATAAGCGATCGCCCCGTTGCCCGTAAAACCACTGGGCGATCGCCTTTCCTAAAACAACCCACTTGCGTGGGAAGGATAGCTCTATGATACCAACACCGCAAACTGGCAAAATGAAAAAGCTAGACCCAGAAACCTTTCAAACAAAGGGCTGGCAGCTAGTAACAGACAACCAAGCAATTAAGTCGATACTCAAAGCGATTAGCGTCAATGATGATAATTACCGCTGTGTGTATGTGCTAACTGGGGTTGACGATACCTTAGTTTCTGCAACGGCTTCTACCTCTGTGCTTGAGGTGTGGGCTGGCTGGCATCAAGTACCCAGCAATGGTAGCGCCTTTGTTTGTATCTATGACAGAGGCACAGCTTAGACCTCTTGCAAAAATGCTTATTTTTGATTTTTAACCACAGATGAACACAGATAAACACAGATGGATTTGATGGATTTGATGGGATTTAGCAGTCGGTTTTTGAATTACCTTGGAAGCCCTTGATACTGCATGATCACTACGGGAATTCTCAATAACCTCCTGGCTAATTGGGTGAGACCGAACTTAAATTTGAGGGATTGCGGCAATTCCTGCCAGGAGATTGGCACGAAACCAAAGCGGGTGTAAAACATCGCCCGTTTCTCGCCCAGGCATTCGAGATAGA
>CBDTXL010000251.1:0-6636 GCA_965364435.1 uncultured bacterium
TGACACGCCAAAATCAGCGAAGCCGGAGGCTGCCATTGTCTTGGCAAAACTCTCCGGCTCACTCAACAATTTATGACTAAAAGCCCTTAGCAGACGATGAGGGCGCTGGTACCACCTTTTTCAGAAGAACACAACGAGAGCCGTAAAATTAGAGGCTGTAGCGCTCTTCTGCCCAAGGCTCTCCTCGATGGTGGTAGCCATTTCGCTCCCAGAAACCCGACTCGTCGTGGTCAAGAAACTCTAAGCCGTTAATCCACTTAGCGCTTTTCCAGGCATAGAGGTGGGGAACAACTAATCGCATCGGTCCACCATGTGCAGCTGGGAGCGGCTCTCCAAACAAGGTGTGAGCAAAAAAGTTTTCTTCCCGCACAAAATCTTCCAGAGGGAGATTGGTGGTGTAGCCACCGTAGCAGTGTTCCATGACGTGAGTGGCTGAGCCATCAAGCTCGACTAGGCGCATAAAGTCAGTCACCTTAATGCCAGTCCATTGCACATCTAGTTTGGACCAGCGCGTCACGCAGTGAAAATCATCTGTGAAATCATGTTGGGGCATTGCCATAAAGTCTGACCAGCTAAAAGTTTTGGCTTTAGCTAAGCCCCAGATGCGAAATTCCCAGTCTTCAGTGCTGATGTGGGGGGTCTGACCGTAAGTCAGCACTGGGAAGCCTTTAGTTAGGTATTGACCGGGAGGAACGCGCTCGCTCTGCTCTGATTCTGGTTTACGGAAAAACTTCCCAAGCATGATTTCTGTAGAGATAGTGTTTCAGGTAGTGACATACTCCCAGCACTGCCAAGAGCGGAACAGCGTGGGCTTCTTACCAACTCCACCTATCGGTTCGGATACTTGGTAAGCTTTCAAGACGGGATGCCCCTCCGCCTTTTGTTTTATATCGTTTTAAGTCTTAGGTCATAGAACAAAACATCAGACCCCTTGCTTTGCTTTTCCTACAGCCCAGACTCAGTTTCAACTTTCTTCGTCTTCTTCCTCTTCAGGGGCGGGGTATACAAAGCTAGAACGTCCACTCAAAACTGACTTACCTAAAGAGAGCGCTTTTTGAGCTTGTAGCGCTGCTTTGCGCTTCCAGGTCGCTTTGCGTTTGTCTCGCTTTGATTTCGACGTTTTCTTCTTAGGAACAGCCATAGTCGTAGGTTCTGAATTTTTGACAGCCTTTTTATTTTATGTTATTTGACTGCGACTAACGAGCGAGTCAAACTTCAGCGTTTATACCCTGTGATCAGAACCGAATCATTATCTCTGTGGCTGACTAGTAGGCAAGTTAGATCCAGGTGTGGTCGCTGGGGCAGACGGAGCATCGGGAGCTGGGGCTGCTTGTTGAGGTGCAGCTTCTGGAGCCGCAGGAGCAGCTGGAGTCCCTGGAGCAGGTTGTTGAGGTGCAGCTTCTGGAGCCGCAGGAGCAGCTGGAGTCCCTGGAGCAGGTTGTTGAGGCGTGGCTTCTGGACCACCTGGGGCAGCTGGAGGCGGGGCTGCTTGTTGAGGTGCAGCTTCTGGAGGAGCGGGTGGTATCACAACCCGGACAGGTGTGCCTTGAATGTTAATGATCCTCGGTTCAGAGGGCGGAGGGGGTGTTGGTACCGGTGGTGGAGTCTCAGCTGCTGACGGAGTTTCAGCTCCCACGTTTTGCCTGTCAAATCCCAGGAGCGATTCCGTATTGGGGAAGTACCTTGCCCAACGCTGCGGATCAGGGCGGCTTCTCCAGGATTGACGGCTAACTTCTAGCGACAAAAGCGGTGCGATCGCTCCATTATTTTCCCCAATAATAGTCACCGCCACTTCTGTTACCAAAATGTCCCCATCAAAGCTGCGTTGCGCGGCTGCCCTAGCAACTGCCTCGGCACGGCGCAGGAAGCTTTCGTAACTTTCTCCCAACTGACGGTTCAGGGAAACGTTAACCTTTGCCGTGTAAGCTTGAGCAATCTGAGGAGCGATCGCGGCTGTAGTGAGCCAACTGATGCCAGTCAAGCCTAACACCGCCCCTAAGCTTACCGATGTAATTTGTTTTTGACCAATAGACTTGATCAGCATTGTCCCTTATCCGTGTTGCGAGTTACAGATTCATCGAGTCCTCAACGCAGTGCTAAACATCTGGCGCGTGGGGCTGCTGATACATCTTGTGCGGCATTTTTCGGTACATTACCAAAAAATACAACGTTACCTATTTGAGTTTTTTCACTAAAATAGGCGGTATCCCTCAAAGTTCCAACAAAAAGTGGAACGCTTTACAATGTCCGCGCTAGCGTTAGCTCTGTTCGAGGTAAAGACCGTCAGCGGTTACTCAAAGCTAGTAAAAGCTTGGAACCAATCGTTTTAATTAGTTTTATGTCAATTTCGGACATCCTGTAAAACAGGTATGTTCTATTCTATCGTTATGATGACAAAGAAGAGTCTTAAACTATAGACTGATTTACTCTTTCAAGTTGGCATTGACAAAAACCAGGGCAGATTAAGTGCTAAGACAATTAGATTAACTGACCAACAACCACAAAAGTCAGCTGGGGCACGGGGCAAATGGCAAATCACGCTTGCATCGCAATTGGCATCAACCGCTATCAGTTTTTACCGCCTCTGAGCTATGGGCAAGCGGATGCACAGGCGCTACGGCAGTTTTTCGTAGACCAAGCAAACTTGCCATCCAACCAGTGTCTATTGTTAACTGACACCTCGCCAGTGGTAGGTGACGAGTCAACTTATCCTAGCCGGGAAAATATTTTAAGCTGGCTTGAGGCGGGTCGCAACAATTCAGGGCATTCAGCAAAGTGGCGTTGGTTCTTTTTCAGTGGCTACGGCGTTAGTTGGGAACAAGTTGACTACTTAATGCCGATTGACGGGAACCTAGATGATATTCCTGGGACAGGGATACCCGTGCGATCGCTTTTTACATCCCTCAAGGCTCAAGGCAGTGATAACATCCTGGTGCTGTTAGACATCAACCGCTCACCAGGACTTCAAACTGGAACACCTGCTGGGGCAAGGACAGTAGAGTTGGCACGCCAAATGGGAATTGCCGTGGTGCTGTCGAGTCAAATCGAACAATTCTCCCATGAAGCAGCCGCGCTGGGTAATGGCTTATTTACAGCAGGGCTTCTAGAAGCACTTCGCTATCATCACACCGACACGACGTTGGAAAATCTTGACCAGTATCTACGCGATCGCCTGCCGGAGTTGAGCCAGCACCACTGGCGACCGATTCAGAACCCTTTGACAGTTATTCCAACAGATGCCGTTAAACAACAGCTGATTTTGCCCACAGCCGAAAACTCATTGGTGAACGAAAAGACTGCCGTCGGTACTCCTGTAGCTTTTATGCCCAGGACAAAGCTGGATGCTGAGGACGCTTATGGACAGGATTCTCGCAACGGTACAGGTACACCTATACAAAAAACGCCTGTATCGCCTGTAGAGATGCGATCGAATATGTCTTTAATCCCAATGACTAATGGGACATCGAATCAGACCCCATCTAGACCAGTGGCAATGGTTCCCTATCCAAACAGGCAGTCTGAACCGGATAAAAATAAGAACTCGTGGTGGCAACAACTGCTCCTCTGGGGAGGCGCTGCCACACTAGTTTTGGCGCTGATGATCGCGGCTGTGGTACTTCGCAACCGGAATGCCTTTATTAGTAAGCAGGTGATAGATCCGCCAGCAACTAAAGAAGCACTGGTATCCCCAATCGCAAAGGCATCACCTCCCACACCGTCTGCTGTGCCAACGACGAATGTAACTCCTACAGATTCACTCAAGGGCAGCGGTAAGCAGCCAAAGGCGTCACAAAAAACGTCACAACCGAGTCGCCTCCAAGCCAATCAAGCCTCATTGGATCAGGCAAAGCGCTTGCTCCGACCAAATCAGGCGTCTCTGTTTCATCAGGCGATTATCCAAGCCCGTAATATTCGACCAGGTGACCCCCTTTATGAACAGGCGCGACAAGATATAATGCGCTGGGGTAGAGTGATTCTGGATTTAGCCGAGGGACGAGCAAAACAGGGAAATTTTGAGGGGGCGATCGCGGCGGCTCAACTGATACCCAAAGATGACCCGTCTGTTTATACTAAGGCTCAGCAGGGAATTGAGTACTGGAAGGTTCTTACCCTACAGCAACAGCAAAACCAAGGCATCATCCAAGCGGCTAAAAAACAAATTCAACCCAATCAAGCTTCGTCTTATAACCGTGCGATTATGACCCTCCGTAAGGTTCCGCGTGGTCAACCGAGGTATGCCGAAGCACAACAGTTAACAGTTCAATGGAGCAGAATGATTTATCTGATGGCTCAATCACGGGCGTCACGGGGTAAGATCCAGCAGGCGATTCAGACAGCGGCTTTCGTCCCGGCAGGTACACCCGACTCTAATGCTGCTAAAGATGCGATCGCTAAGTGGCGGCAAGGCAAAAGATAAGCCTCTGAGCGAAAAGGGCGTCGGGATTGGGGGCTAGGGCGTGTTTTCTCACCTTCCCCCTCAGAGTTAGATCCTCCTAAATCCCCCTTAAAAAGGGCTATGCACAATAGCTAGAGCTTACTCAAAAATGACAGTGACATCAGTAGATTGAATGAAGTAATTCCATATCGCGATCGCTAAATCACTCTCAAACTCAAGCTTCTCTACTGCCTGACATTTCTCAAGGCAGCCTTCAGTCTCATCGTCTAACGAACCCTCTGGAATCACCAAGCAGATATTAACGATCGGGATATCCTTACCCTCACGAGAGCCGCTGTAAGTGCTGAAACTAACTGCGGCAATGCAGTCAAGGTTGATGATGAGATCTGCGAGTCGGATAAACGCCACAATTAATTCCTCGCAAAGATAATTCACTTTTGAGGTAACCGTGAAATTACGGTTATAGAGCCTCTTGCTTCATTTCTTGACAAAAGTTAGATAATCCCCAATCTTCCAATTAATGTTTCACCCCTGCTGCACTGCCTCCCTATGATTAGCTAACTTGTTCATGGTGTAGTTCATGGTGTAATTGATGCAAACTACTGAGTAAATAGGGCTATCCCTCTACTTTTAGTCTAAGAAATAGCTAAATTGTAAGACAACTGTAAAGAGTTGTAATACACCATTAGTATGATATTGCAACCGGCTAACTATCAGCAACAAAGTAAAGCAGGCTTCATCAACTCTTTAAAAATATGCTTAGGTTAAGCTATCTGTCCAGAAGTGCAGAATTATTTAGTTTATTTGTAAAATGTTACATATTTCCTGAAACTAACTTTCTTATGAGAAAGTTAGTTAAATTCTAAAAATCCGGTTTATGTTCAGGGATTTAGGAGTCAAGAATGATATTAAGTTCGATTAATCACTTGGTTTATAATCTTTGTTTTTTTGTAATGGGTAATGGAATAGAAGACCAATTACCCATTACTTTTTTATGACTCTGGTATTTCCGAACCCGATCACAGGAAAGTTGTACTTAGTTGTTAGAGATCACCGAACTGTGGAACCTTTGTTGCTGTTTGCCATCAAAATACCCATGTCTCCAAAGGTAAAAAGGACTCACTAGACTGCTAACAAACAGCTGCATCTCGCAAGCGGCAATCAAGTCAGACCGCATACGGGTACCGTGTTTGACCAAGTGACAAGCAATTTTTCGCAAATCGTTTGTCATGTAAGCTAGAGTGGCAACGGGTCGCTGCCACGGTTTCACACTCAGCATCCGTGTCACATGACGACTCAACCCAATCCCACGGAAAAACGGAATTAAATACTCACGCTCCAGACGCCAGTGGGGGATTTTGTGGTCAATTTCCATCGAAGGATTATACCAGATTTCCCAGCCGTTGGCGAGGATGTGAGACAGCATCTCTAAATCTTCGCTGGTAACCATACTCTCAGAGGTGCGCCCTGTCAAAACTAGCTCAGAGGGAACGCTCTCTAACCAAGCTTGTTTACGCACAACCAACCCAGCAGACGGTGGCAGTAATTTCTTTTGCAGTTCATAGCGCAGTGGCGTTGAACCACGCTCGGTGATGGCTAAAAAGGGAGCGAGTCGATGAAAATTTTTGGGAGGTGTAACTTCAAACAGACCGTGGATTTGACTGCCATAAGCACCAGCATTGGGGTGGCATCTAGCAAAATCGCAGGCAGCTGCTACCCAGTCAGGTGCGGGTAAGTTGTCATCGTCCAGAAAACCAACCAGCGTCCCTCTGGCTTCCATAAAAGCACGCTGTCGTGCAAATGCTGCCCCCTGCCTAGGCTCAAAGCAATACTTTAAAGGATATTCTTTGGGCCAGTTGGCTTGATAGGCTTGAACAACCTTCGCTGTATTGTCAGTGCTGTTGTTGTCAACAACAATGACTTCCCAGCTGAATTGTTCTGTGTGACTTGCGGCTTGCAAAGCGTGTTGACAGGAGCTTAGCAGTCGCTCTAAAACTTCCGGTAGACGCCTTTCCCCGTTATAAGTTGGGATGGCGACAGTCAAATCAAGGAGCATCGTTATTTACCCAGAATTGGTAGGCAACAGACCTGGTAACTTTAGTATGCCCAGTCCTGTGTCCAATATTTCCTTTGCGTAAACTTTAAATAACTATGCTGGGACGCTTAAAGGAAATCGATTTTTCGACGATTGGGCTGAGTATTAGCTCACGGCGGCTGAAATTCAGGATAGCGATCGCCAA
>CBDTXL010000252.1:0-6574 GCA_965364435.1 uncultured bacterium
AAACCTTTATAGAGCAAGGGATTGATGCTTTTATTGCCCTAGGAGATAAAACTTAACAATTTGTAACGAATAAAGCCCCGATAGCGTTGTATAAAAGTTACCTGTAGGGGATCAATGACAGACAAAAGTTAAACAAAACACGATTTATCAAGCCTGCCCACTTCTCATAAAAGAATCAATTTTTCTCATAATTCCTGGATGAATGTTTGTTCGGCTACTCCCTACCTTGAGTAGCGAACGACGTGAAGGAGCGGCTTGACCCCGTGTTTTGGCAGATGTCTGCCGTTGAGCTATACCGAATCATTCAAAATTTTGAATGAGCTTGGCTTACCCAAAGTGGATCATTTAAATCAGAACGTCACTTAACCAAAGTCAGTAGGAGATTGAGTTCATGTTAGACGCATTCGCAAAGGTTGTTTCTCAAGCAGATGCAAAGGGTGAATTCCTTAGCACAGAGCAACTGGACGCCTTGACTAACATCGTCAGAGACGGAAACAAGCGCCTGGATGCCGTTAACCGCATTACCAGCAATGCCTCCACAATCGTGACCGATGCCGCTCGCGCCCTGTTTGAAGAGCAACCCCAGCTGATTGCACCTGGTGGTAATGCATACACAAACCGTCGGATGGCGGCTTGCCTACGCGACATGGAAATCATCCTGCGCTATGTCACCTACGCAGCCCTAGCCGGTGACTCCAGCGTCCTTGATGACCGCTGCCTCAATGGTCTGCGTGAGACCTATCAAGCTCTGGGTACCCCTGGGTCTTCCGTAGCGGTTGGTGTTCAAAAGATGAAAGACGCCGCCATCAAAGTTGCCAATGATTCCAGCGGCATCACCCAAGGCGACTGTAGCCAGCTGATGTCTGAACTCGCTAGCTACTTCGACCGCGCCGCCGCTGCTGTCGCCTAGAAAAGACTGTTTGAAAAAAACTTGAAACCAATAGGGAGATAAGTCAAGAATGAAGACTCCAATTACTGAAGCGATCGCTGCTGCTGATACTCAAGGTCGTTTCTTGGGCAACACTGAATTGCAAGCTGTTAATGGTCGCTTTGACCGTGCCACAGCCAGCATGGAAGCTGCTCGTGCCCTGACCAACAACGCCCAAAAGCTGATTGACGGTGCAGCTCAAGCGGTGTATCAGAAGTTCCCCTACACCACACAAATGCAAGGCCCTCAGTATGCTGCTGATAGCCGTGGTAAGTCCAAGTGCGCCCGTGACATCGGTCATTACCTGCGTATGGTGACCTACTGCTTAGTTGCTGGTGGCACAGGTCCGATGGATGAGTACCTTGTTGCCGGTTTGGATGAAATCAACCGTGCATTTGAGTTATCTCCCAGCTGGTACGTTGAAGCCCTCAAGAACATCAAGGCTAATCATGGTCTGAGTGGTCAAGCCGCTAACGAAGCCAACACCTATATCGACTACGCTATTAACGCCCTGAGCTAATTTCTCAAGGCGTGCCCGGAAAGGTATGCAGGTGAAACGCTTTCAAATCGTGCTTCAACTGCTTATCTTTCCGGGCTTTGTTGTATCTGTAGGAGGTAACGAGGTGAGAGGTAAGAGGTTATAAAAATTATGGCTTCTGACTTCTTTTCTTGGAGACTCCTAAATTTAAAAAGCTTGCTTGTTGGGAGAATTAAACAAATGGCAATTACAGCAGCAGCCTCACGGCTAGGTACCTCAGCGTTTAGTGATGCGCCGAAAGTTGAATTACGCCTCAATCCAACGAAAGAAGACATCGAAGCGGTGATTCGTGCCGTCTACCGACAGGTTTTGGGCAACGACTATTTGATGAAATCGGAACGGCTTATCAGTGCTGAATCGCTCCTGCGGGATGGAAATATCAGCGTTCGGGAATTTGTCCGCAGTGTGGCGAAGTCGGAGTTATACAAAACCAAGTTTTTCTACAACAATTTTCAAACCCGGTTTATAGAACTCAATTACAAACACCTGTTGGGACGGGCACCTTACGATGAGTCAGAGGTGGTCTTCCACCTAGACCTCTATCACGAAAAGGGATATGACGCAGAAATCGATTCTTACATCGACTCTGTAGAGTATCAAACCAATTTTGGCGATAGCATCGTCCCTTACTATCGCGGCTTTGCGACACAACCGGGACAAAAAACTGTCGGCTTTAACCGGATGTTCCAACTTTATCGTGGCTATGCCAATAGCGATCGCGCCCAGATAGGAGGCTCAGTCTCTCGCCTAGCGCGTGAACTGGCGAGTAACAAGGCGTCCACAATTGTTGGACCTTCCGGGAGTAATGAAAACTGGTCTTTCCGGGCATCTAACGATGTAGCTCCCCAAAAATCACTGGGCAATGCTGTAGGTAAAGGCGATCGCGTCTATCGTATTGAAGTAACTAGTCTCCGGGGTCCAGGCTATCCGAAGCTACGTCGCAGCAGTACAGCCTTTATCGTGCCCTACGAAAGGTTATCTGAAAAGATGCAGCAAATTCAGCGCCAAGGCGGAAAAATCGTCAGCGTGACGCCCGCTTAACTAGGGACGGGGAACTAGGAAATTCCCCAATCCCTATTCCCCAATCCCTATTCCCCAACAACTAGAAAAGGAGAAATCAAAGCGATGTTTGGTCAAACAGCAGTAGGTACCGGTGGTCTCAATTCAGCGGGTAGTCGTGTCTTTCGTTATGAAGTTGTCGGCTTACGCCAAAATCAAGAAAACGACAAAAATAACTACGAGATTCGCAACAGTGGCAGTGTATTCGTGACCGTGCCCTATTCCCGGATGAACGAAGAAATGCGGCGGATTACTCGCTTGGGTGGCAAAATCGTCAACATTGAGCAGTTGACCGCTGAATCAGCGCTAAAGCCCGATAGCGAAAGCAACGGGAAAAAAGAAAAAGCTGAGGGCTAAGCCGGTAATGCCAGATTTCAGTCCAGAGGCGTCTAATGATGCGGCTTCACCGCAGCTGAGTGTTGAAGAAGCGATCGCCAACCTGCGCGGCACAGACTTAAGTCTCCGCTATTACGCCGCCTGGTGGCTGGGCAAATTCCGAGTTTCTTCAAGTGCAGTAGTAGACGCCTTGATTGAAGCCCTGGAAGACGAAGCTGATCGAACCGAACTGGGGGGGTACCCTCTGCGGCGCAATGCTGCTAGGGCGCTAGGTAAGCTGGGTGACCGACGGGCAGTTCCAGGGTTAATCCGCTGTCTAGAATGCTCCGACTTTTATGTCCGAGAAGCCGCTGCCCAATCTCTGGAAATGTTAGGTGACGCCGCTGCTGTCCCCCCCCTGATGCAGCTAATTGCCGGTGGGGTCGCGGCGGCTGAGCGAGTACCAGGACGCCCCCACCTGCAAGAACCCTGTGAAGCCGTAATGGAAGCACTGGGTACCCTGAAAGCAACTGAGGCAATTCCATTAATTCAACCTTTTGTGGAACACCCGACCAAGCGAGTACAGTACGCGGCAACGCGAGCAATGTATCAGCTCAAGGGGGATGATGCCTATGGGAGACCCTTGATGGAAGCTTTGCAGGGGACAGATGTCATACTGCGTCGGGTGGCACTATCAGATCTGGGTGCAATAGGTTATCTACCAGCTGCCGAAGCGATCGCTACCGCACCAGTGGAAAGCAGTTTCAAGCTCATTGCTCTTAAAGGACTGCTGGAACATCAACTTGACCCAGCGCTCCCTAATACACTTTCCCCTGACGCCATTCGGGTAATGAACCTGATGGATTCCCTTTTATAGTTGCAGGGCGAGTAGGTTGCAGGGCGAGCAAGTTGAAGGAAGTCTGCAAAACTTTCAACTTTCAACCCTTTCAACCTTCCAACCTTCAACCCTTCCAACCTTCAACCCGTTGACCAATGACCGATTCTACCCGTACCCAGGAAATTATTCAGGCTGTCGAACAGGCGAATTCTGACCTCAGTCTGGTAGAATGCGTGCGGGAATTGGCGGCGATTCATTCAGAAGAGGCAATTCCCACCCTGATTGCAGTGTTGGGCTACAACAATCCAGGGGCAGCAATGGCAGCGGTTGAAGGGCTGATTGAGCTAGGGGAAGCCGCAGTAATACCGCTGGTGGAACAGCTGGATGATTACAACTACGGAGCAAGAGCCTATTCCATTCGAGCGTTAGCCGCGATCGCTGACCCTCGCGCCCTTGATACCTTAGTCACAGCAGCAGCCACCGACTTCGCCCCCAGTGTTCGCCGTGCGGCGGCTAAAGGGCTGGGAAACTTGCACTGGCATCAGCTGACGCCTGAGCAGGTCCAAAACGCCCAAGCGAAAGCCTTACAGACGCTTCTACAGGTTTCCCAAGATAGTGACTGGGCGATTCGTTATGCTGCCGTTGTTGGCTTGCAAGCGCTGGCGGTAAGTGCAACTGCCACGACTGGGTCAATCCAAAATCGGTTTGAGCAAATGCTTGCATCTGAGGCTGAAAGAGCCGTGCGATCGCGAGTCTTGATGGCACAACAGCGATTGCAAGATGCCAAAGCGATCGCGTAAAAATTAGCAGCAAAGTGGAGCTCGCTGCCGCTGCTGATTGCGAAAAACAAGGTTTTCTGTTGTTCACTCACACACAAGGAAAACGATAAAGTGTCGATTCCTCTGCTTGAAATTACACCAAGTTCTCAGAATCAACGTGTTGAGGGCTACGAAGTCCCCGACGATGATGACCGTCAACTTTACCGTCTAAATGAGGTCAGCTCAGACTTTGAAATTAAGGAATTAATCTGGGCAGGCTACCGACAAATTTTCAGTGAACATCTGATTCTCGAAAAATATCGGCAACCCTTCCTCGAATCTCAACTGAAAAATCGTGCCATTTCTGTTCGAGAATTTATCCGGGGACTGGGTAAGAGTGAGGTCTACCGAGATCTGGTGGCGGCAACTAACGATAATTACCGATTAGTAGACATCACCTTCAAGCGGTTTCTCGGACGCGCCACCTACGGCAAAGACGAGCAAATCGCTTGGTCGATTGTCATTGCCACCAAGGGATTATCTGGCTTTATCGACGCTGTAGTAGACAGCGAAGAATATCGCCAGAATTTCGGTGATGACACCGTACCTTATCAGCGTCGGCGGTACAAAGACCGACCGTTTAATCTGGTCAACCCCCGCTACAGCGATTACTGGCGTGCCCGCCAGATTAGCTACGAGGGTTCCTACTATCAAGTTCAACTCTCTGGTCAATCAGTTCAACGGGGAGTTCGTCAAGCCATTCCCGACAACTTTTTGCAAATGGCTCGCAGTATCAGCCCCGGCGGTATCAACTATCAGCGGACGAAAGACCGGGCAATCTCCCAAGCCACAAGTAAGCCGCTTCCCGATATGACCCGGAACGTTGCCACTCCACAAGCTGTTGTAGGTCGCACTCAGGTGGCTCTACCCTACCGATACCTCTACAAGACGCCCACAACTTAACGATTGAAGGTTCGACGGTTGAAGATTGGAAAGTTGAAGGTTAAAGGCTGAACAAAGAGTAGAAAGTTAAAACTTTAAAGTTAGTTTTCTCACCTGCAACCTTCAACCTCATAACGTTCAACCTTCAACCTCATAACGCTAAACTACATAACAATCCACAAATGTCAATACCTCTGCTAGAATACAAACCCTCCTCACAGAACCAGAGGGTTTCAGGTTACGAAATCCCCAGTGAAGATACTCCCCGGATTTATCGCACTGAAGACTGCATGGATCAGAATGATGTTCTGGAGTTGATCTGGGCAGCTTACCGGCAGGTCTTAAGCGAACATGAAATTCTCCAATCTAATCGTCAGGTTAACTTTGAATCTCAGCTGAAAAATCGCGCAATCACCGTGCGCGACTTTGTTCGTGGTATAGCCAAGTCTGAGGCATTTTACCGCCTGGTTGTTGAGCCAAATTCCAATTATCGAGTTGTCGAACTTTGCCTGAAACGATTGCTGGGTCGCTCTCCCTACAACAAAGATGAAGAGATTGCCTGGTCAATCAAAATTGCTACCCTCGGTTGGGGTGGATTTGTGGATGCTCTAGTTGATAGCCAAGAGTACCAGGAGAGCTTCGGTGATAACACCGTGCCCTACCAGCGCCGTCGCTATAAAGGTCGGCCTTTTAACCTCGTGACGCCTCGCTACGGTGACTATTGGCGTGACAAACTAGAAGGCGATCGCTACAAGTGGGGCGATGTCAGTAACTTCCTAGAAATGGCAAGGAAAATCCAGCCAAAAGCCGTTACCAATAACGTGACTGTTGATACCTCTAGAATCAAAATTCCTGACATGACACGGGAGCAACCGCAAGGAGTCCCTGTCTCAATTAGCCCAGCGGCTAGTTTTCCAATCCGGTAATCTTGAGTGTCACTCATCAGATTTTTAGCTATGAAAAGTTTTGTTGAAGGTCTCGCATCATGGTCAAATTGAATTACAGGGATCAACAAAAAAGCTGAAATCTGCTTCGTAGTTTGTAATACCTTTGAAGGGAGATTTTTACATGGCATTGCCATTATTGAATTACAAGCCTACAACCCAAAATGCAAGGGTTCGTAGCTTTGGGGTAGCTGACGAGGATGAAGATACCCCGTACATCTATCGCCTGGAAGACACCAATTCTCCAGCTGA
>CBDTXL010000253.1:0-6563 GCA_965364435.1 uncultured bacterium
AGGTTGGGAAGCTGCCACTATATTCGTAAGAATTAGTGGCAGAGGATGTCACTCTTGCTAATTGTTCATTGCTAATTGTTCATTGCTATTAGCCATCCTTCCATTAGCCATTCGCTATTAAACGCGAGTGGCTCGATTGGCATTGATGTGAGCATCGCCAACTTCACGGGCTTTCTTGCCGCGCCACAACAGGCGCAACGGCGTCCCGGAGAAGCCCAACTGTTGACGGAACTGACGCTCGATGTAACGGCGGTAGTTGTCGTTGAAGCGTGCGGGTTCGTTGACAAACAAGGCAATTGTTGGCGGTTGACTTTTAACCTGGGTACCGTAGTAGATTTTGCCCTGACGACCGCTGCGCGACACGGGGGCAGAATGCCAGCTAACGGCTTCTTGTAGCACTTCATTAATCACCGAGGTTGTCACGCGACGCTGGTGTTGTTCTGCGGCGGTGTCAACCAAATCGAGAATCTTTTCTACTCGCTTGCCAGTCAGGGCACTGACAAAAATCATTTCAGCCCACTCGACAAAATGCAGTCGGTCTTTTACAAGTTTTTCGTATTCGTAGATCGTGTAGGAATCTTTGTCAATCGCATCCCACTTGTTAACTACGATTACAGCGGCCCGTCCTTCGTCTGCAATTCGCCCTGCGAGTTTTTGGTCTTGCTCTGTGACACCATCAACGGCATCAATAACTAGTAAAACAACATCTGAGCGGCGAATCGCTTTGAATGCACGATTAATGCCAAAAAATTCGGGTCCGTACTCAACGTTTTTCTTTTTGCGAATCCCAGCCGTGTCGATGAGGCGATAGGTTTTGTCTTCGATGCCGTTTTCCCGGTCCCCAGGACGTTCTACGACCATATCAATGGCATCGCGGGTAGTGCCGGAGATTGGGCTAACGATCGAGCGATTTTCGCCAGTGAGGGCGTTCAATAAGCTCGACTTGCCGACGTTTGGGCGTCCGACAATGGCGACTTTAATTTCTGGGTTGTCTGAAATTGTATCTACGGTTGGCAGGTGGATAATCAGCGCATCAAGCAGTTCGCCAGTGCCACCGCCATGAATACCAGAGACTGGGAAAGGTTCACCTAAGCCCAGTTCCCAAAACTGGGATGCCTGGATGATCCCCTGCTGTGGCGATTCGCATTTGTTGACGGCGAGGATAACTGGCACAGGTTGTTGGCGCAACCATTGGGCGATCGCTTCATCAGCCGCAGTTGGACCCATCTGACCATCCACGACAAGCACTGCGGCACTTGCTTCACTCAGCGCCGCCATTGCCTGTTCCCGAATCAGGGGCAAGAACTCGGTATCATCATCAAAGACCAAGCCGCCAGTATCTACAACCAGGTACTCGCGGTCTTGCCAGAAGGCAGGGCGATAAGTGCGATCGCGTGTTACCCCAGGCTGGTCATGCACAATTGCATCGGTCACGCCTGCCATCCGATTTACAAGAGTTGATTTGCCCACATTGGGGCGTCCAATAACAGCAACAATTGGCAGGGACATAACCGCCTTCCTAAGATACAGCTGAGTAAGGTTAGAGATGCGTGGATTTCGCCTCCCTAGACAATTGTAGTCAGCTACTGTTGCCAACTTTATCTAGGAACTGCCAGCGCTTATTGTGAATGACGAAAAGCGGCTAGGGACTAGAGCGTCTGGAAGAGGAGTGAATTGGAAATATGTATCCTAAAATACATAACTAACGCCCTCGGTAGGATTCGAACCTACGGCCAAGGGATTAGAAATCCCTTGCTCTATCCCCTGAGCTACGAGAGCATAAACTTATCATACAGAACTCAAACAGCTGACGTACCGGATGGATTGCCCACTCAAACCTTCTTATATCTGGAAGAGAATTTTACTTTTGTACACAGAATTAGTCAGAGCAGTAATAGATGATTACTTTCCTGAGAGAGTGATCTGTATGGTATCAAGCATTATGGTATCAAGCATTGTAGCGCCCAACAACCATCATCAGGCAAGCCGGGATTCCCCATATACTTCTAGGGTATAGAGACTCAAGCTGCTTGACGGTCAAGGTACACTATAAACCAACATGATCAGGTGCTTGTATCAGTAGGAGTATGACTCAAGGCGATCAGCCCGAAGGCTCAGGCGCTTTGCGCCTATCGCGACTTAGTCAGACCTTGCACAAGCATTCTAGATAAAGAGATGGTTGCTTGGGTATTACAACTATCACCACAGCACCCCCCCGGCCCCTCAGGAGTCATTTGCCAGTGTCATGTTTATTCTGAAAAGGCAGGATGTTGAAATCTCTAGCATTCAGCACCCGAAGCGGGAGCAGCAAATCCCAATTCTCACTTATCAGGGGCAAACCTTTCGCTTGATCAGTGTGTTTAGTGCCAATCAAGCAGAAGAAGCCAAGTCCTTCTGGCGAGACCTCACGGATAATCGGGGCAAAGTCTGTGTTCTGCTAGAAGAGCCTGACCGCTACAGCGTTTGGGGCAAAATTCGTTTGGAGCAACTCGGGACGGAGGTCGGTCCTGACTCGAAAGTTGTACCGTACACCCAAGCCTGTCTTTTACTGCTGCAAACGGTTTACATAGATGTTGAAGACCTTTTAGGAGCAAGGCAAGCCGGATTATTTCAGAAAGATATCACCAATGTCTTTCGGCAGTGGCACTTTCCCCAGGCTGACTCGCCGGAAGCAGTAAACCAGTTGCTTACAATAGATCCATTGACTACCCTACAGGTTCCCCCTTGGGAAGAACACCATCTGATAACGCTATTGCAGGAACTCTATCGCCTTGGTAAAGCTTATTTTGGAAATGCTAACTTTGCTGAGGGAGTAAGGGATATATTGCAAGATATGCCAGCTACCGATCAAACTCAGTTTATCGAGTGGCTGAATCAATCTCCACTTGGTAAACTATGGCGATAATCTAGAGATAGAAGGTGAAATAAATGTGCCGTGGCTGACGCCTAGAGATACTTTTGCTGGTTCTCCAGTTGTTAATTTTTATGACATCGGCTTTTTGTGATTTCCCTTGTTAGTGATAAGCGTGAAAGTCTTATGAGCAGCTCTGTAGAGAAGTCAACGATTACTCAATCCCCTTTGACCGGCCAGAATATTGTCTATGGGGGAATTGCTTGGTCAGTAGTAGCAGTATTATTTTTTCTCCTGTTTAGTATCAATGCGCCTGACGAAGACAGACCGCTTTGGTACATGCTTGGCACCTACATTCTGGAATCTCTACCTTTTTTAGGAGCTGCTTTCCTCTGTTACAGAAATTGGCGTAGCCCTCAGATTGCCAGTGGGCGTAATGTCTGGCTAGGTATTGGTCTGGGAATGCTTGTCTGGTTTATGGGGAACTTCATATTTGGTTGGTGGGAGCTGTATTGGGGTCTTGACCCCGATGTGTCACCCGCCGATTTATTTTACTTGGCTTTTTATGTGTTTCTCAGCTGGGGCATGGTTTTGGCTGTTCTTCCCAGGCGCTTAAATTTAGAGGGTTGGCAGTGGGGAACCGTAGCGGTAATTGCGGTAGCGGGAATTGCCTTAGCTCTGTTGGTTTTGTTTGCCACACCCGCTAATTCAAATGGAGCCGATGATGCTGCCTCGCTTCCTGCCACTGAGCAAGCAGAATCTTCGGCAGCTTCGCCCCAAGCGTCAGCTTCCTCGAAGGCATCTCTGGTGAAAGCTAGCGCAACACTAGCAAAAGCAAACCCCGAAGCGACGGCAACAGTACCAGAGGAACCAGAGGAGAGCAACAAAAAGCAGCCGCCCGCTTGGGTCATGTCAATCCAAGAGGCCCTTCAACCGCTCTCTAGACCCGTGAATTTCTTTTATATCGTTGGTGACGTATTCCTGCTGATTATTGCCTCAACTCTCTTGTTAGCATTTTGGGGTGGTCGTTTCGCCCAGTCTTGGCGGATGATTGCTGCCGCAACATTTTGCCTCTACATTGTGGATATGTGGTTCAAGTATATTGATGCTACTGCTATAGATTACAAAAGTGGAAGTCTACCGGAGGTCTTGTATGTTTTCAGTGGTGTACTATTTGGAGTAGGAGCTGCTTTGGAATATGACGTATCAAGCCGCTCTCGCCGTAGTACGCGCAAGCGGACTTAAGGGAAGCCATGAGTCCTAGAAAACTGTCTACTGCCGACAAAAGCGACATCTTGAGCCTGTATCGACAACCGGAAGAGACAACCTCTACCTTGGCGACGCGCTATAAGGTTAGTAACTCGACTATTAGCCGTATCCTCAAAAGCAGCTTGTTAGAGTCCGAATACGAATCGCTTATCCAGCAAAAGCGAGCCAATCGTACCCCAAGCAACGTGTCCTCGCCGATTATCGAAACTACTGAACTGCCGGTAGAGTCTGAGCCTGAATCATCGCCTGTTATTCAAACTATCAAGCCACGGCCAGTATCTGATACTGAATCATCAGTCTCAAATTCTGTCGAAGGTCGTCGGCGGCGTAGAACTTCATCAGTGGATTCCCAGCCGGTTACTGAGCAAAAGGTTATACAGACCGAGTTGCAACTGGACATGGCTGCTGCGCTACAGGAAAGCGAATTCGATGAGCCGGATGAGGCGCTTGATGAGAGTGATTCAGTCCAAACCAGCGACCTACAGGAGTTGCTGGATGAAGATTTGATGGATTTAGATGATGAAGATGATGATTTAGAAGATGATTTAGAGGACGACTGGGAAGACGATCCACTGGAGGCTGAGAGTCAGGAGCAAATAAAGACCGCTCGTGCTCAAATCACTGCTAACGTTCACGTTTTACCGTTGTCTGAAGCCTCCCTTCCCAAAACCTGCTATCTGGTAGTAGACCGGGCGGCGGAGTTAATTGTTCGACCCCTTAAGGAGTTTAGCGACCTAGGGCGAATTCCTGCTGAAGAAGTTCAGGAGAAAACGTTGCCGGTATTTGACAATCATAGAGTGGCACGGCGCTTTTCCAACCGTTCTCAGCGAGTGATTAAAGTTCCAGATGGTCGGATGCTTCAGAAGACTTGCTCCCATCTACAAGCCAAAGGAATTACCCGACTGTTAATTGATGGTCAGGTCTATTCCCTATTACCCACTTAATCGTAAAGTTGATAGAGTTTAGCTAGTTGTTTAGTTGTTAGAAGGGAGTATCGACTACTGCAACTTGAGCGCGTACCAATGAGTGGAACTTGAAAAACTTATAAGATTTACGCAGTGTAGCTTGCTCACAGGATTTGCAGTAGGTCATCTTCCTCTGGGAAGGTTAACTAAAACTCGGCTTAGTTTTTGCAACACCATCGGTCAGATAACTGCCGTAAGGTTATGCTGTTCAATAAACAGATTTTTATCATTTTCAAAACCTAACTGATAGATATTAATTCTCTTCCAGAGAGATAATTTTTGTCAGGCTGAGCGGAACAAAACTTAGTAGGAGCTTAGGAAAAATTCACACAATCTTGATAACGGGAGAGGACTAGCTTGATTAAATCGAAAAGTTGCATTAGTTAAAATTTTATTACTAAGACAAACTTAGAGTAAAATTTTCAAAAGAAAAGCTTTATTCTTAAATTATTAGTAATAAATTATGCTTGAAGAACCAATTCAAGTTAGTAATAAAGGTCTTTTGAAGAGTTCAGGTAAACGACTAGTTATTGGAGCGCCTACGCCATGAAAGTGAGAGAGCTTCTTAGGCTTTATGAGCAAGGAAACAGAGACTTTTCGGGTGCTGACCTCTCCGGAGTGGACTTGAGGGGAGTTACTCTGATCGGAGTCAATCTTACAGGGGCTAACCTGAGAGGTGCTGATTTGAGTCGAGGGTTTTTAACTAAGTCAGATCTGAGTGGCGCTCAGCTGAACTGGGCAAATCTGAGTTTTGTCAAAATGAGCGAAGCCAAACTGGTAGAAGCAGAGCTGACGAAGGCTAATTTCAGCGGAGCGTTTCTGGTGAAGTCAAAATTACCGGGAGCAAAACTGAGTGGGGCAAATCTTAGCGGTGCAAACCTTAGACGCGCTAATTTGTGGGGAGCCAACCTCTGCGGCGCGAATTTACACAGGAGCAATCTGCGAGATGCCAATCTTAGTGGTGTCAACTTCAATTGGGCTAATTTATCTGAGGCGAGACTGAGTGGCGCGAAGCTGTATGGTGCTTCTTTAAATGGCGTGAACTTAAGCAGAGCCTTTTTAAAGGGATTAGACCTGGGTGGCGTTGATTTAGAGGGGGTTAATCTCAAGGAAGCGAGATTGAGTGGCGCTAACTTAGAAGGGGCTAACTTGATAGCGGCTAATTTGAGTGAAGCGAATCTACACCAGGTAAATCTGAAAGGGGCTGACTTAACAGCAGCCAACCTGGCGAGAGCGTCTCTAGAGCAGGCAAACCTGACCTGGACAATTTTGAGAAGGGCAGATTTGACGGGTGCAAATCTGAGTGAGGCAAGGCTCAATGGGGTTGATTTGGAGGGTATCCAGCTGAGGGGCGCTATTCTGCCGAAATCGAGCGATCGCTTCTTGTACTCCGCTGCTGTGTAAGAGTTGCGATCGTGTACGGTGACAAATTGAGTGTCGCCTTTTTTAAAATTCTGGTAAGTTTAGGCTGAGGCACA
>CBDTXL010000254.1:0-6554 GCA_965364435.1 uncultured bacterium
GTCAGTGCTTACAGTTTTGATCGATTGGTAGTGTGTGATAGTGCAGCGATCGCTCAACTGTTAATTGCAAATAACTTCCACTTTGAAAATAACTGTGCTGTGCTGAGTATTACCGGGTATCCCCAGAGTATTTTTAGCACAGTGATGGACATGCTACGCCGTAATCCAGACCTGAAGGTTTATGCTCTCCACGATGCTACTCCCCGTGGTGTGGGTTTACTTCACCGTCTGCGCTCCAGTTCAAGCTGGTTTGAGAACAGTAATGTAGCTATTTTTGACCTGGGATTACTACCTCGTCAGCTTTTTAATAGTCGCAAGGTGTTTGTGCAAAGTTCAGATGCATCAGCCCAAGCTGCTAAACAATTGCCAGCACCAGTGCGAGAGCAGTTATCAACAGAAGAATTGGAATGGTTGGAGTCGGGTAAATTTGTGGAGTTGGAGTCTTTCACACCCCAGAAACTGATGCAAGTGGTGACTCAAGGCATCGCGGGAAGTCGGAATCTAGATTTAGAGAGTGAGGATAGCAGTTTGATTCTTGTGGGCGATACAGGGTCTGTCTATGTTTCGGATAGTTTTGGCTAGATTCGATTCACTTGCAGCCAAATTTCTAAGCTTACCAGTAACCAAAGTTTAACACCGTAACGATTCCAGGTATCGCCCCGGTAGTCCAGCCAGTTGCGGATTAGGGACTGGTTGAGGTAGGGGGCGATCGCAGCCTGACGACTCAATAATAATGCCCTAGCTTGACGCTGCCAAAACTTGCGGAATCCTAGCTGAACTGGCACCATCATGCCGCTTTTGGGACGATATAAAATTGACTCGGGTAACAAATCAGAAACCGCTTGTTTCAAGACGGCTTTTTCCTGTACCCCAGAGACTTTGTATTCCGGCGGAATTTCCATACTCATGGCAGCTACTCGCTGATCGAATAAAGGCGATCGCCCTTCTAAACCAACCGCCTGAGTTAGATTATTCACCTTAGTCAGAATGTGCTCGGCTCCTTTAAACTTGATATTCAATGCCATCAGCCGATTCAGATAAGTTGCATTAGAATTCAAATCGGCTTCAAAAACCGAGGGTTCTTTTTGTACAGCCGTCCAGATTTCCGGTTTTAAAAGTTGGGGTAAATCCAGCGCACACTTTTGAAAGGAAATCAGATAAGCCTCAAGGGAGTCGGGTTGATTAGTGACAGAACCATACAGATTATTTAACAACATCGGCTGATTTTTCGGTCCGCCAAAACAGGGGTCGCCCCCTTCACCGTTAAGCACAACTCGCACTGTCTCCCGTGCTAACCGTGCAATTAATAGATTTGGAACCGTAAGGGGGTCGCCAATTGGGTCATCTAAATACGCCATTGTTTCTGGCAACTGTTCCCACATTTGGTTAGGAGTAATTTCCAGGATGTTGTGCTGGGTATGGCAATGTTCGGCAACCAAGCTGGAGAATTCCAACTCATTCGGACAGTCGGAACCAAAATGAATCGAGTAGGTGTGTACTGGAGAGTTGTGGAACTTCGCTGCTAGCGCTGTAATGCAGCTAGAGTCCAATCCCCCCGACAGAAAAGCACCGACAGGTTCACCTTGGGGTAAATACTCCTGTACTACCTGGTCTAAAAGAGAGCGTAACCGTTCGCCATGCCATTCCAGGGGCTGATCTGTAGCGATAATCTGTTCCTGCACTTGCCAGTAAACCTGGACAGTCTCATCCGGAAAGCTTAAACACGTCCCTGGACGCACTTCGCGTACCTGCTGCCAAAGTGTTCGCTCTCCTGGTACAAAGGCGCAGCAGAGATAATCTCGCAGGGCAACTAAATCTAACTCAGATGAATGGTAAGGTGCAAGGGTTCTCAGTTGGGGTGCAATCCAGCGTGTTAAGCCGGTGGAAGTGTAGTATAGGGTGCGTGCCCCAACGCGATCGCGTCCCAACCACAACACACCTCGCTCTCTGTCCCACACTGCTAGCGCAAACATTCCCACCAATAAGGTAAGGGACTCTACACCCCAGCGCTCCCACAGTTGTGCCACAATCTGACAATCGCTATCTTGACTAGCCGATTGCTCAACTCCCAATCGCTGTAGTAATTCTGCTCGATTGCTCAACCATACATCGCCAACGACAACAAACTGTTCTGTGGGACTTAGTGCCAGTTGGGAATTGTTTGGAGTTGCGATCGCAATCTGCTCATCTCGCCAGGTAATGCCTTCAGTTACAGACTCTACCGCGCCCCAAGTGAGACACCAAGAGGGCGCAACTTCAATAGGGGCGATGGAGGCGGTGCGATCGGGGAAAAACCTAGAAAGTTTCACACTTGAAGTCTCCCAAGGACAATCTGGTGTTGATTGAATCTTAGCCAGTTTCTTCCAATTATGAGTTCCGGCTGTACTCTACGGTGGCTTATGAGTCAATTTCTCTTTCCACAGCACAAGGCAATGAAAACCGATACAGAGGCAGATACCCATTTACCTGCAACCATCACAGAAGCAGGCAGACTTTTGCGAAATGGTTCATTAACTTCGGAGGCATTAACCAAGCAGTATCTAGAACGCATCAAAACCTTAAATCCAAAGCTGAACGCTTTCATCACAATTACAGAGGAACTTGCTCTGGAAACTGCTGCCGCTCTCGATGCTGAGTTAAAGTCTGGAAAAGACCGTGACAGCAGACGAACAAGTTTACCAACGCAGTCGGCAGTTTATGCTGCCCTTTAGCTTTACGGGTGTACCTACGATATCTGTACCCTGCGGCTTCAGTGCCGAAGGCTTACCCATCGGCTTACAGATTATTGGAAATCACTTTGAGGAGGCTTTAATTTTGAGGATTGCTGCTGCTGCACGAGACTGCTGAGTAGAAGAGCATAAGTCATCAAGGTTAACTTGTTGGAATAGCGGCGCGATCGCTCCCCCTTAACTCCCCTGCCACTCCTAAATTGAACGCTAACCGTTCAAAAACGCATCCGGATCGATGCCTGCTTCCCGAAGTCTCTGCATCAGAGACTCTAACCTAGCTTCTGCAAGTTCTGCTCGCACTCGTTCCTGTTCAGCTTGCTGCCTCTCCTGTTCGGCTTGCTGTAAAGCCTGTGCTTTTTCTACTCGTTCTTGTTCCGCTTCAGTAGGAATCCAGTTGCTTTCCGTATCATACCAACGCAACCATAATCGCTCAATTCCTTGATATTCCCCTTGCCACAACCCCAAACCCAACTCTAACTCAGGTATCCACACTTGCAGCTGTTGTAACTCTAGCTCTTGGTAATACCCTCCCTCTAGTTTAAAAGCTCGTAGCCGATTGGTATAACGACTAAAAACTACATAGTAAGGAATGCGTAAAATCTGCTCGTAAACCTCCCATTTTCGCGGCGGTTTCTCCTCAGTTTGAGGCTCAATCGCTTGCCCATTACCCGCAGGTTCCCCAGACTCAGGTGGCAGCTTTTCCTGATCAAATTCCCCTAAATCTTCTTTTTCAGTACCTGGAGAGAGCAATTCCACAACAACATAAGGATTTACGCCCTCCTGCCAAACCACATAACTCAAGCGCATATCCACTTCATCATAAAGTCGGGGTACGCCTACAACACCAAACCAATCCGGTCGCTTGTACCATTGAGCATGACGCACATCATAGTAAAGGTTCATGTCGCTAGCACTGAAGACTCGCGAAGCCGGATAGTGTGGAGGGCGGAACGTGAGACTCAAGAATTGCGCTTGCAAGTCGTGGAATTCATCGGGCAAGCCAGGTTCCTCCGGGTCTTCACTCTTGAGATCGTACATGCTAGGCAGCGTTTCTCTAGGCGACAAGGGTGGGTCAGTTTGAGGCACCGGGTATTTGAACGGAAACATAGGGTCTAGGGAAGGGGTGGCTATACATGTTAACAGCAGGGGAAGCTCATCTCTTTCTGAGTGGTCGCTCAAGGTTGAATAAGTTGAGGACTTTTTGCATCTGTCAAAACTCTTCCCCTATTCCCTACTCCAAACCTTGCCACTCCAAGGACAGACGGTTAGCAAGATAACCCTCTCGTACCAGAGGCAAGACATTGCGACCAACATTTTCACATTCCTCTAAATGAGGGTAACCCGACAGAATAAAAACCGTTATTCCCAGTTCAACATACTGCAACAACCGCTCGGCTACTTGTTGATAACTGCCGACAATTGCCATCCCCGCCCCACTTCGCACAATAGAAATTCCCGCCCAAAGCAGAGGTTCAACATACCAATCGTCATTCGACTTGCCTCGCAACTGCCATTGACGACCCTGACCCACACTTTCACGCTTAGTATTAGGAAACTCAGAATTACGACCCTTTGCTAACAACTCAGGTCGTACCCGACTCAACATCGCCATCGCCGTGTCCCGTGCCTCGTCCTCCGTGGGTCGTGCCACAATATTAATCCTCAGTCCATAGCGTACTGCCTTTTCACGTCCCTGAGCTGTCACCAACAGTCGCATCTTACCAATCCGCTCAGCAATCTGTTGCAGGGTTTCGCCCCACATCATATAGACATCTGCCTGTTCTGCACTCACTTGCTGCGCCATCTCACTCGCCCCACCAAAATAAAAAAGTGGCCCTCCTGGTTGCAGTGGCAGAGTTTCCATCCGCGTCTGCTTCAACTTGTAAAATTCCCCTTCGTAATCAAAAGAGTTCGCACTCTTCCACAACTTGCGGCAAATCTGCATGAATTCGCGGGTGCGGCGATAACGGGCATCATGGTCTAAATAGTCGCCGTACATTGCCTGCTCCAATGGTCGCCCACCTGTCACAATATTCAGCGAGAGGCGACCGTTGCTAATCTGGTCAAGCGTAGCAGCCATCTTTGCCAGCACTGGGGCAGAGTAAAAACCCGGACGCACTGCCACCATTGCCCCAGCTTGACTGGTAAGGGCTAGAGCAGCTGTCGCCAATGTCCAGGCTTCCAAGATGTGATTGTTAAACCCCATCCCTATCAATAGATAGCGAAACCCAAAACGTTCCGCTGCCTTAAAAATCTGCACCGTATACTCAAGAGTGGGGGGTCGCTCCCAAACAGGCAGCCCTAAGTAGAACCCATCCCCTGACACAGGAACGCACCAGTTAAATTCCAGCCTTGTCTTGCTAAGCATCTCATGGAGAAAGTGCGATCGCTCCTAAAATCGCTCGACCGACTCAAACTGCTTTGCACTCTCAGCCCTGGCTGCTTCCCCACAGGTGCGAGGCGTGGGAAAAATCTTACCCGGATTGGCTAAACCTTTAGGATTAAATACCTCGCGTACCCATTGCATCGTTTCCAAGTCTGCCTCGGTGAACATATCTGGCATGAAGCATTTTTTATCCGCACCAATACCATGTTCCCCAGAGATGCTACCGCCCACTTTCACACAGAGTCTGAGAATTTCTCCGCCTAATTCTTCAACCTTTTCTAAGGCACCAGGAACCGAATTATCGTAAAGGATGAGTGGGTGAAGGTTGCCATCGCCAGCGTGAAACACGTTGGCTATTTTGTATCCATATTTCTCACTCAACGCTTCAATTTCTTTGAGGACACCTGCTAGTTGGGTGCGAGGAATAACACCATCTTGGACGAAATAATCAGGACTCATATGACCCGCTGCGGCAAAGGCGGCTTTACGACCTTTCCATAATTTCAGGCGGGTTTCTGGGTCACTCGCTGTTGTGATATTCCGTGCCCCGTTCTTTTTGCAAAGTTCGGCAACGCGATGTTTATTGGTTGCCACTTCCACTTCTAAACCATCGAGTTCTACCAAGAGGATGCAACCGGCATCTCTGGGATAACAACCCGTGGCGACGACATCTTCCACGGCATTAATGCTGAGGTTGTCCATCATTTCCATGCCCCCTGGGATAATCCCAGCACCGATAATGTCGGCAACGGCAGCACCGGCTTCTTCAATCGTGTTAAAGTCTGCCAGGAGGACGCAAATGGATTCAGGTGTCTTAAGGATGCGTAGGGTAATTTCTGTGGCGATGCCAAGGGTGCCTTCGGAACCGACGAATATACCCGTGAGGTCGTAACCCGGCATTTCTTGAACAGGTCCCCCAACATCTACAATCAAGCCATCAGGGAGAACCAGTTTTAATCCCATAACGTGGTTAGTGGTGACGCCGTATTTGAGGCAATGGACGCCGCCAGAGTTCTCAGCAACGTTGCCACCAATTGAGCAGATAATTTGGCTGGAGGGGTCAGGGGCGTAGTAGAAACCGGCACCACTAACCGCTTGCGTCACCCAGTTGTTGATTACACCCGGTTGCACAACAATTCGCTGGTTTTCCAGGTCAACATCGAGGATTTGCTTCATCAAGGCGGTGACAATCAAAACACAATCTTCCACTGGCAGGGCACCACCGGATAGACCTGTCCCAGCACCGCGTGCAACCCAGGGGATAGAATTGCGATCGCATATCTTCACCGCCTCTGCCACTTGTTCCGTTGTTCGCGGCAGCACCACCAACGCCGGACGCTGGCGATAGCTGGCTAGACCATCACATTCATAGGTCAGCAATTCCTCACGACGCTGGACAACACCGTTTTTGCCAACGACTGCCTCAAATTGCTTGATGA
>CBDTXL010000255.1:0-6539 GCA_965364435.1 uncultured bacterium
TGCCGGTTTGGGGGTCAAATAAATGAATTTTGTCTACTGCGATCGATAGCCAAATCTGCTCACCGATTTGTACAAGTTGATCGGGTGGAATTCTTACCTGTAGGGTAGATGCTTCAGGCAGGCTAACGGATAAATAGGTGTCGTTGCCCAATGCTTCTACAAGGTCAACTTGCACCGATAGGTTTTTAGGAGCAGGAACGCTGAGGCTTAAATGTTCTGGACGAATACCCAAGGTGAGGGAACGTCCGTTGTACTTTTGTAGCACTGATGCCCAGACTTCTGGAAGCGTAAGGCGGAACTGGGAATGATGAATTAGAAGGGGCGCTTTAATCTGTACTGGGAGAAAGTTCATCGGTGGTGAACCGATGAATTCGGCAACAAACTGATTGGCGGGGTGGTTGTAAAGTTCTAGTGGTGGAGCAATCTGTTGAATTTGACCCTGATTCATGACAGCAATGCGATCGCCCATTGTCATCGCTTCAGTTTGGTCGTGGGTAACGTAGATAGTGGTTGTACCCAATTGCCGTTGTAGTTTGACAATTTGGGTACGGGTTTCTGCCCGGAGTTTGGCATCTAGGTTGGAGAGTGGTTCATCCATCAAAAAGACTTGGGGATTGCGGGCGATCGCACGTCCCAAGGCGACTCGTTGCTTTTGTCCTCCAGACAGCTGTTTGGGCAAGCGATTCAGAAGTGACTCAATTTGCAACAACTGAGCAACAGTGCGTACTTGCTCATCAACTGCTTTCTCTTTATCAGAGAGATAGCGGAGTCCTTTGGGAAGCGATCGCGTTATTCCTACCAATGCATTCTCTACCCACTCAGGAATCTGGTCAGGAGATTGCTCTTCCTCACTTTTGACTCCCTGCTCCCGACTCCCCAGTTTTGTACGCCGCAGTCCAAACGCAATGTTGTCATAAACCGTCAGGTGGGGATATAGGGCGTAATTCTGAAACACCATTGCGATATCTCGCTCTTTGGGGGGCAAATCATTCACCAATTGCTCTCCCACCCAAATATTGCCGCCCGTCATCTGCTCCAGTCCAGCAATCAATCGCAGTAAGGTGCTTTTCCCGCAGCCAGAAGGTCCAACCAGCACCATAAACTCGCCATCTTCAATCGTCAAGTTGATGCGCCGCAAGACATTAACGCTGCCAGACTTTTGCGAAGAAGACTTGTCAACCGTCACAAGTGGTGATTCATCAACTGGTGACAGAGGCTCTGCTGTTACTGGTGTAACGGTTCGCTCTCCCTTACGACCTGAAAAGCTTTTGTAAACGTTCTCTAGAACAACCCGCGCCACGATAAATTCCTATTGTGCTCCGAAAAACTTACCTAAACCTCGTCAAACCTGGCTTAGCGTTTTCTTCCCATCTCATATGGTGATGGCAACACCACCCTATTCACCTACGGTCGGTGTGTTCAATTATGGCATTTTATTTGACTGCGGGGGGTCTTGCCATCCATTCGTTGAAGTTCTATGATTGATTAATCAGTCAATTAATAAACAACGACCATGCCTCCAGGGAATGAGCAAGACTTCGAGAGTCTGCTTCTAGAGAGGGTCTTTTTTTGGAAAATTTGATTAATCAGTCAATCAAAATTAAGGAGTTCTACTCATGGTTATCAGCAAAACCTCTGTTCAGAATGAAGAATCAACCCAGGCTCACACGGTAATTGATGTCCAGCAGACAGATTGCTGCATCGTTGGGGGTGGCCCTGCTGGGGCGGTTCTGGCACTGCTTTTGGCACGGCAAGGCATCTCGGTGATGCTCTTGGAGGTGCATAAGGATTTTGACCGCGAGTTTCGTGGTGATACGATTCACCCGTCAGTGATGGAGATTATGGATCAACTTGGTTTGGCTGAGAGATTGCTGGAACTGCCCCACACAAAGATGCACCGCCTGAGTGTACAGACTCCTGGGAATACCGCTACACTAGCTGACCTCAGCCATCTGAAAACCAAGTACCCTTACATCACCATCCTGCCCCAAGTAAAGTTTCTAGAATTTATCACCACTGAGGCGAAACGTTACCCAAACTTTCAGATAGTAATGGGGGCGAATGTGCAAGAACTCATTGAGGAGGATGGGGTAATCCGGGGTGTTCGATATCGAGGACATGGTGGATGGCATGAAGTGCGATCGCCTCTAACAGTTGGTGCAGATGGACGCTTCTCTCGCCTCCGCCAACTCGCTGGATTTGAGCCAATTAAGACTTCAACCCCGATGGATGTCCTCTGGTTCCGCTTACCGCGCAATCCAGAAGATGCAAAAAAAAATGTAGGTGTGGAGGGTCGTGCTAGTAATGGTCACCTATTGGCAATTATAGACCGCCTTGATTACTGGCAACTGGGCTACGTTATCCCCAAAGGCAGCTACCAGAAACTCCGAGAGGGTGGGATAGGAGCACTACGACAGTCAATTGCTGAGTTAGCACCAGAGTTTCGGTCACGCCTTCACCACCTGCACGATTGGAGTCAAATCTCGTTGCTCTCCGTTGAGTCGAGTCGTCTTCCCCGTTGGTATCGCCCTGGTTTGCTGCTGATTGGCGATGCGGCTCATGTGATGTCGCCTGTTGGTGGGGTGGGTATCAACTATGCCATTCAAGATGCTGTTGTAGCAGCGAATGTGTTAAGCCTACCTCTCAAGAGCAATGCCCTGCATTTGTGGGATTTGGCAGAGGTGCAGCGCCAGCGCGAATGGCCTACAAGGATCATCCAAGCGTTTCAGTCTTTCGTTCAGCAGCAAATCATCAAAGGCGCTCTTGATACAACTCGGACATTCAAGCCACCCGCTTTCTTGCGCCTACCGATTCTGTGTAACCTGCCAGCACGCATCATTGGCTTCGGTGTTTGGCCTGTTCATGTGAACACTTAAGTCCCTTGTGAGACGATCGCCACTGCAATGATTTTTTCCTCTTGCTGGAGTTTAGCGACGCGATCGCCTGTGCCATCTTTACCCCACAACTTCACGGATTCTAACCGTAAACCCAGCACCCGCTCACCACTGGTCACAAGCATAACTTCAGATTCCCGTGAAGCCGGTACCATTCCCACAAGACTATCTGTAGCCGTCTTAAACTGTAGTGCCTGAGTCCCAAGGTCACCGCGATTTACCCGCCTGAGGGCACTCACGGGTAGGCGCTTCCCGTATCCTTGCTCAGTAACCAATAAGAGGTTCTCATCAGTAGAAAGCGTCACACAACCAACCACTTGTTCTCGACCGCGTAGCCTCAAGGCTTGATTACCTTGAGCAGTACGTCCCATAAGCGGTAACTGTTGATCATTAACCTCAAAGCGCAAAATCCGCCCATTGCTGGTTGCAACGAGCAGTTGTTCACCTGTTTGACCCTGGCTGACATACTGTAACTGATCGTCATCCTTGATCTTGATGAGCGTTAAACCTCTCATCGTCAGATTAGTCAACTCTGAAACGGGTAGGCGCTTGATTCGCCCCTGCTGAGTGAGCAAAATGAAACTGAGGGTTTCTGGAGCATCAGGCAGCATAAAGTGCGCCACAACTGTTTCTGATTGCGCTGAGTCAGGCAATAAGCTCACCAAGGGTGTTCCATGCTTTCGCCCAGCTGCCGGTGGAATATCCCCAACTTTGACAGGGTAGGCTTTGCCGCCGCTGGTGAGTACCACTAATTCTGCCCCAGTGGTCGCTAGCTGAGTCTCAACAACAAAGTCATCTCCTTTCTTGAGCGACGGCGCTGATTTTTGCGACTTTGTAGGATGCTGCCGTTGGACATACCCCTGTTGAGTAAATTCCAGAACTGTTTCTTCTTCATCTGGTGAGGGTTCAGGAATCAGGGGTAAGGAGTGATTTGAATTTTTCTTACTTTTGTTGTTCCCCGCCTCTTGCTTTTTAACTTTTGACTCCTGACGTGTGAGTGCTGTATCCTTTCCTTTCGCTTCTGTGACCGCTATTTTGGTGCGGCGGGCGTCAGCGTACTTGCGCTTTAGCGATCGCAAATCTTTCTTCAAGGCTTTGAGCAACTCGTTCCGGTCACTGAGTAATCGCCGCAGCTGAGTAATTCGCGCCGTTAGCTCATCAAACTCCGTCTGTAACTTTTGCTGTTCTAAGCCCGTGAGTCGTCGCAGGGGCATGCTTAAGATGGCATCCGCTTGAACCTCACTAATGTTTAACTGGCTTTGTAGAGACATCTTCGCCGTCGTGCCATCAGGGGCATTTCTGAGAATTTCAATCACGGCGTCGATCTGGGTTAAGGATGCCAGTAAGCCTTCAACAATATGGAGGCGTCTTTCATCCTGATCTAGCTCGTAGGTATACTGCCGGGTGAGGGTCTCTTCTCGGAAGCGAAGAAACTCCTCTAACAACTGCCGCAGAGTCAGCTGGCGTGGCTGTCCGTTCACCAAAGCGAGCATGATGACACCAAAGTTGCTTTGGAGGGCCGTTTGCTTGTACAGCTGCGTGAGAACGTCTTTGGCTTGGACATCTCGTTTGAGTTCCACAACGACGCGCATCCCCTCGCGATCGCTTTCGTCCCGCAAGTCCGCAATCCCCTCTAAGCGCCCCTGGTTGACAAGTTCAGCCATCTTTTCAATCCAGCCCGCCTTATTCACCTGGTAAGGTAGCTCACTCACCACAATTGCCGTTCGCCTCTGACGCCGCCCTCGACCGCTTTGAATCTCTTCAACTTGAGTGACGCCTCGGACAACGATACTGCCGCGACCTGTACTGTAGGCATCCCGAATCCCCGATGCCTCGACAATTTCGCCCCCCGTGGGAAAATCTGGTCCTGGAATTAATTCCCATAACTTCTCGTCTGCTAAATCCGGACGGTCGATCAGGGCAATCAGACCATCAACGATCTCTCCCAAGTTGTGGGGAGGTATATTAGTTGCCATGCCTACAGCAATACCAGAGCAACCATTGAGCAATAACACCGGCAACTGAGCCGGTAGCACTACTGGCTCTTGCTGAGAGCTATCAAAGTTGTCGATAAAATCAACAGTTGCCTCACCAATTTCTGACAGTAGCGCTTCATTGCCAATGGGAGACAGTCGCGTTTCCGTGTAACGCATTGCCGCCGGTGGGTCGTTATCCACCGAACCAAAGTTGCCATGACCGGCGAGCAGGGGATAGCGTGTAGAAAAGTCTTGTACTAACCGTACTAGAGCCTCGTACACTGCCTGGTCACCGTGGGGGTGGTATTTTCCCAAAACATCCCCTACCACACGAGCGCACTTGCGATAAGGTCGATCTGGTGTTAGACCTAATTCGTGCATCGCATACAAGATTCGCCGGTGAACAGGCTTGAGGCCGTCGCGGGCGTCTGGTAAAGCACGCCCAACAATGACACTCATGGCATATTCAAGATAAGACTGTTGCATCTCTGCGTGTAGGGCTGTGGGGATGACCTGACCGGTCGCAAGCAGATTCAGCTGTTTTGCCATGAGTTCGAGTTCCCTATTATCTGACCAAAATGTGATGACGGATCGCCTGCAAGGATGGCAACATTACAAAGTCCCTGTCAGACTTATTATCAAATCGCACTTTTGAAAAAGACGATGTTCTTGATGCAACGCCTATGAAAACCGTTCTGATTGTAGAAGACGATCCCATTAATGCTCGCGTTTTTTCTAAGATTCTCAGCAAGCGGGGCGGATTGAATGTTAAGCATACCGAAGATGTGGAAGAGGTCATGCAAATTGCCCAATCTGGAGCAGCTGACATTATCTTGATGGATGTTTCCCTGGCGCACAGCGTTTACCGAGGTAAGTCAGTAGATGGCATCAAGATTACTCAACTCCTGAAAGCTGATGCTCAAACGTCCAATCTACCGATTATTCTGGTCACCGCTCACGCGATGGAGGGCGATCGCGAAAACTTCCTAAAGCAGAGTGGTGCCGATGGCTACATCTCTAAACCAGTTGTTGACCATCAGTTGTTTGTGGATCAGATCTTGGCACTGCTGCCAAAAGACTAAGTAAAACCCTTGTCCCGCGACACCTACTTCAATCATGCCTGTGGTGGTATCACTCCTCTCAACTTAACCTAAGGTTGCCGATGAGCCGGTGTTCTACCTACGTACATATGTACTATTCAAAGACGATTTCGGCAAGATGTAAGGGACTAGGGGCTGGAGATTAGACTAGCCCGTGATAAATCCAGGGGCTTGAAGTAAGGAGACATTGTATGTATGTTCTGCTGAATTCTGGACGACCGACAGATATTTGTTTTCTTTCCCATATCTAAAGAAAGGGCTTGCCAACACCTAAGGGGTGAGTATTACTCTCTTCCCCACTGCCTAACCCAAGCCCCTTCTTGTCCACTGGCGAGAGCTGCCAAAAGCAACATTGGCAGCGAGATCATCTGGCTCACTCAGAGAGACAGAACGAGGGAAAAGTAATAGGTGTGACTCTACTGGGGAGCCACTTCCAATGGTGAGGGTGGCTCTTGACTTTTAGAAATAGAGGCTTGGATTCTGGGGGTTTCCAGAAACTTTTTCGTTTCAGAGAGCAGGCGATCGCCCCAGAGATTTTCCTTGAGAAACGCTAAGTCAGCATAGCGGCT
>CBDTXL010000256.1:0-6520 GCA_965364435.1 uncultured bacterium
ATGGCGTCTGTGCAAACGGCTCTCTCTGCTCATGCTCTAGCGGTAAATTCTGAGGCTCAAGTGTCTGCTGAGGCGCAGCTAGAGGTTGTCAAGTCTTCGTCCTTGAATAAGAAGGCTTCTTAGAGGGTTCTTGAAAAGCCCCGCAGTTTGCAAGCATAAGTTTGGCGTCAGCGATGCTGTAATCGCCATTCTCTTGTTAGGCGATCGCCTTTTATTGGAGAATAAGTAAGTAATCCTGCGAGCTGGTTTGCTGACTTGACTACCCAGAGATTATTCAGCCTCACCAATCAGAGTAAATGCTGCCCAGTAGGTTGGGTGAGGATACTTCTGCTTCGTCGTCAGCATTGCCTGACGCAACGCCTGGGCTTTATCTGGACTCTTTTGCCAATTTTGGTAAAATTCTCGCATCAAGAAAGCAGTGGCGTTATCGTCTACTTTCCACAGGGAAACCAAGACGCTGGGAACTCCGGCAGAAATTATGGCACGGGACAACCCAACCACACCATCGCCGGTGATTTTTCCCTGTGCCGTGTCGCAAGCGGAAAGCACCACTAATTCGGCGTTGAGTTTCAAATCGACGATTTCTTCGGCTTTGAGGAGTCCGTCTCCGACTCCTTTCCTTGGGTTTAACCCCTCCCCCTGCCCCTTCCCTAAGAGGAGAGGGGTGTTTTGCTCCCCCTTCCCATCGCTCTCGCTCTCCCCTAAAAGGGGAGAAGTGTTTTGCTCCCCCTTCCCTTGCAGGGAAGGGGGCTGGGGGGTTAGGTTTTTTAAATTCACCAGCAGTGTATTACCAATTGGCTTGTTCAATGCCACATTTGGAACCCCCCCAACCCCCCTTGTTAAGGGGGGAGTAATTGAGGTTCCGGATGTGGAGGAGTCTGGCGCGAGGGCTATCCAACTGCCGATGCCCCGTTCTGCATCGAAGGAACCGTGAGTGGCAAGATGAATGATGCGAGCAGAAGGCATCTTTTGCACGACAACTGATTCTGTCGCTCGGTTGCCAATCAGGGGGGTTGTGTTTAAGAGTTGGGCAATTTCCTTGGCTTCTGTTTCTGCACCGGGGAGAGGGCGTAATTTCTCAGGGGGTTTGCCAAATTCCACGATTGTAGGCATGGTTGGGTTGCCGACGACTAGCGCGTCTTTGATGGATGGGGGAAGTTTTTGTCGCTGCTGGCGGGTTAAGTCGAGGACTTGAATCGAGGGGGCGCTGAGGATGGTGTGCTTTTCGATGAGATAGGTTCCCTTTTCGTCTTGCAGGGCGGGGAAGGGGGCGAGGAAAAGGGAACTTTGGGGAATGAAGATGACTCGGTTGTTGGGGTCTTTGGGTAAGATGTCGGCTATGGGTTCTATTAAGAGTTGATGTAGTTGTTGTAACTGAGGGTTGTTCTGTTGTCCTTGGGAGGCGGCAATAGTCTGTGCTAGGGCATTATTGAACTGAATAGCGCCGAGTCCACCGCGAATTTCTGGGATATTTCCGACTCCTCGCGAAGAGATTAAGGTTTGTCGGCAGGCGTCGTTTTCAAAGCAACGAGATTCTGCCACAATTTTATCTAAGGATGTGTTTTGCTGTTGCCACAGGGGTTTGAGATCGGTGCGGCGGAAGGTGATTTCTCCCGTGGGTTGGATGACCCAAATGTAGAGTTCTGATTCTTCGGGTTGCTGTTTACCGTTGACGTTGAAGTCGTCATAAACGAGAGAGTATTCAACGAGTGTGGCGTTTTGCTCTTTGGCGATGCGTTGAATTTGTTGGAGGGTGAGAGGGGTGATTTGAGCGTCGTCGGAAGCGGTGAAACGTTGGGCTAAGAGTTCGACAAAGGCTCTGGCTCTTGCGCGATCGGATATTTCTAAGGCTTCGTTATATTTATTTTGGGCGATTAATACTTTTTGTAGGAGGCGGTAGGTGTTAGCTTGTTGCTCAAAGATAGAAATTTTGTTGATATCGTTATTCCCCAGTTCTGATCGAACAGTTTCCCAAACTTTAATTGATTGAAAAATTTGGTCTTCAGCTTTTTCTGCTTGCCCCGATTTGAAAAACACAGCTCCGAGATTACTAAGAGAATATCCTTTCCCTCGGCTATCGCCAATTTCCCTCGCAATAGTTAAAGACTTTTGATGGAACTCAATCGCCCTTTGATATTCTCTCAATGAAGAGTAAACATTGCCCAAACTATTAAGGGAATTTCCTTTCGACGGTCACCAATTTCTCTGGCAAGGGTTATGGACTGTTGGTAGAACTCAATAGCCTTCTGATACTGTCCCAGAAACAAGTAGTCATAGCCCAAATCGGACAAAGAAGCAGCTTCCAACCGACGGTTACCGGTTTCCCTTGCAACGGTTAAAGACTGTTGGAAGAACTCAATAGCCCTCTGATATTGCCCTAAGAAGCAGTAAGAACCGCCTAAATTAATCAAAGACAAATTTTCGAGTCGTCGGTCACCCATTTCTCGTGCAAGGGTTAAAGACTGCTGAAAGAACTCGATTGCCTTCTGGTATTGTCCCAAAGAGTAGTAGGTAACACCTAAATTGTGAATAGATTGGGCTTCTCCACTATGATCGCCGATTTCTTTTGCAATAGCTAAAGACTGTTGGAAGAACTCATTGGCTTTTTGGTTTTCTCCCAAATATAAGTAAGTTTTTCCCAGACCGTTAAGAGAAGTAACTTCTCCTTGGCGATCACCTAAGTCTCTGAAAATAACTAGAGCTTGCTTAAACTTATTCAAAGCGTCCTGCGAACGGTTTTGAGCATATAATTCCAATCCTTCCTCATTTAAGCGAATTGCCTGCGCTCGTCTATCTTCTTGCACTTGTGCTAAAGCAGCCGACTCTGAAGCCGCGACTGGAAAACTTAATCGTACTGAGCCGATGACAACTAAAGGTGCAGCCAGTAACACTGCCAGGAACAAGCGGGATAACTTCATGAGCCTTGGGCTTCTGAAGTCACGATACATTCTTTCAGTATTGCCCTGATTTCCCAACAATTGATTCATCGTGCAACCCTCTCAAACGAATGATGTCGAAGCACCTATCCCTGATCGCCAAAAGACTACCTACTAACGACCAATTTATCGATTACTTTTTACCACCTGTATCCAGCAGCTTCACTCACCAATGCCACCATTTCATCAAATTTCCTTTTTCCCCGTAAGGACAGAGCAGCAATTCTATATTTTTTGGCTCTCCCGTACATGATGTGATAAGTAAACCTGATTATTGCCGAAAGCACTGCGGGGTAAGGCTTTCAAAACAATATTTTCTGAGAAGCTATCAGTAATAGGGGGTTTTCCACACTAAGTACGGGAGAGCCAGAACGTCGGATAAGCAGCAACGGTTATCCCAACGTTCCCTGCTGTCGCTGGAACCAAAGCCTTCAGGGGTTTTGGATTCTCTCCCACCAGACAATCATCTCGCACACCCCCCGGAGACGTTTGCGGATTGTCATCAGAATCAACAGGTGGAATAACTTGTTTTCCCCTTGGCTGTAATTCTCCAACTCTGCCACTTGGCGTAGACATTTGAGCCAATACCAACCGAGGCAAACCCACCCCAGACAGCCACAGAAACGATACCAAACCAACCACAGTCAAGCCCATGCGTTTCGGTTGCAAATACACTGTCGGTCAATCCTCTCCTACAGTGAGCAAATATCAAGAAAAACTGACAAAAACTATTACCGAGCAAGCTGTAACTTACCGAAAAACACGATTTCTCGCTTTTTCCCTAAACATTCAATACGTTAACTCTGGGGGCAAGAAAATGGGGTAAAGTTTACAGATATTTAACAAGCTCAGCCGTTTCAGGAGTAAAAATACTTATGGATGCCTTCATAACATGGCTGTGTGCCTAACGACAGATCGAGGATTCATAACGACAACTTCCCATTCTGTAGGGGCGAAGCATTCGGACGATCAATTTAAAGGGTAATCCTAGATGCCTATTCCCGAATGCTTCGCCCTGCCTATGCGTGACATCCGGCGAGGGCGAAGCATTCGTATAAACATCCTAGAAAATAGCCAAAAATTTGGGTACGAATGCTTCGCCCCTACAGGTTGTAAGATGATTTCCGGCAAATTAACCTTAATAAACATTGCTGAAACCATTGATTTTACAAGATGGCAATTATGGGCGATTGCAAGGACATGATATAACCCCACATCAATTCGCCAACGTATCCTTAAGCCTTTGGCAGTTGAGTGGGAGGTGATTGTTCACCAGAAGCATCGGAAATCCGACGAATAACCCGATAAACCTCTACCGGATTATCCCTCCCCTTTAACATCAACTCCCCCCAAGATTCCACCTGACACTCTCCCTGAAGATACTCTAATGTTTCACGCGCAATCAACACCCGACACAAATCAGGTTGACGGTCTTTTTCACAACTTTCTAACCGAGACGCAACATTCACGCTGTCACCAATTACACCATATTCCAAACGATGTTTTCCTCCCAAACTTCCCACCGTCACAGAACCCGTAAAAATCCCTATTCGCATCCCCACTTCCGGCAATCCTTGCTGCTGCCATTCTTGGTTGAATTGTTGTAAGCGATCGCTCATTGCTAAGGCACAACTTACAGCATTTTGTGCATCCTGTGCGATTTCCTCAGAAGTCGTTCGCGCAACAGGAACACCAAACACTGCCATAATTCCATCCCCCGTAAACTTATTCACAATTCCGTTGTGATTCAACACTTCCTCTGTCATCGCACTGAGGTAGGGATTCAGCCACGCCATCAATTCTTCAGGTGACTTTTTCTCAGCCAAAGTACTGAAATTTTTTAGGTCGCTGAATAAGAGAGTTGCAGTAAGGGTTTGCCCTGGTAATATCCGGATTGAATTAAGCGATCGCGTGCATTCCAAAGCGCATCTGCAATCTCTGGCGATGTTTGTTGCCCTAACAGCTTCATTACCATTTGTTGCTGCTGCCCTGCCAGTTGTACTTTGTAAACAATTCCTGCTGTACCTGTGAGTAAAAATGCCAAAGCTGGCGCAGCTACTGGCACCCATCCCGCCTGACTAAATAGTCCATAACTGATTCCACCCAAAACACCTAGCAGGACAATTGTCCCCCCACCCAACGCCAAAGGATTCCGGATGTACCAGACTAAAATACATCCCCCAATTGCCCAAGCCAAAATCCACAAATCCTCCACCCATTCTGACGAAAACCAGAATAAAGGTTGTTCATCTAAAACCGTACTAAGAATTTGGCTCGTCATGTGCGCGTGCAGCCAAATACCAGACGTTTGCTTCCCCTGTTCCGCTGCACTGTAAGGCGTGAAAAATACATCTTTAAGACTGGGTGCCGTTGCCCCAATCAAGACAATTTTATCCTTCACCCATTCCGGCTCAAAGTCTCCCTGAAGCACCTGAGTAAGGCTGATTTGTCGCGCAATATTTCCACGGGTACGATAATTTAATAAAATTTGATACCCTCGCGCATCAACGGTTTGATAACCTCCCGAATTCTTTTGCAGCTTGGCAAATACCGCGTTTCCTAACTGATACTGCTTCGCCTCAGTTAGCTTGCCTGAAATTCCCCGATCTTTGAGATACATCAGCGCTAGTTGCAGAGAAAATGAAGCCAGACCCTTTTTACCGCTAGAGATCAGGTCGAATGCTGCCAGTTCTAGCGGTTGCAATCCACTGAAATGTTGCGTTACCAATACCAAGGCAGTGACACTAATCGAAGCAAAAACTATTCCTCTCATGTCTAATGCCTGATAGCCTTATTTCTCAATCTCTCAATTGCATAAGTTACATTACCTATAAACCACTCCCTCAGGGCGAAGCATTCGGGCAGAAAAGCGTAGGCGTCGCGCAATTCCTTGTAAGCCACTCAAAAATTGGAAGCATAAGCTGGTGGAACCTGAAAAGCTACGCTTCCAGTCACAAAAACCTCTAAGCTGTCTGAAATACAAAAAGCTGGTGACAAGATTTGAACTTGCGACCGGCGGTTTACAAAACCGCTGCTCTACCACTGAGCTACACCAGCAACTAAAGTCAGCATAGCAAATTCTGGAGCGATTATTTCAGCCGGGGAAGCACAAAGGCTGTTGAGACGGGTTAGGGATTAGGGGCTGGGGGCTGGGTGTGGTCATAAGTAGTTGGTCTTTTTGCGAAGAGTGAAGATGGGGAAGGTGAGGAAGGTGGGGAAGATTGAGGTATATTTTCTCCCTCATCTCCCCTATCCTCTTCATCTAGGGGATTGAAGTAAAGAGCCTATTTAGGCGATCGCGAAGCGGGACATGCCAGCATCCTTCAATTTGTCAATTTTGTTGCCGACTAGCACAAAAATTTTTATCTACGGTATTATTTATAGTCATATCTGTTAAGATCGGTATCCCTACCGACTAACCGTGGATTATCAAGAGGGCGTTTGTATGGGTTTATGGCAAAAGATTACTCGGCTTAAGGCACCTTACCTGTGGAGTCAACCGCTAAGTAGTTGGTTCCAAGCCGGTTCCTTGAAAAGATTTGTATCCCTCTTTTTGGTAGGGGTGAGTTTGAGTGTGGCGATCG
>CBDTXL010000257.1:0-6519 GCA_965364435.1 uncultured bacterium
TCAGTTGTTAGGATTTACTCAAAATCGGGAAAAGTTATTGGTGCGGGTTTTTTAGTCTCCTCAAAGCAAGTCCTCACCTGCGCCCATGTAGTGACTGATGCGCTCGGCATTCCCCGCACCACTCAAGAACAACCTGATGGTGTCATCAATTTGGACTTCCCGCTCTTGGCTGCTAAACAATTATTCGCAGCTAAAGTCATTTTCTGGCGACCTGTCAATCCCAATGAGGTGTTTGAAGATATTGCAGGATTGGAGTTAGAAACTGCTCTCCCAGACACTGCTCAACCTGCACAATTGGTCACGTCAGAAGATTTGTGGGGACATCCTTTCCGCGTTTTGGGGTTTCCAGCAGGACAACCAAATGGGGTTTCGGCTTCTGGCGTGTTGCGCTCCCGGATTGCAAATGGTTGGGTGCAGCTGGAGGATGTGAAACAACCGGGTTATCGCTTAGAACCGGGTTTCAGCGGTGCGCCTGTGTGGGATGAAGAACTTCAGGGTGTGGCGGGGATGGCTGTAGCGGCGGAAATGAGCCGAGTAGACGTAAAAGCTGCGTTTATTATTCCCACCAGTATTCTGGTAAGCGCTTGGTCTGATTTGGGCAAACAAGCGATTCCCTCGTGTCCTTACCGGGGTTTGTTTGCGTTTCGGGAGCAGGATGCTAAGTTCTTTTTCGGTCGCGAGACGTTAACACAGCAGGTGGTGGCTGCTGTGGAAAGACAGCCATTGGTAGCAGTGATTGGTTCTTCTGGTAGCGGCAAGTCTTCGGTTATATTGGCGGGACTGATTCCCAAGTTGCGGGAAGCGGGAACCTGGCTAATTGAGTCTTTTCGTCCCAATAAACAACCATTTTACGAGCTTGCTGCTGCCCTCATCAGTCAGCTAGAACCCGAACTTGGCAAAACCGATAAGACGATTAAAGCCAAAGAACTTGCCGAATCTATCCGCCAGCATGGTTTTACAGCCGATGTGTCAGCAATTCTCAAGGATAAGTCTGGAAAGCGTCTGCTGCTGGTGGTTGACCAGTTTGAGGAACTTTATACCGGATGCGCCGATACAGTACAACAGCAGTTTGTGGATGCGTTGCTGGCAGCAGTTGAGTCAGCGTCTCCCGCAGTTACGCTGGTGTTGACGCTACGGGCTGATTTCTATAGTTATGTGGTAAATTATCTCCCGTTCACAGAAGCGTTAAATAAGTACCCGGCAAAGAATATCACGCTTATGAAAGCGGAGGAGATGCAAGCAGCTATTGAGCTTCCGACAGAGAAATTGGGGGTGAAACTGGAGGAAGGGCTAACACAGCGAATTCTGGATGATGTGAAGCAGGAACCGGGAAACCTGCCGTTGTTGGAGTTTGCCCTTACTCAATTGTGGGAAAAACAGAGTCAGGGACTATTGACGCATCAAGCATACTCAGAGATTGGGGGAGTGACAAAGGCACTGAGCAATCATGCCGAAGCGGTTTATGCCAAGTTGAGTGAGGGAGAACAGAAACAGGCACAACGGATTTTTTTACAGTTAGTGCGTCCGGGGGAAGGGACTGAGCATACCCGACGGGTGGCGACTCCTGCGGAGGTGGATGAGGAATGTTGGGAGTTGATACGGCGCACAGATGGGTTAGCGGATGCGCGTTTGGTGGTGACGGGACGCAATGAAGCCACAGGAGATGAAACGGTTGAGGTTGTGCATGAAGCTTTGATTCGGGAATGGGGTTTGTTACGTCAGTGGATTGATGAGAATCGCAAAAAGTTGATTCAAAAACAGGAAATTGAAGATGCTGCTAAAAAGTGGGGAGATAGGAGGAAGGCGAAGGATTATTTGCTTAGAAGGCAAGTATTGACTGAGGCGAGGGTGTTTCAGAAACAGGAAGCTGGAAATCTGAAATTATCAGATTTAGCTAAAGAGTTTATTCAGCTCAGTCAAAAAGCGAATAAACAGGCTCAGATCAGAACTGGATTAGAAATTGTGATTCCGCTGCTTGCTATCGCAATTACTTTAGTAATTTCTGGGGAACTAACAACACAAAAACGGATTCAACGACTGGTTCAAGACGCTCTAGAGGGTACAGGTAGCCCCGAATTAGTAAAAATTCTACCGGATTTACTACAACAGGCAGACCAATACAAAAACAAAGGAGATGTTGATCGATCCCTCGCCTCTTATCGGGTGATTTTGACTGCAACTGACAACTTGAAAAATGCAATCACTGAAAGTCCAGTCCAATTCAAACCGGAAGATGCTCGACAAGTTCAGGAAACTTCTACCAAAGCAGAAAGTTCTTTGGTGGCAATAATACAAAAAGACCGACTGCCACGGCTGGAGAAAGAGCTTAAAAGTAGGAAATTTGGAAAGTTCAAGACTAACAGCCCTCAGTACACAGACTTTGAGCAACAATATACAGAAGGAGCCTTAAGAACTACCTATGCGCTCCTAATGCGAGATTTGGGTGTCAGCGCCGACTTAAATAAAAATGGTCTTCTAGAAAAAGAAGAAGCAGAGCGAATTCCCTGCGCCACGCTCAAAGAGATTGAAAGGTTATGGCGTCAATTCACTCAAAATCGATGCGGCTGGTTTGGCTCACAGTCCTACTACGAGGAAACAGCTTGTAGAGAACTTGATGGCAAAACGTTACTACCATCTATCTTTGCTGACTATCCCCTGACTATTCCGGTGAATCGTCTTAAAAGCTGTCATGCTGCTCCAGAGCCATCTCATAAAAAACAGTAGAAATCTCATTATGAGGAATCGTCAAGCTCCTAAACATTTGCTCAAGCTATTAATTCATGGGATCATAGCCATCCTAACTTCCTTGTACATTTTAGTATTAGGAGTTCAGAGCTATGCCAGCACTCCTTCAGCTGCACTCATTACCAACGCCGAGGGCAATGAACTTAGAGTACGTCAAGGAACTAATCACTATACAGAACCTGTTCAACGTGGACATACTCGACTGGAACGATACGAAGATATTCTGTATGTACCAGGAGATGAGAGTTCTTGGGCTGCTCTTGAATTCTTATTGGGTCAAAGTTTTGAGCATGGTGGGCTGCTAGTACGAACGATTCCTCAACCTATGGAGTCTGAATACAGGTTTCCCTGTAGAGCTGGGGGCAGTTTCCTGATCGCATGGCGAGCAGCAGGCTCACGAAGAGACAGAGCTTGTGGTGAAGGTATAATAAAAATCCTAAACCGTAGGACTAAGCGGGCTTGGTTGAGAGATATTTTCAGTTCCATCTTAGCTCAAGCAGATAAAAGTTTCTTGAAAGATCAGGAGGGGCTTGATGAAGCTGAGATTGTCATCTCACCAGGTCAAGACCAAACGATTGTTCAGGTCATTGATTCTGGCTTTGGCATAGAGATCATTGTTCTTTTAGGAGAAGTTACTATCAAACCGATCAATTCACCGGAAGCAAACCTAAAAACAGGACAAAAGTATTCTTATCCTCAGAACAGCGTTACGGACATTAACCGCAATCAAATTGTTCAGTCACGCGATGTGCAAGATTTTTTAGACCCTAATCAGTGGTCATCGCCTGATGTTCCTCAGAAAATAGCTGATCAAATCGCTACTCAACTTGAAGAGGCCCGAGCAGCTCTAGGTTTAGGCGTGCAAGCAGCTAAAGAGTGTCATGGAAAAGAGATTCTAAGTGCCAAAACCTGTGCTGGAGACGAGCTAGAACCAGAGGAAGCTAAGCTGTACCAAATGATCAATCAGTATCGGTCGCAAAATGGACTGCCACCTATACCAAGTTCAAAATCCCTGACTCTAGTCGCCAATCGTCATGTCCGTGACATATCAGAGAATATAAGTGAACTTACTCATAGTTGGAGTAACTGTCCGTATGATACTAATGTCCCAGATACTTGGTCTTGTATGTGGACAGCCCCCCAGAGACTAAAAACAGCTTACCCTGGTAATGGTTACGAGAATGCTCACGGTGGCTCAGGGGGATTTGTGGCATCCGCAGAAACAGCTTTGCAATCCTGGCAGGACGGTAGTTACCATCAGGAAGTCATTCTCAACCAGGGAATATGGAAAGATAGGAAGTGGAACGCGCTAGGTATTGGGATTTATAAAGGATATGGAGTTATGTGGGTTGGAGAAGAACCAGACCCTGCAAATTAGTGTTAACTATTGCAAGTATTGGAGGTAAAAGGCGATTGTCAGTTTGAGTTGAACAAGGGTACTCCTTCTCTGTAATTGCATTGGTACTCAGAAGTGGAGTAGAGACAGGATTAATCGCGTGTGGAAAGTGCGATCGCGCCTGAAGTTGTATGATATGCAATCGCCTTCTCCAGGCAATGCAGAAATGATGGTGGAAAGGAAAGAGCGATCGCGATTGAGTTAAAGTTGTACGATCTATGCGATGGCATCTCCCACCGCGCTAGCAGTCCCTCGGCATCCGCGAGCGATCGCCAATTAAGATGGGTATCATCACAACAACAGACATCAAGAAGACACAATGAATCCTCAAGTAATGACTCCAGTCCTAATGATCGAACCATCATCCTGGTTGCGTTCTGGCATTAAAGTTGAAAAAATCGATAACATCAATCTTGTCAAGTTCACAGATGAGCTGCACTTTCGCCTAGAAGAAATTTTGGAGAAAAAAAAAGCTGCAACGCTAACCCCTGAAGAAGAAGCTGAATATGCTGGGATATCAGAACTAGAGAGAATTTTAACCCTTGTCAACGCCCTACTTATTGCCCAGTCGTGACAATCAATGACCGCATTCGTCAGTTGGTGCGAAAAAGAGCCAAATACCTGTGCGAATACTGCCATTCCCCAGAGCGATCAAGTTCAGATATGTTCACAATCGATCATTTATTACCGCAATCTTTGGGAGGCTCTGATGACCCCGAAAACCTTGCCTTAGCTTGTCGTCGCTGCAATGAGCGTCACTACAACTTTACAACAGGAATTGACCCAGAAACTCAAGAAGAAATTCCCTTATTTAATCCCCGTCAGCAACAGTGGGCAGAGCATTTTATTTGGACAGCAGATAGTCTAAAAATTATAGGTACAACCCCTACAGGTCGAGCAACTTGCAATCGACTTGACCTCAATGATGAATTTCACAATCGGGGATTTATTCAGGACTCTAGGCAATTTTGGGTGCAAGGGGGTTGGCATCCTCCTCCAGAAGACCCTCGTCAGAAGGATTAGATACAGGATTAATCGCGTCTGGAAACGGCTATCCCGATTGAGTTACAGTGTGATCGCCTCTCTCCCCGCTTTGAAGTCTAGCGACACCAAAATCGCGATCGCACTTGCACTTTTCGAGGCAAGAGTGATCGCCCTCCCAACTCACTTACTGAGCGATCGCATCGGGGTTAATCCCCTGAGAACGCAAAAATTGGGCCAATTTATCAGCCCGAAGGCGTTCTTGTTCAGCCCGAAGGCGTTCTTGCTCTAATCGCTCTACACCCCACAACAGCAGATTTCCCCCCTCATCCCACCAACGCAACCAATAGCCTGTGCGTTCTTCCTTCTCCCCCCGCCAAACTCCCAAAAATAACCCCATATCTGCCATCCAGTGGCGACCTTCAGCGTCGGGTATTTCCAATTCATACCGTCCTGCTTGTAACCGATAGACCTCAAGCAATCCAGTGGCAGGGTCAAATATGACGTAGGTTGGGACTTGCAGAATTTGTTCGTAAAAAAACCACTTTCCAGGGGGGTAAGTACGTTTGACTGAATATTCTCCAGCGTCAGTTTCCGACAGAAATTCCATGACAACGCTGGGGATGTCTCCTTCTAGCTGAGGGGTATAGCTTTTACGGTCTTTCCCAGGTTCTATAGGCAGCACAGAGGGGACGTAAACCCAATCTGGTGCTTTAATTACCAACTCACTGTTCACCGTTGCACAGAGTCCAAAGTTAGAGGCAATCAGCATTTCTGGTTTAATGTATCCCATCAATTCCAGAATTTCCCTTAGTGCCCCAGCGATCAGTGGTTGACCAGTATTCTCCACAGGTTGTTCTTCTAACTGAAAGTCGTTAGGCAACTTCTCCCAGGTGACGGTCAGCGTTGCAATTTTTTGGACTGGATCATGCTGAGTTGCGACCATGACCTTACTATCTGAAATTTGAATGACTTAATCTTAACGCTGCCGGAAAGCTACGAATGACGTAAGGGTTTGTTATTATAGCATGCAAAGTAACTTTTTTTGAATTTAATAGCAAATATTCTTGTTTTTCTGAAAACAAGGTGTTACATTAATAGTGTTGCAACAGCAACAAAGTCAGAAGCCAGCGCTGATACTTTGCACGGGTAAGCGCTGGCTCTGGCTCCCATCTACAAGGAGATAAATTCATTATGACTTACAAACTCTGCCTCAAGCCTTGGGCAGTTGCTCGTCTACTTCCTAATGGAAAATGGTCGATAATCGGTCGATACCGCAATCGAAGCGATGCTGATGGACATCTTCAGTTGTTACGTCTGCGAGTTCCTAACCTTCAATTTAAAGTAGTGTTCGATTTGCTCAATTGCAAGGAATAATTGCTTGTAGAGGCACAGTA
>CBDTXL010000258.1:0-6482 GCA_965364435.1 uncultured bacterium
TGAAGTAACGCGCAATTGTCATCAGCGTGTTCCAGATGCCCCAGATGTTAAAACCGGGAAAGATAAAGCGCTCTAAGGCACCCCTGGCATCAATCGGATAACTGCCATAGCACTGGCATAAGTCCTTGTGCAGGCGATAGATCCAGACTAGTGACAGTGGTAATATTGCAAAATATACGCAGACCAAAGGGATTGCAATCAAGGGTACTGTGAGTAGGTGTTGTAAGGCGGTAATGATTGGGGGGGTTGCTGGTAAGCTAATCTTAATTAGCGTGAGAATTGTTGAAAGTCCATCGAATACTAGAGCAAAGCGAAGCAGCCATAACAGCACCCTACCGACTCCTGCCGATTTTAGTGAAACCGTTGACTTAGACTTTCTCATAGTGAATTTGCCTAGATTAAGGGCGCTGCAACACTGCAATTTTGGTATTTCGATGGAATGAATTGCCTGTAACTCCGGCTAAAAGTGGCTCTCCCGTACCTAAAGTGATAAGAAAAACTCATCAATTTAGCTAAAATCATTACAGGGTAAACCTTTTGTCAGCTTTGATTCATCCAGCAGAGATGGTTGAGTTTCTAACTTAAATTCTGGCTGCTGAGCTGACATCTGTGATTTTGTTGTTGCTGAGGTAAAGCTCAGTCAGGTTTGTGAGTCCTGCCAGAGGCGTTACATCTGCAATTGGATTTCCGCTGATGCCAAGCTTCTCCAGATTTGTGAGTCTTGCTAGAGGCGTTACATCTGTAATTTCGTTGAGGTTGAGGTACAACAGTGTAAACCCGATGAGAACTCCAAACAGTATCGTTCTTGTAGAGGGTTTTAGCATTATTGTTATCTTCTCTTAATTCTGTTTCGTAACTCGCTATTACTTGGAAGCTTCGGCAATACAGCCTGCTGCCTTAAATTGTTCAATTACGCGATCGCCTTCGTCCCAATCGCTCCAAGAGGCACGGGTTGGCACTTCAGCAGGTGCAATCAAGCGATAAACATAAACGCCTGTTTCATTTTCCTTGTTCCATACAACTCCCACATAGTTTCCCTGCTGGATGATGACTCCACCCCCGTCAGTGTAAATTATGCTGATTCAAAACCTTGCCTAAACTACTAAAGTAAACTTCAGGCTTCGTATAATCTGTGCCAATAATACAGACCTGTCCCTGTGTTGTTGAAGGATAAATGTCCATTGTTTCTTCAATCGCTGCCCATTTTCCCAGAAAAGGAGCTACGGCTGAATCGCGGCGTGACCAATTTTCTGCAAACGCTCTTGCTTCGCTCTGACGTTCAGGTTCTTCATATTGATTCCAATATTCAACTTGACGCTGAAAATCAGGCATCAATTTTTGAAGTTCTTCATCGCTTAGTTGTGACTGACTTTGTGCATAAGAAAACTGAGGACTTATGCCAAAGACGATCGCGAGTGCAATGCAACTTAGTTGTTTTTTCATTTATCTTTGACCCTGCTCAATAAAGTTGTACTCGTTTAAGGATTCTTCCACCGTATAGACTGGGAAATTTGGTTAAGTAAAACTTGGTTGTTTCGTGAAAACTGAGCCTTATCTTCTGCATAATCTTGATAGGTTGATGTCGTATCATGAATAATTGCCCAATATTGACAATCCGGGTGATTAATAGCAACAACATCGTTTGCCACTAAAGCATTGCTTCCGTTAATTGATACTTCTTGGTAATATCTTGGATTTAACTCAAACTTATCCAAAAAAGCTGTTACATCGTCACGAGAGCCACTAAAGAGCTGGATGAAAACATAGTTAGCTCCTATTAAAGCTTCGGAGTCCGGAAAGAGAGCTGACATCTGTTATTTTGTTGTAACTGAGGTAAAGTACCGTGAGGTTTGTGAGTCCGGAAAGAGAACTGACATCCGTTATTTGGTTTCTAATGAGGTAAAGCTCAGTGAGATTTGTGAGTTCGGAAAGAGGGCTGACATCCGTTATTTGGGTTTCAGTGAGGGCAAGCATAGTCAGATTTGTTAGTCCGGAAAGAGGACTGACATCGGTTATTGGGTTTCCTGTGAGGGCAAGCTCAGTGAGGTTTGTGAGTCTGGAAAGAGGACTGACATCTGTTATTTGGTTTTCAGTGAGGGAAAGCTTAGTCAGATTTGTTAGTCCGGAAAGAGAGCTGACATCTGTTATTGGGTTTCCCATGAGGGAAAGCTCAGTTAGATTTGTGAGTCCGGAAAGAGGGCTGACATCTGTTATTTTGTTGTAGTCGAGGTGAAGCCAATTCAGGTTTGTTAGTCTTGCTAAGGGCGTTACATCTGTGATTGGGTTGTTGAAGAGTCGAAGCGTCTTCAAGTTTGTGAGTCCTGCTAGAGGCGTGATATCTTTGATTGAGTTGGTTTCTAAGTAAAGCTCCTCCAGATTTGTGAGCTTTGCCAGAGGTGTTAAATCTGTGATTTTACCGCCGAGGTGAAGATTCTTGAGATTTGTAAGTCCTGCCAGAGGCGTTAGATCTGTAATTTGGTTGCTAGCGTAGAGTTTAAGCTCAGTACGACTTAACAGATTCTTGGCAGCTCCTTCACAATCACTTGTGCCTGCTTCTTCTAACAGTATCTCTACTGTTTTTCGACGCTCGGCTGACAAACTGGCTCGCTGGAGGCACCACTCTTTAAAAGAACTCTCCAGACTAGGTTCAGCAGCTTGAGTGACTCCCCATCCACAGCCACTGAACATCCATACGCCGATCGTTAGAGCAACTGCGCTAGTCGATTTTATTGTTGATGAACCCCCATAACTAGTGTTTAGAGTTTCCGGAAATTTCAGACCAACTATCTTGGCCTCGGCAAGTTCTCAAACTCGCAAATATATAGGGGATCAACAGGGCTATCTGGGGGACTGACTGGGCAAGTTGGCTGTGTGATTGCATTGCCTGTCAGGTAAAGCACTTGTAGGTTTGTCAGTCCCGTTAGAGAGCTGACATCTGTGATTTGGTTGTTACTAAGGTAAAACCAAATTTGTGAGTCCTGCCAGAGGGCTGACATCTGCGATTTGGCGGTTGATTAGGTACATTATACTGATCATTAGAGCGAGGGCGCTAGTCGATTTCATAGTTGATGAATCCCTCATAAGTAATGTTTCTATCTGTGTAGAGGTATTATCTAAACCAGAAGTAGGATAATCCCCAAAACACAACCTTTACGCTGGCTCAAACGCACCATTGTTGTCCCCACCTCAAAGTCTCAGGATTGTAGTCTTCTATGTGGTCTTCTGCACATTCAAACTTTTGGATAGTGCCATCTCTCATCAAACCAATGGTATCAATCCACCCAGTTTGATATCGACCAAAGGAAACTGCCCCAACAGAATTGCAAGAGTTGATGATTTGAGAGGCGATCGCTCTTTGAAACACTGGTGATTCCATCACGGAGTCAGCAGCACTACCATCTACTTCGATCCAAATAGTTGTTGGACGATCATCGGGGTGATCGGGATAGAGTTCACTATCGTCTGTAATGTCTGTTGTGACAGTGATATCTCTCCCTTGTTCAATGCGCTTTATTTTGATTTAAACACCATTCAGCAAACGTTGTAAACTCATTCGTTGATTGAGATGGGGCTGCGTTTAGCCAATTGGGTAAGGTGCAATACTTTAAACTCATAGCTAGTCCTAAACCCAAAATTTGAGATAATTGTGTAATTGTCTTATTCATTAATTTTTACCTAATTTATTTTCGTGATTTTTTTGTTGCACAAGAATTATTCCGCCGCAGCACCTAGAAAAATTTGATTGACGCTACCATTTTCAAATGAGAAGATTAGACCCCCATAAATCGAACCAGCTACGAAAGATTCATAGGGAATAGACATTTCCCTATCTTCCTCATCCTTATACGCTTGCATTACCTCAGTGTAGGAGTCCCCAATCCCTATCCCACGCTGAGTTTTAAGTATTGAAGGTGAAGTTAGTGTAATAGCAAAAACTGTCTGTCTTTCTCCTAGTATTTCTGAAGCCATGTTTAAAGTAATCCCTTGTTGAGGATAGTACCAGTCTTGATGATAAAGTCCGTCCGCTCCCCATAGCCTAGTCTCGCCTTTCGTTTCTGGACTTCCCAAAAGTTCCAAGACTTGTGCGGCTGTCAAACTGAGTTTTAATTCTCCAAAGCCTTCCGATTCCATCAATTCAAAAGGATTGGCAGCTTCAGAAGTGGAGTCTGCAATTTCAGTTAACGGCCTACTATTAACCCGGCTATTGGGGGTATCATTTACATTGAGAGAATTTTGAGTTCCGTCTGTTCCTTGACCAACCATTGCTGCTTTAGCTGGTAGAATTAAAGCCGATACAGAAACTGTAATTGTTGCGAAAAAAGCTGTTAGATTTTTCATCGGAATAACTCAAGTATTTTGATTAAATTTGTTTGGTTCGCGAGAGGACTGACATCTGTGATTTGGTTGTTGAAGAGTTGAAGCGTTTTTAGGTTGGTGAGTCCGGAAAGAGGCGTTAGATCTGTAATTTGCTGCCTAGCGTAGAGGTCAAGCTCAGTACGATTTAACAGATTGTTGGCAGCAAGTTCACAATTAATCGTTCCTGCTACTTCTAACAATATCTCTAGTGTGATTCTCGCCTCTGCTGACAAACTGGCTCGTTGGAGACACCACTCTTTAAAAGAACTCCCCAGACTGGGTTCAGCAGCTTGAGTGACTCCCCATCCCCAACCACTGAACACCCACATACCGATCATCAGAGCAATTGCGCTAGTCAGTTTCATCGTTGATGAACCCTCCATAGGTAGTCTCTAGATTGTTCGAGAAATTTCAGCTCAACTATCTGAGCAAGTTCTCAAAAGCGGCAAACATCTGGGCGAGTGATTGGGCAAGTTGGTCGTGTGATTGGATTGCCTTTAAGGTGAAGCTCATACAGATTTGTCAGTTTCGCAAGAGGGCTAATATCTGTGATTTGGTTCTCGCTGAGGTGAAGTCCGTTCAGGTTTGTCAATCCCGCCAGAGGGCTGACATCTTTGATTTGGTTGTTTTCGAGGTTAAGCATCTCCAGGTTTGTCAGTCCTGCCAGAGGGCTGACATCTGTAATTTGATTTTTGTTGAGAGAAAGCAAATTTAGGTTTGTCAATCCTGCTAGAGAGCTAACATCATTGATTTTGTTGTCATCAAGACCAAGCATCTTCAGGTTTGTCAATCCTGCTAGAGGGCTGACATTCTTGATGTGATTGTTTTCGAGGTTAAGCCCTTCAAGATTTGTGAGTCTGGCTAGAGGACTAACGTTTGTGATTTGGTTGTTGTCGAGGAAAAGCACCTTCAGGTTCGGAAGTTCCTCTACAGAGCTGATATCTGTGATTTGGTTGTTACTGAGGTAAAGCTCTTTCAGATTGGGTAGTCCCACTAGAAGGCTGACATCTGTGATTTGGTTGCCGCTGAGGTGAAGCTCCTTCAGATTGGTTAATCTTGCTAGAGGGCTGACATCTTTGATTTGATTGCTGCCGAGTTCAAGTCCCTCTAGATTTGTGAGTTTGGATAGAGGACTGACATCTGTGATTTGGTTACCTCCGAGGTTAAGCTCTTTCAGGTTTGTGAGTCCCGCCAGAGGGCTGACATCTGTGATTTGGCGGCTGATTAGGTACATTTCAGCACGACTTAACAGATTCTTTGCCGCGAGTTCACAATCACTTTTGCCTGCTTCTTCTAACAGCACCTCTACTGTTTTTCGACGCTGGGCTGACAAACTGGATTGCTGTTGACACCTTACAGGTAACCACTCACCTATTGATTTTGATAGCCATCCTGACGCCTACACTTTTAGAGACGCTCTGAATTATGGTATTCAATATGGTCCAAACTTTGCCCAAAACTACACAATAGTGAGCTGGGGGTGTGGTACTACTTGCCAAGCATTTGCCATTGTTGATGCCTACACGGGAGCCGTTTACTTTCCCAAATTTGTTTCTTCAGTCGGACTAGCTTTTCGCCTCGATAGTAATCTCCTTATAGTTGATCCAAAAAAAAATATTCAATCCACTTACGTTCATCCTGGCGTATAAACTCAGTATTTTATTTGGAAAGACAAACAACTTTTACCTATCGAATAACTGTGTAAAAAGTATTTTTATGTTACAATAATTGCAAGAATATGTTTTTTGTGCGGCTGCAAGATCTGAGGAGATATATTACTTATCCCTTCTAGCTTTAACATTTATGCAAGAAGTCTCCAATCTACTAGCAAAGCAGAGACTTAAAGCAGCTGACCGAGAAACAACCAATAAGCTCTTTTGGCTTGCTAAAGGAAAACCTCATGAATACCTGCCAGAGGGAAAGATGAAGAAGGTTCCCTGCAAAGACCTCCGCACGATTAATAGCCTGTGGTTAGCTTATAGTAGAGGAAAATATGGATTTAGCGTTCAACGGAAACTATACGAACAGATATATGAACAGGTGAGCCGTCAACCTAAAATCCCATCATATGATGTTGAATCGGAAGTATACGATCGCTTTGCTCGTCGCGTGGGTTGGACAGTCAG
>CBDTXL010000259.1:0-6442 GCA_965364435.1 uncultured bacterium
CTAATAGTTCCCCCAAGTTTTAGCACAAAAGCTGACAAAACTTACGCACGAGCTGCTGTTTAGCCCTCGCCTCGCCATGCTGATGGGGTTAAAAATTCCGAATTCGCATTTTTTTAAGAGGTCTACTGACCCAACCATCCTTTACAGCGTTCTAAATAAATTTGCACAACTGTATCTTTTGGACAAGTCTGCTCACAAACCGTGAAGCGTTCGGCGGCGGCAGCATAATTTTTGTGGAGGTAGAAAGAAATTGCTTCAGTAAATGTGGGTAACGTGGCTAATTTGGCTGCTTTCAGTTCACGTGGATCGGCATCAAACACCTCATAAATTGTTACATATTCTAACCTTCCCTTGACTTTGACTTCATCAATACGACGGATAGCGTAATCTGTCGGATTTTGTAAACGATTAAATGTTTTGTCAGTAATTAAAAACGATATACCATAATTTTTGGTTAACCCTTCGGTGCGAGAGGCTAAATTGACGGCATCGCTAATCACAGTTGCATCGAGGCGATTTGGCTCACCTACTGTACCTAACCTTAACAATCCTGTACTAATACCAATACCAATCGCAATCGGCTTGTAGCCAGAATTAGTCCGATGTTGATTGTATTCCCCCAACTTATTTAACATCGCAATTCCGGCTTTGACGGCATTGTCAGCACCACCACTAAACAATGCCATAATCGCATCGCCGATGTATTTGTCAATAAAGCCCTGATGTTCCCGAATCACAGGACTAATGCGACTGAGGTAGGAGTTAATAAATCTAAAGTTTTCCTCTGGGTTCATTTGTTCGGAAAGCGTCGTGAAGTCGCGAATATCGGAAAATAAAACCGACATTTCTTGCTCAATTTGGTCGCCCAGTTGCACGTCTACGATGCTTTGTTTGTTTAAAAACCGGAGAAATTCACTGGGTACGAAGCGTTCAAAGGCTTGATTTAGTTGTATGAGCCTGCTTTCATTTTGGCGTACTTCTGTATAGAGTTTGGCATTTTCAATTGAGATAGCCGCTTGAGAGGAAAGAACGTTGACGACTTCTATACGTTGGGGGGTAAAGGCTCCTACGGTCAAATTATTTTCTAGATAGACAATACTAATTAATTTTCCCTGATTCACTAAGGGAGTACACAAAATGGATTTAGGCTGGTGTTGTTGGATGTAGGTGTCGGTGTTAAATTTGCCTTCAACGCTGGCATTATTACAGATAACGCTTTCTCGGCTACGAGCAACATAGTTGACAATTGAAACAGGCACTCTGGTTTCTAAGGAGAGAGATTGCAATACGGTTATGCTATCTGTCTCTACCGTTCCTGATGCTTCGATCGCAAATTTCCCCTCTTGTTCGAGAATTAAATACCCGGTTTGCGCTCCCGTATTCTCTAAAAGAATTTTCATTAACTTCATCAGTAATTGTTCCAGGATGATTTCTCCTGAAATCGCCTGAGAAGCCTTGATGACAGTAGCTAAATCTAAGGTTTCACTGTTCTGGTTCCCACTGGTACTTGTAACACTTGTTGTAGAATTGCCGCTTCCCCTTAAAGAAGTTTCGCTTTTTTGCAAAAGTTGGGGATAGCGAATCTCTAAATCTTTGACTTTGGCTATAGCTCCCCAGCGGAGATATCGATAATGAGCTTCCTGGAGATAGGTTCTGGCAATCAGTTCTTTGCCTTGGGAGAGATAGAATTTAGCTGCCAGTTCGTAGGCGAGGGCTTCTTCTTGAATATACTGGTTTTCTTTAGCTAGGGCAATGGCGCGATCGTAGCAATCCATTGCTTTTTGCGGTTTCCCTAAAATTCGATAGCGTTCGGCTTCGACTAAATAAAACTTATGTAAATAGTTCATCGGCGCATAATGCGCCCATTTATTCATCTTTTTTTGATTACTTTGTACCTTTCGGTAGAGGCGTCTTTGTTGAGATTTAGGAGAGGAAGAATATGCCCTTAACATAGCTAACGAATCGTAGAAGTAAAATATAGGAATAGCTGGTGAACCGCCTCCTGCATATATGTATATTTCAGCGATTGCAGCATTATCTAGGGTTTTATCATCGTATTCAAATAAGTAACAAATTATAATTTTATGAATATATAAATTAAGAATTAAGTGGGCATTATTTGCCTCTGTTTCAAGTTTCAAGGTTTCGGATTTATCGCAAATTTCACTAATTAAACAGGACGGATTCTCTGGCTTATCCATTAAATTAAAAACTGTTTGCCAAAGCTGATTAATCCAGTGAAGAGCTTGCTCTTGCTTGAATTTTTGGAAAACCTCCCTGTATTTAGTTATGTCTCGTTCCAGCACAACTAATTCTTGTCCTATGAAATAGGAATAGTAGCAGTAAGTTATTGCACAATAGCCAGCATCTTCTAGCTCTAACGCTTCCAGACCTGTAGAGTAGCCATCCAACAAAGGTTGTAGGGTTTGCCGTGCGTGTTCCCGCCAGTGTTTGATACAGTAGTTGACCGTCCCCACTGTTCTAGCTTCGATATTCTTAGTTTTGAGTCGTTCCAAAACTCTTAAAGCAAGATTGCCAAAACGATAACCTTTCTCAATATCTCCCAAGACTCCACAAAGAACAAGCCCATATGCAGCGTACATAAATGGCGAGGAGAAAGTATTTCCATATTTGATGGATAAACTGACTCCTTTGAAGATAACTAATGTGTGTAAGTTGGGCATGGCAAAATAGGAAGCAGGAACTATACTATTAAGAATCCGCATTGCTGCTTTTTTATCGGGAGCCGTCATTTTTGGTAGAGCCAGTAGATTCTCAATTGGTTTCCCTGCTAGCATTAATTTTGTTCTCAATAGGCCTAAAAAAACATCCAACTTCCTGGGATTTTTAAGTAATCTCACACCTAAATGGTTCAAAACAGCAAGTCCTGTTTCAATGGCTTCTCGTAACTTTTTTTGGGCTATGTAGGCAAGGATTCTTACTTCATAAACTTTAACTTGATCTAGGACTCCCTTGGCATTTTGCAACACAGAGGCAACTAAGATTTCCATTTCTTCAAATTGACCGCACAAATAGGCGGCTTCTGCGGCTTCTAGATACAATGCCAGTGCTGTTTCGTATTGCCTTTGCCAGCGCTCTATTCCCAACCACATTAAACCTTGTTGCAAATACATGAGTGCTGGTTGACAAGCCGATGAAGATTTAGCTTTTTGTCCTGCAATCAGATTTAAGTTGGCGATTTTATCTCGCTGCTGCTGATTATTAACTAATTCAATACCGTGATTGAGTTGATTGACAATATCAAAGATTTTCTCCTCTATTTGAGACTCTGGAGTGTTTTGCAGGAGTAATTGCCCGATCTGGAGGTGAACTCGTTGTTTGAATTCATCGGGAATAAGAGAATAAGCTGCTTGTTGGATGCGATCGTGACTAAACTGATACTCTACCTTCAGTTGAATCTTGGGGCGATCCCCGCTAGGGTGCGTTTCCAAACCCGGAGATCCCCCCCAGCCCCCCTTATCAAGGGGGGAGAATTCAGCCAAAGTCCCCCTTTTTAAGGGGGATTTAGGGGGATCTAAATCTGACCGGGAAGTCAGAGGATGCTTTGCTTTTTGTTCTACGGGGGAAGCCGAAATCTCTTGAAAGCCCCCCTTATTAAGCCGGAGCGAAGGTGAGGAGGTTGGGGGGATCAGATTTTCTGTAGCAACACCCTCTAAGGGTTCTAACAAAACCGTTTTATACTCATCCCCAAGCGGCTGAATTAAACCTTCCGCCACAGCCTCTTGTAAATTTAACGCTGTTTCTTGCGTTGAGGTTTCCCAAATGAGGGCTAGAGTCTCTAATTCAAATTGATTGCCGATACAAGCGGCTAACTTTAATACCTCTTGAGTCCCTGGTGGCACTTTTTGAATTTTAGCCACCATCAGTTCGACTACATTATCGGTAAAATTTCGTTTTTGTACCTGTTCGATATCCCAAGTCCATCGCCTATGCTCGTAATCAAGATTTAAGAGATTTTCGGTATAGAGAGCCTGCAAAAACTCTGTAATAAAGAAGGGATTGCCTTCGGTTTTTTTCTGGACTAACTCAGCTAGATTCTGAGTCGTTTCCTGAGAAGCTTTGAGCGTATCTGCCAGCCAGAGATTAACCGTTTCTAAGTCCAGAGGGTTGAGGATAATTTCTTGAATCCTTACCCCCTCTTTTTGGAGATTTTCCAGAGACAAACGCAGAGGATGTGCGGCATTGACTTCATTATCTCGATACGCCCCTATCAACAATAATCCAGCATCGGAGCTAGTGAGAAGCAGTTCTATGAGCTTTAGCGATGCACCATCTGCCCACTGGAGATCGTCGAGGAAGATGACGAGAGGACGTGCAGGGTTAGTAAAGACTTTGATAAAATCCTGAAAGAAAAAATTAAAGCGTTTTTGTACTTCAGCCGGAGCTAAATCTAACAGAGGAGGTTGTTCACCGATTATCAATTCGACTTCGGGAATAATTTCGATAATGACTCGCCCATTTGCGCCAACTGCACTTAAAATCTTTTCTTTCCATTCGGCTAACTTAGCATCGGTTTCGCTTAACAGTTGTTTGGTTAATTCTTTAAAAGCTTGGATAATGGCACTGTAGGGAATATTGCGCTGATATTGGTCAAATTTTCCCGAAATAAAATAACCGCGTTTGGCGGTAATGGGCTTATAGATTTCTTGGACTAATGATGATTTGCCAATTCCGGAATAGCCCGCTACTAATAAAAATTCGCTCGGCCCAGTTGTGACTCGTTCAAAGGCTTGCAGAAGCATTTCAACTTCCCGTTCTCTGCCGTAGAGTTTTTGGGAAATAAGGATGCGATCGCACACCTCCTGACTCCCCAACGCAAAGTCGCTAATTTGCCTACTACTTCGCAACTGCTTGAGGCATTCTTCTAAATCCGCTTTCAGTCCCCAAGCACTCTGATAGCGTTCTTCAGCCGTTTTCGCCATCAGTTTCATCACAATGTTTGAGATGGCTTTGGGGATGGGCGCACGTCGGTGCGCCCCTACGAGTTGATGCGGTGGAATTGGCGGTTTGGCAATATGACAGTGGACGAGTTTGAGGACATCTTCTGTCACAAACGGCAATTGTCCCGTTAGCAACTCATAAAACGTCACACCCAAGGAATAAAAATCTGTCCGATAATCGAGAGAGCGATTCATCCTTCCCGTTTGTTCGGGGGAAATATAGGCTAACGTTCCCTCCAGCGAGTTGAGATTTTTCAGGGTAGGATTTTCTCGCGACAAGCGGGTGGAGATGCCAAAGTCGATAATTTTCAGTTGCTGAGTTTGGAGACTGTAAACAATATTGGCGGGATTAATATCTTTGTGGATAATATTAGCAGCGTGAATTTCTCCTAAAGCCGTGGTAATTTTGATTGCAATTTCCAGGAAGTCTTCTATAGTTGAGGGGTATTGCTGCTTTAACGTTGCCAACGATTTCCCCCCAAAATCCTCCAGAACCATGACAAGAGTATTTTGATAGGGTTCTAACCCATACGCTTTAATGATTCCTTCCTGGTTCAACGAATGAGTAATTTCGTACTCTTGCCTATAACGAGTGAGTTCGCCAGGAGTAGGATAATCTTGTTTGAGAACTTTGAGAATGACAAATTGGTTGTCCTGTTCTCGGAGCGCACGATAGACAAGGGAGTTAGCACTTTCGTAGAGTTGGCTGAGAACTCGATAGCCAGAGAGGAGGAACATAACGTAAGTTGCTAGTTATCCCAAAGGGACTGGTAATGGCTAATAGTTAATCGCTAATGGTAGATGCAAAAAATTACCAATATGAGAATTAGCAATTAGCAATCTTAGCACTGCCCAAGTTTATAACTAGCAACTTGCGTTACATAAATAGGAATATGGTAAATAGGGGCAACCACGGGGGGATTGCCCCTACTATTACTGAACCGATGCTCCAGTCTCACAACCCAACGCCATTCTTCTTCATTCTGTCTTGGGCATTCCTAGAAAGGGAATTCTTCCGTGAGCGTAGTAACGACGATAGAGCAGCTCCAGCTTACCACCATACTCCTGGATCAATGCCAGTTGACGCCGATACAGCCCGCGAAATGTGTTGGCAAATAGCAGTGTAAACAGGGCTACGCATAAACCAGATACGGTTGAGATTAAAGCCTCACTGATGCCTCCTGTCACTCCAGCGGTTTTGCTACCCCCAAGATCGCCTATTCTCAGGGAAGCAAAGGCTTCAATCAACCCGAGAATTGTTCCCAAAAGACCCAGTAGCGGCGAAGCGCCGATGATCGTCTCAAACACTGTGCTGAAACGGTTTAGTATGGGCAACTCAGCTTGAGCGGCACTTTCTAGCGCCAGTCGAAATTCCTCTGGGGTGGGTTGTTCCAGTTCTAAAGCTGCCAGAAAAACCCGCGCGATTGGCAAGTCGCTATTTTGTTCTAGCTTGAGGAACGCCGCTTGAGCATCGTAGGGGT
>CBDTXL010000260.1:0-6427 GCA_965364435.1 uncultured bacterium
AACATTAACGAATTTTTAAGTATTGTTACTGTCGCGTGGTATGATTACCTACAGATTGTTGCGATCAAGCCAGCTTTCTGGACTAGCTTCTGCTGCTACCTGTGAACTTGTCAGACGACTCTATTCAACCAACACCAGAAACGGAGGAACTTCCTCAACCGAGTTCCCTACCCCCACAAACCAGTAGCTCAATGCAAGATTTTTACCAACTCCAACAAGAGTGGCTGGTAGTCACTCTCCTGTTGACTGGGATTATCTTCATCTCTGTCTGGATTGCTTACTCCCTTAACATCGCTCTGAATTATTTACTCGGAGCGTGCACAGGTGTGGTTTACTTGAAAATGTTGGCTAGAGACGTTGAGCGACTAAGCCGACAAAAAACAAGTCTGAGCAAGACTCGGTTTGCTCTGTTTATTGGGTTGATTATAGTAGCAACTCAATGGCAGCAGCTCCAGATTATTCCAATTTTTTTGGGATTTCTGACCTATAAAGCCGCACTCATTGTTTACATGGTGCGAACCTTTATACCATCTGACCCTCAACAGGTCAAGTAGTCGAGGCATCCTGTACTCGTCGATTTCTGGGGAAACTTCCGTCAATGGAAATGCACAGTGTCCTAAACGCCTTTAATTCTTTTCCCCTTGCCAAATTGGAAGTAGGTAATCATTTCTACTGGCAATTGGGCAATCTGAAACTACATGGGCAGGTTTTTATCACCTCCTGGATTGTGATCTCAATTCTAGTAGTCGCTTCGCTAGCTGCGACTCGGAACATCCAGAGAATTCCCAGTGGCATCCAAAATTTTATGGAATATGCGCTGGACTTCATTCGGGAGTTGGCAAAAAACCAGCTTGGTGAGAAAGAGTACCGTCCCTGGGTGCCTTTCATTGGCACTTTGTTTTTGTTTATCTTCGTCTCGAATTGGTCGGGTGCCCTAGTTCCCTGGAAGCTAATCAAGATACCAGGAAGTGAGCTAGCTGCTCCAACCAATGACATCAATACCACCGTAGCGCTGGCATTGCTGACTTCTTTGGCGTATTTTTACGCGGGTTTTAGTAAGCGAGGGTTAGGTTACTTTAAAAAGTATGTTGAACCGACGCCGATTCTATTACCCATCGCGATTTTAGAAGATTTCACAAAGCCCCTCTCCCTGAGCTTTCGTCTGTTTGGCAACATTCTGGCAGATGAACTAGTGGTGGCGGTACTAGTGCTGCTGGTTCCTCTGTTTGTACCTGTGCCGGTGATGGCTTTGGGCTTGTTTACCAGTGCCATTCAAGCCCTAGTTTTTGCTACCCTAGCAGCCGCTTACATTCATGAGGCGATGGAGGGGCACGGTGATGAAGAGCATGAGGAGCATTAAGCCCTCAGTTGATGTAATGAGTGAGTGAGAGAATCTTGAATTAGAAACTCAAAACTCTTGTTCGGGTGGGTTTACTACATTTTGGTGGAAAAGCCCAATTGTCCATGAACTCGCCCCGACAACTCGAAACGCCTGTGTTGTTTGTTTTGTACTCAAGTTAAGGAAAATAATCATGGATCCATTAGTTGCTGCTGCTTCTGTTATCGCTGCTGCTTTGGCAATTGGTTTAGCTGCCATTGGACCGGGGATTGGTCAAGGTAATGCGGCAGGTCAAGCGGTTGAGGGGATTGCCCGTCAGCCGGAAGCAGAAGGCAAAATTCGCGGTACTCTACTGTTAACATTGGCGTTCATGGAATCCCTTACCATTTATGGTCTGGTGATTGCCCTCGTTCTGTTGTTTGCCAATCCCTTCTCCTAGTAATCATTGAGAGCGCTCAGGCAAGGTTTAGCTCTTGTCTGGGCGCACAGATAAGTAAGCACGTTCAATTCAAAAAAGCGTCTCAATCCCAGCTGATTAGCTGACCCAAAGGATAGCGAATGGGTCTTAAAACATATGACACACTGGACAATTTTGCTAGCTGTTGAAACCGCTGAAGCAGCTGCCAAAGAAGGGGGTCTGTTTGATTTTGATGCCACCCTGCCCTTAATGGCAGTGCAGTTTTTAGTTTTGGTGGTGGTGTTGAATGCGGTATTTTACAAACCTCTGACTAAGGCAATTGAAGATCGGGCAGAGTACATCCGGACAACTCTTTTGCAGGCGCGTGAACGTATAGCAAAAGCAGAGAACCTGGCAAAGCAATATGAGCAAGAGCTAGGCGAAACTCGGCGCAAGTCACAAGCGACGATCGCAGCTGCTCAAGCCGATGCCCAAAAAATCGCGGCGACTAAGATAGCAGAAGCGCAGCAGGAAGCTCAAGTTCAACGAGAGAAGGCGGCTCAAGAGATAGAGTCTCAAAAGCAAGAGGTAATGCAAACACTTGAGCAACAGGTGGAGGGTCTCAGCCGTCAAATTCTGGAAAAACTTCTGGGAGCTGAGTTGGTAAAATAATAGTTCCCAAAGTTAGGGAAGTGTTCGGTGCTAGTCCTTTGAGGAGAGCGATTCGCTGCGTGAGCAGCTTGCGCGATCGCAACAGGAACGCCGAGGCGCGATCGCTTCAGGCGCAAAAATGCTCTTTTCCAAGAGAAGAGAAGTCAAACTATTAATTCAGCAGCGCAGTAGGAAATGGGTATCATGGGAACTTTCTCATTCCTTGCCACTGAAGCGGCCCACGCCGCAGAGTCCAGTGGTTTTGGTCTGAACTTCAACATATTAGAAACAAACCTGATTAACCTCGCAATTATTATCGGGGTGCTATTTTACTTTGGGCGTAAAGTTGTAGGGAATACCTTAAATGAACGTCGCTCAAGAATTGAAGAAGAAATTAGGGAGGCTGAGAAGCGCCAAAAGGATGCAGCAGCAGCCCTAGCAGACGCCCAGCAGAAGTTGGCTCAAGCTCAGGCAGAGGCAGAACGAATTCGTGCAGCGGCAGAAGAAAGCGCCAAGGCGGCAAGAGAAGCAATTTTGGCGGCAGCGGTTAGGGATGTGGAACGCTTGAAAGAAACCGCTGCTCAAGATTTGGATAATGAAAGAGATAGAGCGATCGCTGAACTCCGTGAACGAGTTGCCGCTATGGCTGTACAGCGAGTCGAGTCGCAACTCAGAGACCACTTAGATGACTCTGCTCAACATCAACTCATTGACCGCAGTATCGCTATTTTGGGAGGTGGCTCATGAAAGGCAGTTTGGTAAGCGCCGAAGTGCTGGAGCCTTATGCAGAAGCCTTGATGTCTATAGCCCAATCCACTGACCTTATAGACAGATTTGGCGAAGACGTTAGTTCCTTGTTGAATCTCCTAGAAAACTCCGAAGAGCTACAACTGTTTTTGGGGAGTCCGGTGGTGAAGGAGGAAGACAAAAAAGCCGTGTTGCGGCAGATTAGCGGTGATCAACTCCACCCCTACATCATGAACTTTTTGATGCTTCTGGTAGACCGGCGGCGCATCAGGTTCTTACAAGGAATTTTGAAACAATTCCAGGCTCAGCTTCGAGAATTGAAACAAACAGTTGTGGCAGAAGTGATTTCAGCTGTAGAACTAACGGATGCCCAACGGCAGTCAGTTTCTGAGAAAGTGAAAGCAATGACTAGTGCCAACCAGGTTGAACTCGATAGCAAAATCGATCCTGATCTTATTGGCGGTGTCATCATTAAAGTAGGTTCTCAGGTGATCGATGCCAGTTTGCGTGGACAACTGCGCCGCATCGGTATAAGCCTCAGCCGTGCAACCTAGCGAAAAGAATTCAGGAGTCAGAAGTCAGGAGTCCCTGCTCTTGAATTCTCAATTCTGGATTCTGAATAATTGCTCTAACAACTAACAACTAACAACTAACAACTGAAATGATCAGCATTAGACCAGACGAAATTAGCAGCATTATTCGGCAGCAAATTGAACAATACGACCAAGAAGTCAAGGTTACCAACGTCGGCACCGTGTTGCAAGTTGGTGACGGTATTGCCCGGGTTTATGGACTGGAAAAGTGCATGGCTGGGGAATTGGTCGAGTTTGAAGATGGCGAGGTTGGCATTGCCCTGAACTTAGAAGAAGACAATGTCGGTGTCGTGCTGATGGGTGATGGTCGTGGAATCCAAGAAGGTAGCGCCGTTACTGCCACCGGCAAGATTGCCCAGGTGCCAGTGGGAGAAGCAATGATTGGTCGAGTGGTGGACGCCCTCGCCCGCCCGCTTGATGGTAAGGGAGACATCCAGACCAGCGAATCCCGTTTAATTGAATCTATGGCTCCAGGGATTATTGCGCGGCGTTCTGTGTATGAACCGATGCAAACCGGCATCACGGCAATTGACGCGATGATTCCGATTGGACGGGGTCAGCGGGAGTTGATTATTGGAGACCGACAAACGGGCAAAACTTCAATTGCGGTTGATACCATCCTCAACCAGAAAGAAGAAGATGTAATCTGTGTTTATGTCGCAATTGGTCAAAAGGCTTCTACGGTCGCCAATGTGGTGAATGTTCTTCGGGAAAGGGGAGCATTAGATTACACGATTGTGGTTGCAGCGAATGCTAATGATCCAGCAACCCTTCAGTACCTCGCTCCTTATACAGGTGCGACGCTTGCCGAATACTTCATGTACAAAGGGAAAGCGACGCTGGTCATTTATGATGACCTTTCCAAGCAAGCTCAAGCTTATCGCCAGATGTCTCTACTGCTGCGCCGTCCACCGGGACGGGAAGCTTATCCGGGAGACGTGTTCTACCTCCACTCACGCTTGTTGGAACGGGCGGCGAAGTTAAGTAATGAACTTGGTGAAGGCAGTATGACCGCCCTGCCAATTATTGAAACCCAGGCGGGTGACGTTTCGGCATACATTCCCACAAACGTGATTTCGATTACCGATGGTCAGATCTTCCTGACTTCAGACCTGTTCAACTCTGGTCTGCGTCCAGCAGTGAACCCTGGTATTTCCGTATCACGGGTGGGTTCAGCGGCTCAAACCAAGGCAATGAAAAAAGTTGCCGGTAAGTTAAAGCTGGAACTAGCACAGTTTGATGACTTAGCAGCGTTTGCTCAGTTTGCCTCAGATTTAGACCAAACAACGCAAAACCAACTGGCACGGGGTCAGCGTTTGCGGGAAATTTTGAAGCAACCTCAGTACTCACCCCTGGCAGTTTTCGAGCAAGTCGCAGTTGTCTACGCGGGTTTGAATGGCTATCTCGATGACATTGCCGTTGAGAAAGTCACCAGTTTTACGAAGGGACTGCGGGAGTACTTGAAAACCAGCAAGCCGAAGTTTGGTGAGATTGTTCGGAAAGAGAAGCAGCTAACTGATGAAGCGGAAGGCATTCTGAAGGAAGCGCTCGCCGAATACAAGAAGACTTTCCTGGTATCGGTGTAATTAGTTGTTAGTTATTAGTTGTTGGTTGTTGAGAAAAGTCATAACAACCAACAACAAACAACAAACAACAACTAACAAATAACAAAATTATGCCTAATCTAAAATCAATTCGCGATCGCATTCTGTCGGTCAAAAATACTAAGAAAATCACCGAGGCAATGCGTCTCGTCGCTGCTGCTAAGGTGCGTCGCGCCCAGGAACAGGTGACTGCCACCCGTCCTTTCGCTGACCGCTTGGCACAAGTTCTCTACGGCTTACAGAACCGTCTGGGGTTTGAAGAAGCCGATCTGCCCCTGCTCAGACAACGGGATGTCCAGTCTGTAGGCTTGCTCGTAATATCAGGCGATCGCGGTTTGTGTGGCGCTTACAACAGCAACGTCATCCGCCGCGCCGAAAACCGTGCAAAGGAACTACAGAAGGAAGGGCGTAACTACAAGTACATTTTGGTTGGACGCAAAGCCCAGCAGTACTTCGATCGCCGCAACCAGCCGATTAGTGCAAAATACACAGGCTTAGAGCAGATTCCCACGGCATCAGAAGCATCGATGATTGCCGACGAATTGCTCTCCCTATTCCTGTCAGAATCCGTAGACCGAGTTGAGTTAGTCTACACCAAGTTTGTCTCGTTGATTAGTTCTCGTCCGGTGATTCAAACCCTGCTGCCACTGACGCCGCAAGGACTAGAACCCCATGATGATGAAATCTTCAGATTGACGACTCGTGGTGGTAATTTCCAGGTGGAACGGGAGACAGTCACAACGACAGCCCGTACCTTCCCCCGTGACATGATCTTTGAACAAGACCCGGTGCAAATTCTTGACGCCCTCTTGCCACTGTATCTGAACAACCAGTTGCTGCGGGCACTGCAAGAATCAGCGGCGAGTGAACTTGCTGCCCGGATGACGGCGATGAACAACGCCAGTGAGAACGCTTCGGATCTCGTTGGCAGACTCACTTTGTCTTACAACAAAGCGCGGCAGGCAGCAATTACTCAGGAAATCCTGGAAGTCGTGGGCGGTGCTGAAGCGCTTGGTTAGATTTTGTCTTCAAGTATAATCCTGAATGCGTCTGGGGCGACTCAGGCGCATTTTTATACGTTTCGGAAGTCATTGGT
>CBDTXL010000261.1:0-6427 GCA_965364435.1 uncultured bacterium
TGTTGAACGCCTAACATCCCAGGCTTTCGCCTGATTTAGACGATCAAACGAGAGCCGAAGTGTTAGCGTCATAGTCTTCATGATTGAATTATGCAATATGTCATCGGGTGCTGGCAGAAAGATATTAGTTGTTTATACCATCCCTAGTTACCACTCTTGCTTCGGCGGCAGTCACCATGCGCGTTAGGGTAACTACTCATCAAGAACTTGGAACAAAAAGGTCATCTGGTCGCCTTTGCCCAAGCTAATGCGATCGCCCGTTCGCAATCGGTGCCGATTGCCTCTGGGTAGCGGAATGTGGTTGATATATGTGCCATTAGCACTTCCGACATCCTCAATGTAGTAGGCGTCTCCCTCGATTCGGATATCGGCATGAATTCGGGAAACGATTTCTGAGTTTGGGTAACCAGAAACGTCAATGTCAGGCGGAATCTGGTCATTAGGCTTACCCACATGAATCACCGAGAGATCAGAAGGCAACTCAATCAGCGTATTTGTTTGGAGGTGCCGTAGATGAACAGACTTTACCTGTAACCGAGTTACGCCACTGCCAGAGAAGGCTGCCGGTGGGGGAGGTGGGCTACTGGTAGCTTCTTGTGACGCTGCCCGTTCACTAGCTAGGGGAGGCTGAGGCGGTGGAACTGGCGCTGGGTCTGGAGGAATCGCCTTTCCTTCTTCTAAGTTGGGAGGTTGACTGACGATGGTTGCCGGAAGTGGTAAACCAGGGTCAGGAGCTGGTGGAATCGTCGGATTTCCTTCTGGGTCGGGTAGTGGAGAAATAGACATTGGTTCAGGTTCAACAAGCGGGTCAGGGGTCTCCAAGCCTTGCAGATGGGGGAGCGGGCTTGGAGCAAATGGTTTTCCTCCCCCCGACGAGCCACTCACATTCAACTTAAAGCCACACTGACCGCAGAAGCTAGCGTCTGTTTGAACAGTTGCACCACAGTTCGGACAACTAGTGGTTGCGGGTAAAGGGGTATAGCAAGCTTCGCATTGAGTAGCTCCCTCCGGATTTTGGTGATTGCAGTTAGGGCAGACAATCATAAAACCTCCTTGCCGCCAGTATCCATCCTCCCTATGAAAGCACAGTGGACGGTCAGATTTGCATAAATTGTTAATCGCGAGCCATCTTATTTTTTCAACTCTTGACCTGCTGACTCATCCAAGAGCCACCAAAGTTCCCCCTGGGGCTGGATTAACCGTGCTGGGTAAGTCAAAGCGTCGGCATCGGGGGCAAATATCTGAGCCAGAGCTGGTCGTTTAGTGGCACCAGCGACAAGAAAGATAACGCAGTGGGCGTGGTTGATTAGTGGGGCGGTAAAGGTGATGCGGGGCTGACCATCTTTTTTGCCAACAGTAACTAACCGATCTTTCACTTGCAGCGCGTCTGTATGAGGAAACAGTGAGGCGGTATGGGCGTCGTCGCCGATGCCTAACAAAATTACATCGAAACGGGGTAACTCCCCCACAGCGGTTCCGAAGAATTCACGCAGTTGGGCTTCATGCTTCTGGGCGTCCGCCGCAGGCGTCGCCCCATCAGTGGGCATCGGGTGAATGTTCGCCGCAGGTATATCGACTTTGTCTAACCAGGCGCTACGTGCCATCCCTTGATTGCTATCAGGGTGGTCCGCAGGTACATAGCGTTCATCGCCCCAAAAGACATGGACTTTCTCCCAAGGGAGGTCTTGGGTGGAGAGCGCTTCATACAAGGGCTTCGGCGTACCGCCACCGGCAAGAGCGATCGCACACTGACCGTCTTCCTGGATTGCCGCCTGCATCTTGGAGAGGAGGACTTCGAGCGATCGCTTTAAAAGTGACGCCTTGTCTGGTAAAACTTCAACAATTTTGTTCATAACACCTTTCACCCCACTTAAACTTTTCTGGCTTTGTCGATTCCGACGTGGTTTCAAAGTTATCTAGAAATGAATCGTCTGTTTTTTTTAGCTCACAACGCCGGTAAAAACAAGGGGGAGCCTCACCGTTTTTTTTGAGGAGGTAGGCACAAATCCACCGAAAATACCGTCGAGTCAGAGATCACTTGCTAAAGCATAAATGCAGTGGGCTATCAGTTTACAAATTGTTATCTTGAGCGGCTTGAGACTCAATGGAGGAGAATCCATAGGCGCGTCCCAGCAGAATCCTCACCTTTTCATCAGTTATGAGCGCTTGTATGAAGCAACTGTTGTTGTTTAATACCGAAGTCGGCATACTCCTTCAGGCTCTCTAATCCAATGAGTTAATATGGGCAAGTCCCCGTGTTTGAGCCATTAGTTTCCATTCTTTACAGGGTAGTCCCAAGCCCAAGGGACGTGCTAGCACATTTAGGGGAGAGCGCCTAGTAAAGTTGGAAGTGGATCATCACATTCCTTACAGGCATAACCCATGCAAAGTAGTCCTGCCTATTCCCCCTTCACGGCTCTGACTCTCAAGGTTGTCGGGCTGATCATGATTGTGTCTTCTCTATTAGATTTCATCATTCTGGCAATTCCGTTTAAACCCCTAGACAGGGCGTGGCAGCTGGGCTTTACGACCCAAATCGTTGACCGGGGCATCATTCCTATGGTAGGTATCGCCCTTTTGGTGGCAGGGTATTGGGTCGCCAACAGTAGCGGTGGCTCGCTGACTGAGCCAAAGTCTTCTGTACAAGACTTAAGATTCTGGGCGTTTTTGCTCTCCAGCCTATTGGGGTTAATCTTTCTGCTGCTGGTACCCCTGCACTTCATGAATGTCTCTCAGCAAAGCGCTGAGGCGATGAAGCAGATTAATGCAAGAGCTAGCCAAGCCGAAGTTCAAGTTAGTAACCAAGCTAAGCAATTCGATGCCATTACCAAAGATCCGAAGGGGCTTGAGGAGCTAAAACAGAGGCTTGGGCAGCTAGATCAAGCGATTGGGAGCGGTCAAGTTCCAGCAGAGCAGCTAGAGCAGGCGAAGGCAACCCAGAAACTCTTGCAGTCGATCATCCAAAACCCTACGAAAGCTATCAATGAACAGGTCGAGGGAGCTCAAAGCAAAATTCGTATTGGCAAGCTAGAAGCAGAGAATCGGGCGAAAACCGAGGCGTTGAAGTTGGGTCTAAGGACGGGTCTGAGCAGCTTGCTTTTAGCCGTTGGCTACAGCGCCATTGGCTGGACGGGATTGCGAAGCTTGGGGGGAACATCCCCAAGCCGTCGCAAAGCTTAGTGCAGCATTTGATAAGTTCACAGCACCATACAGAACGCTTAAAGTCTTGTTATTGTCTCGCTCAATTTGTTACGGATTTGCGAAATCCTGTACTGAGATGTTGTAGGTCTTTGTTAACGGGCGTCTGAACTGTCAGTTTTGCACTCACAATCCGTCCTTCTCTATTTCCATAAGACCACGGGTACTGGCGACGCCGATAGGGGTTCTCTTGTTGAGAAAGCATCTTAAACCTGAGTTAATTTTTTTATGATCAGCTTGACATGTTCTCGATCTATATCCTGACCTACAACGAAGAGCTGGATATTGCGGCTTGTATTGAGTCGGCCCAGCTCTCCGACGACATTATTTTGGTGGATTCCTACAGTAGCGATCGCACTGTAGAAATTGCGACGCGCTATCCTGTGAGAATCGTGCAGCACGCTTTTGAAAGTCACGGGCGACAGCGCACCTGGATGCTCAAAGAAGTCCCCACTAAGCACGAGTGGGTCTACATCCTGGAAGCTGATGAACGGATGACCCCAGAGTTGTTTGCTGAATGCCTCGAAGCCATGCAGACCTCAAAGTCCGTGGGTTATTACGTCGCTGAGCGCGTCATGTTCATGAATCGGTGGATTCGCCACTGTACTCAGTATCCCCGTTACCAGCTACGCCTGTTCCAAAAAGACAAAGTCTGGTTTACAGATTATGGTCATACAGAACGGGAAGTCTGCGAGGGACCAACTGGCTTCCTGAAGGAGACTTATCCTCACTACACTAGTGGTAAGGGCTTTGAGCGCTGGATTGAAAAGCACAACCGCTACTCCACGGACGAAGCCCACGAAACCTTGCGCCAGCTGGAAAAAGGAACGGTTAACTGGCGAGAATTGTTATGGGGGCGCTCAGAAGTAGAAAGACGCCGTGCCCTCAAAGATTTATCACTGCGCTTGCCCTTGCGACCGATTGTGCGCTTTATATACATGTACGTCTTCCTGGGCGGCTTCCTCGATGGAAAAGCTGGATTTACCTGGTGTACTTTACAGGTGTTTTATGAATATCTCATTTTGCTCAAGGTTTGGGAGCTACAGCATCAGTCGCTGTCCTCAGACACCCCCTCAATCAATGATGTCGGTTCCTCAACACCCCCAGCCGAAAAAAAAGTTGAGGTAGCACCGATTAGTTCGCCGTTACAGTAATCAAGCAAGAGATCATAACACTAACATATATTTTTATATAGGCGGAAGTGACACCCTTGTCACTTCCGCGTTACCTCTATCAATCCCAGCACTGCCCTATGGGACAGAACTGGACTGAAGCAAATTTAGTAATCTTCGTAAGAAGCTCTTCTCCCTGGTGGTTCATCGCTCTCTGTTAAAATGTAAATTGTAAAGTGTGATACCAGTTCTTGAATGAAGATATTCATGTTTACTGAGATGTTGGGTTTGTGTCACAAATAATCATCTCAGTGATTAGACTTCTCAAAAGAGAACAAAAAGTGGAGGAAACTAAAGTTCAACAGAGATGCCGCTACTTGCAACAATTCTTTACAAGCTTTACAAATAGAAATGGAACCATATACCACGATCACTGCTTCACTGGGGCAGCTAAGAGAGGATAGGCAGGAGCTAACCTCCAACCAATGGCGGGTTTCCATACCGCCATCATTGTTTGTCGGGTCAAGGTTTCCGAGTTTGTCTTGTGCCAGCTTATACCAGTGATTAAGGGGGCAAGGACAAAAATTTTAAGAGCCATTGTAAGGAGAGTCGGTGCTCTGTGATCCAACGCATCAAGCAGGACTTAAAGAATGACCTGATTGCAGGTCTTCTGGTGGTGATTCCTCTCGCTACCACGATTTGGCTGACGATTACTATTGCCAGCTGGGTGATCAATTTTCTGACCCGCATTCCCAAGCAAATTAACCCCTACGATAACCTCCACCCCATCCTGGTAAATCTGCTGAATTTAGTGGTGGGACTGACAGTGCCACTGCTGTGTATTCTGTTGATTGGCTTAATGGCCCGTAATATTGCAGGGCGGTGGTTGCTGGATTTTGGGGAGCGGATTTTGCAGGCGATTCCGTTAGCTGGGTCGGTCTATAAAACTCTCAAACAGCTGTTGGAGACTCTCTTAAAGGATTCTAACGGTAAGTTTCGTCGTGTGATTTTGGTAGAGTATCCCCGCCAGGGTATATGGGCGATCGCCTTTGTCACTGGCACGATGAGCAGCGAGATTCAATCTCAAATGACTCGCCCAATGCTAAGCGTTTTTATCCCCACGACGCCCAATCCAACCACGGGATGGTATGCAATTGTTCCGGAAGACGAAGTGGTCAATCTTTCAATGTCTATAGAAGACGCCTTTAAGGTAGTGATTTCTGGGGGAATTGTCAGTCCAACTGCCACCTCAATCCCGATTTCCCTCCAGACGCCTTATAGTAAGAAACCACTGGATCAGCCCCTGCCTGAAATGAGACGGCAGGTTTTACCGACGGAAGAAAACTAATAGTTGCCTTTGAAGAGTTGCAGGGCAAGCAGATTGAAAGGTTAGCAAGTTGTTAATAACCTTCAACCTTGAAACCTTGAAACATTCAACTCTTTAACCAATGACTAATAAGCAATAACCGATAACCATGCAACCCCGCAGAATTGCCCGTGAACTAGCTCTTTTGAGCCTCTCTCAGATGCCTAATGTCCCTGAAAGGCTGGATTCGCAGCAGCTAACTAATATGGTATTGGCGGCAGTCCGCACCCTCAGTGGTGAAATTCAAGAGGCTTTAGAGACTGCCGCTGCTGAACTCAAACGAGGGAGCGATCGCCTACTGAGTAGCGAAACTCGTGCCACTGACGTGAGTAGTGCTAAAGCAATGGTAGTCGATGCGATTGAGCTAACCCAGAAAGCAATCAACCGGCTGGGAACAGCTGTAGAAATCCCCGAAGTTATCCAGCTGTCTAATCAGCAGGAAGTCCGCACCTACGCCCTAGAGATTCTTAAAACCATCAACCGTAGGCATCTTGAAATTGATGAAATTTTGACCCAAGCACTCCAGGATTGGCAGCTAAACCGCCTGCCTCGAATTGACCGGGATATCTTGCGGATTGCTGTGGCAGAAATTTCATTTTTAGGTCTGCCAACACGGGTCGCAATTAACGAAGCCGTGGAGCTTGCCAAGCGCTACAGTGATGACGAAGGGCACCGATTTATTAATGGTGTGTTGCGTCGCGTCACTGACCGTATCAATGCTGAAGCCCGCCTGCAATAGAAAATTTTTTAT
>CBDTXL010000262.1:0-6414 GCA_965364435.1 uncultured bacterium
CGATGAAGCGGTGACGATGCGCTCTCCATTCGGGCTAAAATTGGCGCTTGTGACAGTACCCTGATGGCCTTTGAGTTCGGTAATCAGGTTGCCGTTTAAGTCCCACACTTTTGCGGTATTGTCCGATGAAGCGGTGACGATGCGCTCTCCATTCGGGCTAAAATTGGCGCTTGTGACAATACTCTGAGAGCCTTTGAGTTGGTTTCGTTCCTTGATGTTATCCAGAATCGTCTGCAACGCTAGTAATGGACTAGTCGCTGGATAGTCTTTGAGCGGGCGGTTCTTAACCCGTTTTTGCAACTCTTGCCCAGCACTCATCGCTGATACTAATGCCTCTATCTGCTGAAACTCAAATTGTTTGAGAGCATTGGTTCCTTCTCGCTCTAGTCTTGTTCCAGCTTGAGCGTCTTCCCGTGCAGCTTGGGCTTGCTGGAGTTCAGCCTGGGCTTGTTTCTGTGCTGTTTCTGCTTGCTGGAGGGTATTCTGTGCGACTTGCACTTGCTGTTGCAATTGCTGCTGTTGTTGTCTCGCCTGCTGTGCTTCCCTATTGGCTGTTTCGGCAGCTTGATTTGCTTTTTCAAACTGCTGCTGTGCCTGCGCTACTTTCGCTTTCGCCTCCGTCAGGTTTTGATTGGCAGCTTGCATCTGTTGCTTTGCCTGTTGCGCTTGTTGTTCGGCAGCTTTTTTCCTGTCTTCGGCCTCTTTTTGATTTTTCTCTGCCTGCTGAGTTTTGACAGTGGCATCTTTTAGGTTTGCCTGTGCATCCTTATATTGATTCTCTGCTGCTGCAACTTGGCTGTTTGCTGCCTGCACCTGACCTTTTGCTTCTATAACTTGGCTGTTTGCTACCTGATATTGAGCTTTTGCTGCCTTCGCTTTTTCGTCTGCTGCGTCAGCGTTCTGTTGAACAACTCTAAGCTGAGAATTCGCCTTTCCAACCATTCTAGTTGCCAATCCCCCTAGGAATACCACAATTCCTCCTGCCACCACTCCCGTCAACATCAACCCAGCCATTGCACGGCGAACCTGCCGATTTAATTTCTGCCTCGCCTGTTCAACTCGCTGTAGTTCCTCCTCAGTCAGCTGGTGTTCCGCTTCTACCTTTTTGCGCTGTTGTCTTTCCCTATCGAGTTCTGCGATTAACTGTTTTAATCTTGGTTCCTGTTGCTGGCGGATAAAGGCAGCTAAATAGTCATGCACCAGTTGATAGCGCTTATCTGGATTTTCGGGTAACAGCAGCACCAAGCCAGATTTCACAAAAATCTGCAACACCAAATCTAATTGGCTCATTACTGGGACATCGGTTTCGGATAAAGTTCGATCTCCCCTAGGGCTTGTGTTCAACCCCGGAGATCCCCCCCAGCCCCCCTTAACAAGGGGGGAGAATTCAGTCAAAGTCCCCCTTTTTAAGGGGGATTTAGGGGGATCTAAATCTGATGGAGGAATCATCACCGCAAGGTATGGCTGCAAATCCCGTTCCAATTCAGCGCGAGTCTTGAGAGGACGAGTCCCTTTTTCATCCGTGAGCAAATACAGCACCAACTCCGCCGCTTGCTGATTCTCAACCCCACAATCTGACACCACCTCATCCAAGTAGCGCTTGACCAACTCTTGCTTCGTGCCAAACTCCTGATATCTCGCCAGTGTGGTAATCTTATCCGTTTGCAGTTGCGCCCCCACCACCTGCAACTCAATCGGGCGCACTTCCCCTAACTCACCTGCTAAATCCCGCACCAGTTGAGAAATCAACCGCGACTCCAACTGAAAACTCGTGCGTTCCGTCAGGCGTTCAATCACCGCTTGAGCATCCTCTGGTGAAAAATTCCCCAAGGGATAGCGGATATTCTTAGTGAGAATATCACTACCGATAATCTTCATACTATCGAGGCGATCGCACTCCAATAAATAGTGCAAATAATCCTCCCGCAGCGACAGAATCACCTTCACCGCCAAAATATTGAGGCACTCTCCCACAAATCTAAAAAATTGCCGCCGTTCGGCAGGATCGGGATAGACGAAGAAGAATTCTTCAAACTGGTCAAAAATCAGTACCGTCCGCCAATTGTTTTGCTCAGTTTGCTTCAATTGTTCCAGGATAGCTGCTTCGGAGTTCAGCCCCAAACCTAACCCCCCCAACCCCCCTTCCCTACTAGGGAAGGGGGGAGTCGGACTCCCCTCGCCTTGAAGGAGAGGGGTTGGGGGAGAGGTCAAACTCCCCTCGCCTTCCAGGAGAGGGGTTGGGGGAGAGGTCAAATTCCCCTCGCCGCCGAGGAGAGGGGTTGGGGGAGAGGTCAAACTCCCCTCGCCTTGAAGGAGAGGGGTTGGGGGAGAGGTCAAACTCCCCTTGTGTGCCAACCCCTCTGCCAACAACCGCCCCAACTCCTGCACCCAGTTGGTGTAAACTCGCATTGCCACAGGCAAAACATCTGCTGTGCCAATTGCTTTCTGCTTCAAAGCTGGCACCAGTCCCCCATACACCAGCGAACTTTTCCCCACCCCAGATTGCCCGTGAATTACAATTAGCTTGCAGTCATTGCGACCAATCCGCTCAATCAAACGTTCTACATCCAGCAACCGACCCGAAGCGGCAATTTCTGGAGCAATAGTCTCCTGACTTTCAACCTGCGTCAGTGCCAATTTTGCCTGTCGTTGTGGCTGTATCCTACCCGCACCCACAAACGCCCGCAATCCATACTGCTGCTCACTCGATTGCTGCTCTAGTTTAATTTCAAATGCTTTGAGATACTCCTTCTGCTTAAAGTAAAGCCTCTGCAAATGCCAGAGAATATCGAGATACAGCTGAGTGTCATACTCAGGACTCCCCACCTCTCTCGCCACTTCTAAGTTACGGATAGCCTCTTGAGGTTGGTCTAAATGTTGTTGCGATCGCGCCAGAATAAATCGATACTGACTCAGAGCATAGGAGAGGACAGATTGCTCTAGTTGCTCATCTACAACCTCTGAACTCTTCGACACTTGAGAACTTGTAACTGTCGCTAAAACATTTAGGGCATTCTCCGCCAAATCTTTCGCCTCAGTCCAAGATTTTTTCGCGAGAGCAACCTCAGCTAAAAAGCCATAATCCTGTGCCAGTTCTCTCGTCTTGTTTTCAGTTTGATGCCGTTGCAAAGCTTTCTGAGCCAGAGTTTGCAACAGCTCCCAATCCTTTAACTGTCGCAAAATTCTGCCAAAGCTCAGAAGCGAGTTTGCCACTAAATCAGGACGTTGAGCCGCCTCAAAAACGTCAAGACATTGCCGAAGATAACGCCTAGTCGCTTGCCAATCAGGATGTTCTATTTCTCGATATCGAAGGGCTTTTAGGTAATAGCATAGAGTGATATAATAAAGTAACTTTCCCTGTCGCTCTAAATGGTTACTTTGCGTCCAAAGTTCCACTCCTTTTTGATAATGCTCCAGAGCCTTATCGAGATTCCTATTGATAGAATGGCTATATTCGATAAAGCCGAGTAAGGATTCTCTAACCGCTGGCAATTCTATATCTAAGCCTTGGTCACGACGTTGTAATTCATGACAAGCGCCTTGGATTTCCCAACAAGTTTCTAAAGTAAGAGTTAAATTCCCCTCAAAAAATTGCTGGGCGGTTTTCTTGAGGAAGTCAATCAATTCATCCGTGGCGACGATAAACTCCGTCGTTATCGCCCAACTCTCGAAATCGGTAGCTAGCTGAAGCAGTTTTGTCAAGACTTGATCATTGACCCAAAGCACAAGGGGGAAAGGGAAATTCTTGCGAAACTCCTCCCGCACTTGATTGGTTGCAGTCAACAGCTGATCGAGGTCGGCTACCGATTCCAAGCCAAATACCATCAAGGCGTTTGGCTTTTCTGAGTCCAATTCTGCCTGAATCCTGGCGTAGAGAGTCTTTTCAGATTCCGTCACTTCAAGAAGGCGGATTTCGACGCTTGTTAGTTCTTGCAATCGCTCTACTAAACGCGATCGCAAGCTGGTATAGTTACAACGAGCCAAAAGCAGCTTGAACTGCCCCACAGAAGCCTCGATCGCCCAAGCCAATTTTTTCAGCGATCGCTCATTGTAGACAGCAACATCTATGCCACTTTCGTGCCAAGCTTCGCTATCAGGTTGGTGGGGTTCAGTCATGGCTGCAATTCTTTCGCCTCTGCCAAAATCGGATTGATATCAAACCAAGACTCACCCTTGTCGCGATATTCAAACACTAACCGACTGCGAATCAGCGTTTGGTATCCCTGGTCGCCACTGACCTTTTTCCGCTGTCGCACCTGACGCAGCAACTCCCACTCATCATCGGAGATGGGCATCGTCATTTCATTGCGACGGGCACGAATCACAGCTTCCAACGTTGCACCGGACAGGGGAAGTTCCATTTCCTCCATAATCCACGTATTCAGCAACCTCAGCAAATCTCGAACGTGCCCCCCACTGACATGGCACAGGCGGTCTAACGTTTTGGGACTGTCAAAAATCTCGGTAATGTTATTGAGGCGTTGTTGTTCGTCAAAGTCTGGGAAAGCCCTCGCCAGCACCATCTGTTGCAACAGTGCTATCCCCGCCTCACAGTCGCTGCCATCCTGTAACTGTACAGGAACCATCGGCAACACCTTGGGTTCTTCAAAAAATCGCTGGGTTAGCATCCCATAGTCATTTGAGAACTTCAGATCTAGCGGCATTGTATAGACTAGATGACAATGCAGCTTTGTTAAATACTCACCCTGATCAACAAAAAGGTATTCCTGTTGTGGACGCCCCCAAGCCTTCTGGCGATTATCGATGCGATCAAGATTATCGACAATCACCACCAGTCCCTTTTTGCCCAGCTGTTTCAGGGAAGCGATCGCAGGTTCTAACAGTTCCTTATTCATCGCTGCCAATAACTGGGTTTTCTGTGGTCCTAGATACTGGTTGAGTTTCCCTCGCAGCGTTGCATCACTTTTCGCCTTCGTCGTGATTTCGCCAATCCCAAAAGCGAGTGAAAACTTTTCTGTTTCAGATGTGACACCCACATCACCAACTCCGGGCAACTTAAGTTTCATCCCTGTAACATCGGAGTTCAAGACCTTGACTGCACCTTGCAGTAACTCCTTCAGCCTGCTGGGTTCCTCAAGTACAATTTTGTCCAGACTTTGACTAACACGACGTGCGATCGCTAAGAGCACATCGCCAATATCCACATCCGCCAATTCCAGGTCTTCACTGGACTCAAAATAGACCACATGAAAACCTTCCTGTTCCAGTTCTGTCTTCAGCCGCAATAGTTCCGTGGATTTACCACAACCGATATGCCCAGTAAATAGAACACAGGTGGGGTCATCGGGCGAGAAAAATGTGATTTTTTTCTTCAGCTTCCCGATGATCTCGCCGCCTCGTACCGAGGAAAAGTCAATGTATAACTTCTTGTCTTCCGGATCTTCTACAAACAGCGTTTTACCGGGGTCAGTTGCTTTAAAGAATTCTCGTAAATCTACCGCCATGCTACTTCCCAGTTGGTTTCTTTTGAAGGCTTATTGAAAACTCTAGTCTGACCAACAAGGTTTTACAGGAGATTGTTAGCTTCTATTAAGCTCAGGAAGGGATAAATCAAGTTAAAGTCCAAAGTAGAGCGAACTGAAGAGCAGCAGCACAACGCTCTCGCTCTTGCTGTGATTTGACACCGAATTTGTCAATGAGAAACTGGACGAACTTTTTCCGGGTGGTTGTATTAACGCTGTCAGTAGTCGGTATCGCGATCGCATTTACTGCTGCTCCCGCCGTAGCGCAGGAATCTACAACTACTCAGGGATTCAATCCCCAAGAAACTTTGCGGAACGCCTTGCAGTGGATTGACAGCCTTGGTTCCGTGGGAGCGATCGCTTTTATCGCACTTTATATCATTGCTACTGTGGCGTTCTTACCAGGGTCAATCATCACCTTGGGTGCTGGCGTTGTCTTTGGCGTAGTTTTGGGTTCACTCTACGTCTTCATCGGTGCGACACTGGGAGCGACTGCTGCTTTCCTGGTGGGACGTTATTTAGCAAGAGGCTGGGTTTCTAAGAAAATTGCAGGTAACGACAAATTTAAGGCAATTGACGAAGCGGTTGGCAAAGAAGGCTTTAAAATTGTTCTGTTAACGCGACTGTCCCCGATCTTTCCTTTTAACCTGTTGAACTACGCCTTTGGAGTCACTGGAGTTTCTCTCAAAGACTACTTCCTCGGTTCCGTCGGGATGATTCCAGGAACGATTATGTATGTTTACATTGGTTCCCTGGCTGGTAGTCTTGCCAGGATTGGTGCCGAAGGGCAACCCACCAACCCGACTGTGCAGTGGACGATTCGGATTATCGGTTTTATCGCAACGGTTGTTGTGACAGTTTATGTAACCCGTATTGCCCGGAAAGCTTTAGAAAAAAAGGTTTCATAGTAGAGGCGTGTTGCAATACGTTT
>CBDTXL010000263.1:0-6406 GCA_965364435.1 uncultured bacterium
ATTTAACGAGGGCAAATCTACTCTGTGCTGAGTTAGAGGGGGCAATCCTGGATGGTGTAAGTTTACCTGGAGCATGTCTGGTGGGAACATCCCTGGCTGAAGTAACCCCGCCACCGCAACAGGTCAAAATCCCCCTGAAGATAGCTGAGATTGAGCAGACTTCAGCAAAACAAGAGTAGGTTGTAGGCATGGGAGCAGGGGATGTCTGATGGTGCAGCGCTTAGGACGCCTAGAACGCCGGTCCATTAATGGTAGGGGCAATGTTTTTGGGATTTCTGAACCGGCGTTCTAGGGCGTCGGTCAAGTAGAAATGTTTGACAAAAACCGTAAGATATGCATTTTGTAGGGGCGTTAGCGTAGCGGTAGCGAGCTTGCGAGCGTCAGCAATCGGGGAGCAAATTATCGCGATCGCCTAAAATTTTCTGTCCGATTGCTTGGCTCCAGCTTTGGGTTGTTTTGTCAAGTCAGAGTTCTTGACCGACGCCCTAGGGGAGGCTATGCAGGCGATCGCCGATTCTGTATCCCCCATTCTGCTTGCGCTTTAGGGCTGAACCAGCGCCAAAAGCTCCAACTGCCAGTAAGCCTAAAACTGAGGAAGGTTCAGGAACAGACTGGACAGGAGGTTGTGGGTCAGCACGGAAGACGCCTGAGATGCCATTTTCTAAACCAGCTACAAAAGCCAGCTGTCCGGAATTGTTCAGTCCCTTGTTAGAGAAAGAAAGAGAAGTTACTCTGGAACCAAAAAGCGTATCGCCGATAGCAATCACCTTATCAGCTATGGGGTCAGCTCCCGTAAAGATACCAGTGACTCCTGTATTCAACTGTCCTAAGAAGGCTACCGTGCCACTGTTGTTGATTGCAGGATTTCCCAAAGCTTGAAAGAGACCACTAGTATCAGCAATGGTGGTCAAGGAAGTACCATTGCTGGTAAAAATAGTGTCGTTAGACAAATTGTCAGGCCGACTTCCAGTCCCGAAAGCTACTACACCACTATCATTGATGGTCGGCAGGGAGAATACTGAAAAATTGAAGTCGCCAGAGTTAGTGGTGGCTATAGAGGTAATAGTTCCGTCACTTGTTCTCGTGAAGATACCATCTATTAATGAAGTGCTAGGAACGTCAGGAGGTTCGTTTGAGAGAATTCCTCTGAAAGCTAGAGTGTCATTGTTGTTGAGGTCATATCCACCGGAAAGGTTAACAAAATAATCGGATTGAAAGGTATCACCCCGGTTAACGCCGCCTTTATTAGTAATACCTACTCTTCCAAGGAAATCAGGTGATACCTCGAAGAAGGCTATAGAACCATTGTCGTTAATAGCAGATGCACCGAATGAACTAAACCTACCGTTCCTCCCAACCAAAGTAGGAGTGCCGCCACTGCCAGTGTAGAAACCAATAGAGGGGGGGAAGGTTGCTCCTATGTCAATGGTTTGAAAGAGAACAGTTCCTGAATTGTTAATATCGATGGCATAAGCATCTGGAAATCCAAAACCCGGAGCCGGTTTAGGAGGAAGAGTAACAATATTGGTAAGTGCCCCGCCACTACCAGTAAAAACGGTTGCATTCAGCGTATTCAGGTCGCCAGAGAAGGCAACAGTACCACTGTCGTTAATCGCAGTAGCTCCCCGAAAAACCGCAAAGGAGCTACTGGTGTCAGCAATCTTCGTGAAGCTGAAGGCAAAAGCCTCACCCATGGTGAGCAAACTGAGGGAAAGACTAGCTGCCGTGGCCAATGATAGTTGTTGAATTTTAGTCATTAGGTAGAACTTTTGAGACTGATTGAGTGTAGCCACCTACAGGAAAATTCTAGATTAAGTAACTCCTAAATACTCAGGAGTTACTTAATCTTCATTAAGACGAGTTAGTCTACGAATAACGGAGTCCTATTATAGAAGTAAAGCTAAAAGTGGCACTTGTTCATTCGCAGTTATAAAACAACTTACACTATCTTACTCTCGCCTACGCTGGCAACACCTAAAGTTGGGTTTGTCACCATTATATAGGTGATTTTTATCGGATGCACAAGTTTTATTACTTAAATCACTAGCTCGTTGGGACATTTACTTTTATATAACTAACTTCTAGTCTCCCTATCTCCTCTGCTCCTCCACCCCCCTGGCATCGTGTCCTCTAACCCTTGCCTCAAGAAGCTTACATAGCTGCTTCTGCCTCAACCCAAAAATTTTTCCGGATGGACTTGACTTTTTACTTAAATAACAATACATTCAATTTGTCCTACTTAAGTAATTGCCAGAGAGGGAGCGCTCGCTTACAGCACCAGAAGAAAGCTGAGCGTGAGCACACATGATTAATCTTCCCACAGTTAGATTTAGGAGAAGCGATCGCACAACCTATTGGAGACTCTAATAACCCATGAAAGAATACTTTAATTCTATGAATACTATGCCAACACTATCAGTAGCACTCGCTGGCGCTACATTAGTCAGTCTTACAATTTTTTCATCGGCTCAAGCCGCTCAGGTAACACTATCAAATTATGAGATTCCTGAAAATTTGATTTTGTACGACACGAGCGGAACTTTCGATAGCCCAAATATCTTCTTCAACGAGCCAACAGACACAATCCAGATTTCTGGACAGACTGTACTGGGAGAAGAATCTACCTACGAAGCTCGTATCTACTTTCCTACTAACGGTGGTGCTGCGGGACGAGTATTCAATGAATGGAAAGGGAGTTTAGAAGACAAAACTCTGTATGCCGGACCTGGTGGTTTAGCTGGCTTCAACTGGCCTTTGTATCCAGGGGTGGTTTTAGTACGGGGTTTAATGGCTCATCTTCACCCAGCATCGTTATCCCCAAGACCGAAGAACCCAAGTCCGTCCCCGAACCCACTTCTGCATTGGGTTTATTAGCGTTTGGTGCTGCTTGTGCAAGTTCGGGACTGTTACGCAAAGGGCAACAGAAATCTCAGGATAACACCCACAGCTAGTTGATGAGACAGGAGTGCGATCGCACCTTGAAATCTTCCCACATTTAGGAAGTGCGATCGCACTTCCTAAATGTGTATCAGGCAGCGATTCATTCCCCATATCATAGGCGAGAGGTCTAATCATTTTTCGTAGGGGCAGTGCCCCCAAGCCATCCATTGTTTTTTGATTTTTTGAATAATGCTTTCAGGATTAGGATCGTTCACTAACATCTCCCAGGCATCTTTAATCGCTTTTTTTTCCCCATCCGTTAGCTTCCAGGATAGGGGTGGTTCGTATTTCCCCTTATTGAAAAAATAGGGTCGTTCGGAGGGGCGTTTGAGTTGATCAGGCAAATCCTCCTCCATTTTACACATTTCTTCAAAAGAAGGGAAAAAGATCGGGAAATGTTTAATCTCTACACTATCTTTCCAGCGTTGCTGGAGAATTTCAACCTCCTCCATATTTCTAGCCGTTTGAGTTGAATCACGGACTTTGAATAAGGTTAGCAGCGGTCCGATGAATGCCATAAACCATCCCCTCTTACCAGTATCCTGAAATTGTGACGAGGCTTTAGGAAAAGCATTTATTTGTAGTAAAATGACTTTTTTAATATTCGGGTTAGGTTTTGGATCAGAAGCCAGCCATTTATCGAGCCATTCCACCACTGTAAATACCCCCGAATTATCAAAATAACCCCCGTCAGCAATGTGATAGTTTTTTCCCTTTAAGTTTATGTTGCTACGACAGACTGGTGATATATAATGAAAAGTAGCGGAAAGCCTTGCCGCTGTGACAACACTCATATCATATTCCCCATAAAGGGTATTAAAATCCACAAATTTATCGTCATTGGATCTTCCAAACGTCATCGGCGAAATAAGAAAGCGGCGACCATCGTCAACCACAGTGGCATTAAAAACAGGGACAGGAATTTCACCTTCAAGAACCTGGTTTCGCCATGTGGCTATAGAAGTTATTGACTGAGGATTTTTAAGTTCACCTTGCCAATCTGTCTCAACGGCTTTACCCCGATCGCACAGTTTTGGAGCGAGAAAAGAAAGTCCGATGAGTCGCCACAAATCTGGATAGGCAAGTCCCCAACCTATAGCATCTAAACTGTCTTGGGTAGCACTTTTAAAGATCGCCTCAAATTCCTCTTCATCTGGAGCATGCTTTTGCAGATTAAAGCGATCCAGATAATACATCGTCCCTACGGAACCCCCTGATGCTGAGCTGATAAAGCCAATGGCTTGGGTAAATGATTCCCCCAATAATTTTTGTAAGCCCGTTAACACTTGAACCGTCCAAGCTGCGGCTTGAATACCACCACCGCTAGCGCAGACAATGACTAGAGTTCGTTCCCCCGACTGGTGTTGCAGCCGCTTTTCCAGTACAGCACCAAAATTCTTTAATTGAGGGTCTGGTTTCTTATCCTTGATCGGTTTAAGTTCAAAAAAGTGATCGATGTTGAATAAAGCGTAACTGGCAGCAGAAACAACCAGAAACATAACTAATGGAAGAACTCGATAGAAATCAAAAAAGAAAGTCATTCCTCCCAAGAGAAGCGTTGTAACCGTAATGATGAGCATCAAATACAGTAGAGCTGGTGCCTCAGACTTTCGGGATTTTGGCTTGGGTTTGAACCGGAGAGCAATCAAACCGTAGACCACTACTGCAACCAGAAAGAAAGCCAATGCTGTTAGATGACCAGAACACAACGTTAAATGAGATAATCACTTTCATGATGATAACTTTCCAGTACCGAATCAAGCCAACTCCCGAACAGGTCGCCACGATGGAGACCTGGAGCGAGTTATTGAGAAGGCACTGGAATTTTGCTTTGGGACAACGACTCGACTGGCTCAACCGTACAAGATGCCAGATTGACCGTTGTTCAATTGTTTCTGAGTCAATTGGAGGTGTCCCAGAACGAGTAGATTACTATTGCCAACAGTCTGCACTTAAGGAAACTAAAAAGCTGTTTCCTGAATATGCAGGTATCTATTCTGAGGTTCAGCAGATGAACCTTCAGCGACTAGATAAAGCGTGGAAACGCTGGCTGGTTCCCGATAAAACCGGGAAACGGGGAGGGCGACCTAAGTTCAAGAAACGGGGAGAAAAACCAAGCTTCAGTTTTTCAAGAGTTAATCACCCAAAAGCAGCTTGCTTTCTGGAAGGTGATATCTTGAGAATTCCCAAGATTGGGTTAATTCCTGTTGTTGTCCACCGTCCCATTCCTGAGGGTTTTGTTCTCAAAACAGCAACCATTTGCTTCAAGGCAGATGGGTACTATATCTCTATTTCTGCTGAAGACTCAACTGTTCCAGAGCCGAAGCCACTGGACAAAGTTAAGTCGGCGGTTGGGATTGACCTGGGTCTCAAAGAGTTCTTGGCAACAAGTACGGGCGAATTTGTGCCAGTGCCTCAAATTTACCGTAAGGCGCAAAAACATCTGGCTCGTCAGCAGCGAGATAAGAGCAGGAAAAGAGATGGCTCAAACAATCGCGCCAAAGCAAAAACCCGCGTGGCGAAGATTCATCAGAGAATCGCTAGGGGGCGGGAAATGTTTCATTATCAAGTCGCGCATTGGTTAGGTCGCAACTATGACTTAATTGCAGTTGAAGACCTCAACATTCGTGGGTTAGCCCGAACAAGATTGGCTAAATCCATCTACGATGTGAGCTGGGGAAAGTTCATCACCATACTGGAATCAGTGGTAGTAAAATACGGAGTCCATTTGGTTAAGGTGAACCCTCACAACACCGGGCTTCGCCCCGCTTCGCTAACGCAGAATTGTTCAGGTTGCGGGACAAAAGTTCCGAAAATCCTCTCTGTTCGTCTTCATCAATGTCCGAAGTGCAACTTAGAAATGGATAGGGATGAAAACGCAGCGATTAATATTCTGTATAAAGCATTAAAGACCGTGGGTCTCACGGTCTCAGCCTGTGGAGCCTTAGACAATAGTCAGGCTATGAAACAGGAACTTCTGGGGGCGACCCTAGATGCTCACGTTACAGCGCAAGCTTAACGTGAGAGTGTCACAGCAAAATCCTCATTTTGTTATGGTCTTCACTATAATATTGCTGACAAAAAATCATAACCAAAGACCTTTTCGGATAGGCTCTATAAAAGAGCGCTCAATCGGTTGAAACTCCTTTTATGATGCCTGAATTTGGATCAAAACAAGCTTTAAGAGACTGCTGTCGGGACGAAGCAGCTTTTGAAAAACTTAAACAGCTCCTAGCAGAAATGTTAACGGGTATAGGCATGAAGCCTTCTCCTCGCCTACAAGGGGACGAGGACTGCGGCGTTCATGGTTCATGGTTCATGGTTCATGGCAATGAACTATCAACTATGAACTATGAACAGGGCGGCTTTCACCCTCACCCACAAGGGGCTGAGGCACTCTCGCCGCCCTTAGTAGAAGCTTTAAGAGCGCCTAATGAGAAGCCATTTGCCCAGACACCCTCGCCAC
>CBDTXL010000264.1:0-6405 GCA_965364435.1 uncultured bacterium
ACAAGGACACCATCGATTTCTGGTTGAGCCATAATTTCATCAATATTGTTGGGTTTAACTGAACCGCCATACTGAATCGACACATCAGGATTCTTCAACTGACTCCGAATCAAGCCGATGACGCGATTCGCTTCCGACGCCTCACAAGTGTCGCCCGTGCCGATCGCCCAAATTGGTTCGTAGGCAATCACCAACTGCTGCTGATCAACATCCACAAGGTCTTTTTTCAGCTGGTTAATGATGATGGATTCCGTTTCACCAGCATCCCGTTGTTGCTTGGTTTCACCTACACAGAGAATCGGTTTGAGACCGTGACGTTGGGCAGCAAGGAGGCGCTTGTTGACCGTTTCATCGGTTTCACCAAAATATTGACGCCGTTCACTGTGACCCACAATAACGTAGCGCACCCCAATTTCCGTCAGCATAGAACCAGAGATTTCACCTGTGTAGGCACCCTCATCCTCCCAGTGAATATTCTGGGCACCTAGCCGCACAAGGCTACCGTGCATAGTCTTGGACATCACGCCCAAGTCTGTAAAGGGAGCACACAGAACGACTTCCCGCTCTTCGGGAGTTTGCCCTAGTTCAGGCAGAAATCCCTGCAAAAACTCAGAGGCTTCCCCTTGAGTTTTATACATTTTCCAGTTACCGGCAATGACAATTTTCCGCACAGCTTAACTAGACCATCTCCAAACCATAACGCACCCTTTAGTTTAAAGCTTTAAGGAGCATTTGAACTTTTCCAGTTTCTCACTTAACTCTCTCAAAACTCAGGGCGGACACCGGAGAACCGCCCCTAGCAGTCTGCCCCTAAAAAGAAAATCAGGTAGCGATCGCTGGCATTGGGGAAACGCCAACTTTAACGCTCTTCGATCGCAAGGCGAAAGCCCAGTTCCAAGCGATCTTCAAAACTCTTCCCCATTCCCTACTCCCTACTCCCCCTTCCAAGGGCAGGTGCTATACACCTTAAAACTTTTCTATTTTGCCGCTGCCCGCGCTGCTGCTGCTTCGTCCGGGTGAATACCCAAACGTGTGAGATTGAGACGACCTTTGTTGTCAATTTCTCGCACTTTGACAACCACTTCATCCCCGACAGCGACCTCATCTTCCACCTTGCCGACTCGATAGTCGGCGAGTTGAGAAATGTGGATCATCCCTTCTTTTCCGGGGAGTACTTCCACAAAGGCACCAATCGGAATAATCCGGGTAACGCGACCCGCATAGACATCCCCTTCATTCAGCTTGCGGGTCATGCCTTGAATAATATTGAGCGCCCGCTTTGCCTTTTCGCCGTCTACTGCTGAGACAGTCACTGTCCCATCATCTTCAATATCCACCTTGGCACCAGTTTGCTCGGTAATTCCCTTGATGGTCTTACCCCCAGGACCAATAATCAGTCCAATCAGTTCTGGATCAATCTTTAAGGTCAGCAGGCGGGGGGCAAAGGGGGACATCTCCTCACGGGGTTTGTCAATCGTGGCAAGCATTTTCTCCAGAATATGCAGTCGCGCCGGTCTTGCTTTGTGAATCGCTTCGGCAACAACATCCATAGACAGACCCGTGATTTTCATGTCCATTTGTAAAGCCGTGATGCCGGTGTCGGTACCTGCGACTTTAAAGTCCATGTCACCCAAAAAGTCTTCAATGCCTTGAATATCTGTTAAAATTCGGACTTCATCACCTTCTTTGATTAAGCCCATCGCTGCCCCACTGACTGGCTTGGTAATCGGAACACCCGCATCCATCAAAGCAAGGGTAGAGCCACAAACCGAACCCATCGAGGTGGAACCATTGGAGGAAAGCACTTCCGACACAACCCGGAGGACGTAGGGGAAGTCTTCTTGGGGGGGCAAGACGGGGACTATGGCGCGTTCGGCTAAGGCCCCGTGACCGATTTCCCGACGACCGGGCGATCGCATCGGTTTAGTTTCCCCAACCGAATAGGGCGGGAAATTGTAGTGATGCAGATAGCGCTTATCTTCTTCTGGGTTTAGGTCATCAAGCTTTTGGGCATCGCCTGGTGTCCCCAAGGTTGCAGTCGATAGCACCTGCGTCAATCCCCGGTTAAACAAACCACTCCCATGAACTCGCAGGGGCAATACACCCACCCGACAAGAAACGGGTCGCACTTCATCAAGTTTACGACCATCGACTCGGACACCGTCTTCAACAATCTGACGACGCATCAGTTCTTTGGTCAGGTTTTTGAACACCTTGCCAACCGCTTTGCTATCTTCTGTCGCTGCGACTCGGATTGGGTCTTCTTCTGGCAGTTGGGCGATCGCTGCCATTACAGAATTTTCCTTAATCTCATCCAATACAGTATCGCGAGCGTTTTTGTCAAGGTCAAACTTGGTTAGGACTTCTTTGACTTGCGTTGTGGCGCGATCGCGGATAAATTCGGAGAGCGTCGCATCCTCTCCCTCGTGCGGTTCCTCGGTGACTAAGGCAATCCCCAACGCCTCCAGCAACTCTCGCTGGGCTTGAATCAAGTCCCGCACCGCTTCGTAGCCGAAGTCAATCGCCTCAATAATGTCTTGCTCTGGCAGTTGGTTAGCACCCGCTTCCACCATAATCACACCATCTGGGGAACCGGCTACCACCAAATCCAGGTCTCCTGCCTCTATTTCTCTGTAGGTTGGGTTGATAATAAAATCATCCCCCACTAAACCCACACGCACCGCTGCCATTGGTCCATAGAAGGGGATTTTCGCTTGCAATACAGCAATTGAAGCACCCGTTACCGCCAAAACATCGGGCGGCACTTGTTCATCCATTGACATCGTAGTTGCTACGATTTGAATATCATCTCGCAGCCAACCGGGAAATAAGGGGCGTAGGGGACGATCAATCAGACGGCTTATAAGCGTCACTTTTTCTGGGGGACGGCCTTCGCGACGCAGGAAACCACCTGGAATCCGGCCTGCTGCGTATAGTCTTTCCTCGTAATCAACCAACAAGGGAAGAAAATCTATGCCTTCTCTGCCAGCAGCGCGAGTTGCCGTCACTAAAACAGCAGTGTCCCCCGACTGAATAAGCACGGAACCACCGGCTTGTGGGGCTAGTAGACCCACCTTCAGTCGAATATCCCGTCCGTCGAAGGATATTGACTTGTCTAACTCTACCATTCGGTACTTTGTCCTTCTCTATCATGCTTTTTTCTATGTCGCAATCGTAGCACTTATGTACTAAGGCTGCCTTGAGGTAGCTGATGGTCATGTAGGATGTCAAAAAATAGCTGAAATGAAGGCTCATTTCATGCGTCATAAATTAAAAAACTCAACACTCAAATCTAAAATCTTAAAATTCTTTAAGCATGGCGATTTTACATGGCAGTTGGATACCTGGGGAAAGTCGTGGTCATCTATTCGTTTGGGGAGAAACCTGGCGCACAATGACCTCTGTGGAAACGACATCTTCGGATGAGGCTTCATCCCATCCTTTTGCAATGACGCAAGCAGAAGTGACATCTTTTTTGCGTTCTCACAGTCTTTCCATAGGTAAATTTCTAGAAGCGTCTGGGGGCGGACGCAAAGGCAGTCGTGCTGGTGTCTCAGAAAGCAAGCCGCACAGATGGCAAACTCAAGTTCTTGCCCTGCCGACTCAAGCCTCATCAAATAGCGAAGCCGTTTACCCAGTTTTGTCTGTCAAAAGCATGCAAGGAGGTACAGACGCCCCGCCTTTAGTACTACAACTGTGGAAAGTTGAGGGATTCTGTCTTGAGCCTTTAGAGGCAGTGAAATTTCTACAAGCCTTACCACTTGGCTCTTTTAAAGCCTCGGACGCTTACGTGGGGGGAGAGCTACGTTTTTGGTCTCAGGTGATGCGCTGGAGCTTGGATTTGCTAAGTCGGTGTAAATTTTTACCAGGACTGTATCGGCAACTCAACGGCGATGTGGTTGCTCGCTGGCAACCCCTCCTCGACAGTGCTGTAGACCAAGCGCGTCTGGAAAAGTTTACGCAACTAATGCCATCTGCCTGCCGCACTTATCAGGGAATGGGGAACTCGGGGTCCTCTCTGGCGATAAGGGGCAATGGGGAATCCCCTACTCCCTACTCCCTACTCCCTACTCCCTATTTACCACCAGAGCCTGAGGAATTACTGCTAGGATTCTTGAGCAGTGTTATGGATACTCAGGTGCGTAATTGGGTGGAGGCTCAGGCTTTACCCACAGCAGAATCCCCTGTGCAGGAGTGGTTGCGAATGCTTTCTGAGCAGCCTTCGCTAACGCTCTCAACACTATCTAACACCCTTGAGGCACCAACCGAGGCAGTCGCACGACTGGAAACTGCCCTCTCTACCTGGACAACACCCGTACAACAAAACTTAGTCGCACCAACCTCCCAAAGGTTTGGACAAAATCTCTTTCGCACCGGCTTTTCGCTCCAACCGCCAGCATCTGGTGAAACGAACTGGCGGTTGGAATATTGCTTGCAAGCGGTTGACAGCCCAGAATTTTTGGTTGATGCAACGACAATTTGGAGTCAACCCGTCGAGCGATTGGAGTATCAAGGGCGGACGATTGAGCAGCCTCAAGAGACATTCCTCAAAGGTTTAGGCTTGGCGACCCGACTTTATCCTCCCATTGAACCGAGCTTGCACGAACGAGTCCCCTCCTCTTGTGAGCTAACGCCAGTTGAGGTGTATGAGTTTATTAAGGCGAGTGCATGGCGATTACAAGATAGTGGATTGGGAATCGTTCTACCTCCAGGATTAGCACCAGGAGCAGGAGGAAATCGCTTAGGAATCAGCATCAGCGCTGAGGTTGGGCAATCAACCAAAAAAGAGCGCTTAGGATTGCAAAGCCTGTTGAAGTTCAAGTGGGAACTGGCGATTGGTGATAAAACAATCTCGAAAAAAGAATTTGACCACCTGATGGCGCAGCAATCTCCACTGGTAGAAGTTGGTGGCGAGTGGATAGCACTGCAACCCTCAGATGTTAAAGCCGCTCAAGCGATCTTTGCGGCATCTAAAGAGCAGATGACTCTCCGTGTGGAAGATGCGCTGCGTCTAAGTACTGGTGACACAACAACCCTGGCAAAACTTCCGGTGGTTCACTTTGAGGCATCCGGGGCGCTGCAAGAGTTGATTACCAATCTGACTGGCAATCAGTCAATTCAGCTGATTGAGATACCAGACAGTTTTCGCGGGACTTTACGACCTTATCAAGCAAGAGGCGTTAGTTGGTTGGCGTTCCTAGAACGGTGGGGTTTAGGTGCTTGTCTGGCAGACGACATGGGACTTGGAAAGACCCCCCAGCTAATCGCTTTTCTACTGCATCTACAAGAGCAAGAGGCGTTAGAGTTACCAACGCTTGTAGTTTGCCCAACTTCGGTACTGGGAAACTGGGAACGGGAAGTCAAGAAATTTGGACCAACTCTGAAAGCGATCGTTCATCACGGGGATAAACGACTAAAAGGTAAGGCATTTGCTAAGACAGTTAAGGATAAGCATTTGGTAATTACTAGTTACCCCTTGGTGTTTCGGGATGCAACAACTCTTCAGGGTGTATCTTGGCAAGGTGTTGTACTGGATGAGGCACAGAATATTAAAAATCCAGGGGCGAAGCAGTCACAAGCGGTACGGCAGCTAGAAGCTGGCTTTCGCATTGCTCTAACAGGGACGCCGGTGGAGAATCGGTTGTCGGAATTGTGGTCAATTTTGGATTTTCTCAATCCGGGGTATTTGGGAAATCAGCAATTTTTCCAGCGTCGGTTTGCTATGCCGATTGAGAAGTTTGGGGATAGGGATTCGTTACAGACGTTGCGATCGCTTGTTCAACCCTTCATCCTCCGACGCCTCAAAACTGACAAAGATATCATTCAAGACTTGCCGGAAAAGCAGGAGATGAATGTTTTCTGTGGTCTTTCAGCAGAACAGGCGGCGCTTTATCAAAAGTTGGTGGATGAGTCTCTCGTAGAGATTGAAGAATCTGAGGGTATCAAGCGTCGGGGGCTAATTTTGACGTTGCTGTTGAGACTCAAGCAGGTATGCAACCATCCAGCGCAATACCTCAAGGAGAAAAACTTAGGCGATTCCAAGCGCTCAGGGAAACTGCTGCGTTTACAGGAAATGCTGGAGGAGGCGATTGAAGAAGGCGATCGCGCTTTAATCTTCACTCAATTTGCTGAGTGGGGCAAACTCCTTCAACCGTATTTAGAAAAACAACTGGGTGGCGAAACGTTGTTCTTGTACGGAGCAACGAAAAAACAGCAACGGGAGGAGATGATTGACCGCTTCCAGAATGACCCAGAAGGTCCCCGTCTCCTTATTCTCTCTCTAAAAGCTGGCGGTACTGGACTTAACTTAACACGAGCGAATCATGTCTTTCACGTTGACCGATGGTGGAACCCAGCTGTGGAAAATCAGGCAACTGACCGGGCTTTTCGGATTGGTCAAACCCG
>CBDTXL010000265.1:0-6402 GCA_965364435.1 uncultured bacterium
GTGCGTTTGATGTTCTCCGCACGGCGGAAACCGTGCTGCTCTCCCTCATAGGCGACATACGCCACTGGCAATCCCTTTGCTTTCAAGGCTTCGACCATCATCTCAGCCTGATTGGGCGGTACAACCTTATCTTCTAGTCCCTGGAAGAAGATGACTGGACAGGAGAGGCGATCTATGTAATGGATGGGCGATCGCTCTTCATATAGATCCTTACGCTCCGGGTAGGGTCCAATCAACCCATCGAGGTAGCGTGCCTCAAATTTGTGGGTATCCGTCGCCAAGGCTTCCAAATCACTGACACCGTAGTAACTTGCCCCTGCCTTAAAAACATCTCGGAAGGTAAGAGCGCAAAGAGTGGTGTAGCCACCCGCACTACCACCCGCGATCGCTAATCGATTACCATCCACTAATCCTTGTTGGGCGAGGTACTTAGCCCCGTTGGCGCAGTCGTCAACATCAACAATGCCCCACTGATCCTTGAGGCGCTGACGATAGTCCCGTCCGTAGCCAGTACTACCACCATAGTTGACATCAAGGACTGCAAATCCGCGACTTGTCCAGTATTGAATTTTCAGGTTAAACGCACTAGAGGTAGAGGCAGTTGGTCCACCGTGGCTTTTGACGATAAGAGGTGGCTTCTCTCCAGCGGGTGCCGTGTAGTCTTTGTTTTGCGGTGGGTAGAAGAAGGCGTATGACATGAGACCATTCTCCGTTGGAAAAGCGATCGCTTGGGGCGTCGATAGATATCCCGTATCAATCTCCAACTCACTCGACCGGCGCAGTACTTCCATCTGTCGCGTTGCCAAGTCCATCTGGACAATAGCCGTCGGTTCCGTGGCTGAACCGCCAATGAACACAGCTCGACCATTCACTGCTTTCAGCGACGAAATCTCAGTGTAAGGCGTTGAAATCACCTCTATCTGCTTCGTCTGGAGGTCGAGACTTGCCAGTTGCCAACTGCCCTTTTGGGTATAAGTACAGATAATACGATTTGCTGACTCAAATCCATAAGTTGACATTCCAAAAACCCACTGGGGAAGCCCAAACTCAGCTTCCATTGGACACAGAGGATCTATGCCCTCTAGCTCCCCCGAACTTCGAGGAGGTAACCAACGATAGAGATTCCACCAGCCAGTGCGGTCAGAAACAAAGTGGAGTAAGCCATCCGGTGACCACTCTGGCTGAAAGATCGACTCATCAACCCCACCAGCCACCCATTGGGATTCACCTAATAAGCCATCTGCTTTAATCTGTGCCACCCATAATTCAGTCCCATCCCAGGGCATATTGGGATGATTCCAGCTCAACCATGCTAAACGCGAACCATCCGGACTGAGGCTCGGCGAGGAGTAAAAATCCTTTCCAGAAGCTAGTACATGGACATCCTGACCCTCAGCCAAGCTAATGCTGACTAAGGTGTTCGCGGGTTCACCGTCAGCCGTGTGGTCTTCTCGAACACAAATCAAGCGGCCTCGCTGCTTGTCAATTACGGCATCTGCATAACGCAGCAGGGGCGAACCCCCCTTGCCCGTCCTCTCTAGTGTCAGTGGTTGCGGTTCGGAGTTTGGGGTCTGGTAGTAGAGGCGTTGGTCGGCAAAGTTGGAAAAGTAAATTGTGCCATCACTAACCGCGAAAGTACCGCCTCCATATTCGTGAACGCGGGTACGAGCATTGAAGGGGAATGGCGTCACGTCAGTAGTTTTGCCATCTGGTGTCCTTCGCAGAATCACATTCCGCCCCGCTTCAGCTGGTCGCCCCTCAATCCAGTAGACATCCTCGGCATCTAGGGCAATCTGCCCCAGCCCAATTGTGCCACTAACAATCAGGTCAGCCGTAATGGGCGATTTCCACGAACCATAGGGTGCAATGTGTGCTTGGATCATTGAAATTTCTCTTTTGAGAGGGCGTCGGGGTTAGGGTGTCGGGGGTGCGGTAATCAGTGGTTGGTTGTTTTTCTGCTTGTGTGTTGGTAGGGAAGGTGGGGAAGATTGGGAAGTATTTTCTCCCCTAACTCCCCCAACTAAACGGTATAAGATCCTCTGTCTCCTCTGACAGACGAATTGTACTTGTTTCGAGCGCAACAGTAGATTTTAAAAGATTACAAAGGAAAAGTAAGATGACCGTCGGTATCTGGATATTAGGTGACCAGTTGTGGGTTCAACAAGCAGCGCTCTCTAGTTGTGAGCAAAAGCGTCACAAAACCCCAGTAATTTTAATTGAGTCACTGCACTATGCCAAACAACGACATTACCACCGTCAAAAACTGGTGCTGATTTGGTCAGCGATGCGGCACTTTGCCGAGGAGTTACGCTCTAAGGGTTGGTCAGTAACCTATGAGACAGCTGACGACTTTGAAGCACCTCTCAAAGCCTGGGTTAGAAAGAACAATATTATCGAACTGCGGGTAATGGCTCCAAATGACCGACCCTTCGCTCAGATGATTAGCCGCCTAAAACTAAGTTGCGAAGTCACCTTTGTTCCCAACAATCATTTTTTGTGGAGGGAGGAAGACTTTAAGAAATGGGCTAACACCCAAAAGAGCCTAATCATGGAAAACTTCTATCGAGAAGGGCGCAAACGCTTCAATGTCTTGATGGAGGGAAACCAGCCAGTTGGGGGAAAATGGAACTTTGATAAACAAAATCGCAAACCCCCCAAAGGCAAGCTGAACACACCAGGAGTTCTCTGGTTTGAGCCAGACAAAACAACACAAGAAGTCATCGACTGGGTTAAATCTGAAGACTTACCAGCTTACGGAGATGCTGAACCCTTCCGCTGGGCAGTTACTCGTCAGCAGGCAATTCAAGTATTAGACTTCTTTATTCAACATCGCCTACCCATATTTGGACCCTATCAAGATGCGATGCTAACCGGGGAGGAAACGATGTGGCACGCGATGCTCTCCCCGTACCTAAATATTGGCTTACTCCAGCCCTCAGAAGTGATTACGTCCGCAGAAAAAGCTTACCAGCAGAACAAGTTAGATTTAAGTAGCGTGGAGGGCTTTATTCGACAGGTGCTGGGTTGGCGGGAATATATGCACGGCGTCTACCACCATATGGATGCAGACTACCCAAAACGCAACTGGTTTAACCACACCCAGCCGCTTCCAGCGTTTTACTGGGATGCTCAGAAGACAGATATGAACTGTTTGCACCAAATTCTTACGCAAGTGCAGCGCATCGGCTACGCGCACCACATCCAACGGTTGATGGTATTGAGCAACTTTGCCTTAATTTCCGGAGTTTCACCTCAGGAGTTAGAAGAATGGTTTCAGGGGGCGTTTATCGATGCCTATGACTGGGTAATGCAGACAAATGTAATTGGCATGGGTCAGTTTGCCGATGGGGGTGTTCTGGCATCAAAGCCTTATGCGGCATCGGCAAACTACATCAACAAGATGAGTGACTACTGTGGCAGTTGCGTTTATCAGCATCAGGAGCGCACCGGAGAAAAAGCCTGTCCTTTTAATTTCTTCTACTGGGATTTTCTCGACCGTCACCGCGACCAACTCAAGTCTCAAGGTCGAATGAATTTAATTCTGCCTCACCTTGAGCGAATTTCTCCGGAAGAATTGAAAAAAATTCGTCAAGAAACTCTGGTCTGGTATGCGAAAATTGAGTCGGCTGTGTAAAGTATTCATCAAGTTTTTAAAAAGGGAGAGCTAAGCGTTACATTACAGTAAACAATAATTATAGTGGCTGATTGCTTCGCTCTCTTGGGGTGCATAGATTCGGAGTTTGACGAGCGACATAACTAAATTTCAAATGTGGATAAACCAGGCGCTCACAAATAAGTCAGTCAGGGCTTTTATCTGAGGCGGCGTTGGCTAGCCATGAGTCCGCATAGTTGTGATTAATCCCTCAAAAAATAATGACAGTCTCCTACTCCCCGATCATGACCCTCGAAAGCCAAGAACTTTTACAACCCTCAGCTGAACAAGTTGAACTGATTGAGCAGCTCTTATCGATTGGCACGGCACTTTCGAGCAGCAACGATTTAGATGAATTACTACATCTGATTTTATCCAAGAGCCGAGAAATTACGTGTAGCGACGCGGGTAGCGTCTATCTAATGGATCGTCGCGATGAGGCGGTTCCTAAGTTGCTATTCAAGGTAGCGCAGAATGATTCTCTACCGAGCGATTCCTTTCAGGAATTTGCTATTACTCTGACTCGCAAAAGTCTGGCGGGGTATGTGGCACTGACGGGTAAATGCCTAAATTTGCCGGATGCCTATAATGTGCCAGCAGGCGTCCCTTACCAGCTAGACCGTAGTTTTGACACCAGCCTGCCTTATCGCACTTGCTCTGTGTTGGTGCTGCCCATGCAAGACCAGGATGGGGAAATTATTGGTGTGCTGCAACTGATTAATCGTAAAGTGAAATCCGATATTGTTATCACGCTCGATAACGCGAAGGAGGTGACCCAACCTTATTCAGAGTGGGAAGAACGAATTGTGCGATCGCTCGCTTCTCAGGCGGCAATTTCCATTGAACGAAATCAGCTGCAACAGAGTATTGAGAATCTCTTTGAAGGTTTTGTGAGAGCGTCTGTCCAGATCATTGAGGCGCGAGACCCGACAACCTCTGGTCACTCGGAACGAGTGGCTGAGCTCACCGTGCGGCTGAGTCAAGAGGCAAGTTCCATCACCTCTGGTCCGCTACGGCCGATTTATTTTAGCGATCGCCAAATCCAAGAAGTTCGCTATGCCGCCCTGTTGCACGACTTTGGCAAAGTTGGAATTCCAGAAGCTCTTTTAGGCAAGCAGAAAAAACTCTACCCTGAACAGCTGGAGGTGATTCGTTATCGCTTTGCCCTGGCACAGCGCACTATGGAAATGGAATGCGCTCAAACAAAATTCAAGTATTTACTTGAGCATCCCAGCCATCAGCATCGGGACGACGCCACTGAATCTGGCTGTTCCCACTGCCAAAGCCTAAAAAAAGTCGAGAACCAGCTGGCTCAAACTATTGAGCGACTCAATTACTACTGGGAGCTACTACAAGAACTCAATGAACCTGATCTCCTGCTAACGAGAGAGTTTCATGCTTTTTCTGAAGAGACTTCGGCTCAATTGGCAGCTCTATCTGAATATACCTATCGAGATATTGATGGGATAACCAAACCACTTATTTCACAGGCAGAGATGGCTCAGTTACTGGTTCCTAGAGGTAACCTGACAGCCCAAGAGCGCTCAGGCATTGAAGCCCATGTTACTCACACCTACCACTTCCTCAAGCGGATTCCTTGGACAAAGCATCTCAAAGGCGTCCCGGCGATTGCCTATGGGCATCATGAAAAACTGGATGGTACCGGCTACCCCCAAGGCTTAAAGCAAGAAGAAATTCCCATCCAAACGCAGATTCTCACGGTTTCAGATATTTACGACGCCCTTACCGCTAGCGATCGCCCCTATAAGCGTCGGCTGCCGGTGGACACGGCGCTAAAAATCTTGCGACAAGAAGCCCTCAAAAACAAAATCAACAGCGATTTGGTTGAATTATTTGAGCAACGCCAAGTATTTAGTGCTTTAGGTCATACCCTAACAGTTGACGCTCACTCAGTAGCCTGAATGTCATTATAAATTATTAATTGGAGAATAATCCTTTAACCCCTAATTTCTAATTATTCCCCAGTTCCCTGTCGCCGTCTAGTCCCGACGCCTTAGACCCGACGTCCTGCCAAACTGTTTGCAATTCTTATTTTTTGCCTCAGTTTTCCCCAAAGATTCCCCAGCGTTTCCACACAGTTGTGCAACTTTTTCCCCAGATGGTCGCTGGTTTTCCACAGGCAGGAACGGCGGGATGAGGTCTTACCGTCTTATTGGGGATTTTCTTGAACGAGGATTCGGCGGCGGAAAGGACTGAGTTTTTGTAAAGATATATAACGGGGATCGCCCTGAAATACTGATTCTCTCGTAAATATTTTTTGGCTTTGAGAAGGGTTGTAATATTTCGCAGCATTGACAACCCCACCCCATCTCAGCCGACAATGGTGCGACCAACTAATAAAAGTTTTGATTTGAGAAAAGCCCAACGGCAGTAAAACTGGGTGCTTTTTCCAAGTTCATTTGTCTTGCTTTCAGTTGTAAAGCCGTTGTCAAGAAAGGCTGAAAGCAAAGTTGCTTTGTCCCAATACGCCATGAAACGAGAGGTAAATATGAACGCAACCGTGAGCATCCTGGCAGAAATCCCCGAAGACCTGCACGAATCCCTCAAGCGCTACCTGGAAAACCATCCAACGTGGGATCAAGACCGGGTCTTTGCGGCAGCACTGTCGCTGTTTTTGCTCCAAAATGGAAATGGTAAGACGCCAGAAGCATCCCAGAGTTATCGCGCCTGTGCTCGTGTTTATCTGGAATCCCTGTTTCAGCATCCTGTCTGAGTTCAGGGAGTAGGGA
>CBDTXL010000266.1:0-6401 GCA_965364435.1 uncultured bacterium
TTGGAGGCGTAGACTACATTACAAAACCCTTTCAACTAGAGGAAGCATTAGTCAGGATTCAAACTCACTTAAAAGTTCAAAGCCTTCAGAAAAAGCTCCAAGTTTGCAATGAAGAGTTGCAGCAAACGGTAACAGCTTTGCAAAAAACTCAAGCCGCATTGGAAGCCTCGGAGGCAGCCTTGCAAGAGAGTCAGGAACGGTCTGAGCGATTATTGCTCAATAGTTTGCCCTTATCGATTGCCGAACACTTGAAACAAGAGTAGAGACGTTGCATACAACGTCTCTATCAAAACCCTCGTTTTTGCTCTTGGGAGGGGTCTTCATCGACATCCCTCTTAGCGTCGTCAACTGGGACATCACCATTTGTGGCAATTACCGGCGCGATCGCTGGTAAAGAAATGTCTCCCGCCTTCGCTGCTGTTGGTTCTTGCCGGTGTATGCGAATTTGATGCAGGCGTGGACCTTCAGCAGATACGACTGTTAACTCAAGGTTGTCATAGTGCAGGATTTCACCCTGTAGAGGAAGTTTCTGGAACTGATAAAGCACAAAGCCCCCCAAAGTTTGATATTCGTCAATTAAAGGTAAGTCCAAATCCAACTGTTCGTTGACTTCTTCCAAGTCCATTTGGGCCTGCACCAGGAATGTTTGCTCATCCAGAATTTGGACAGCCAACTCTTCTTTACTTTCCGGTTCGGGATGGTCACCGATAATTTCGGCAATCAAATCTTTAAGCGTGACTAAGCCAACTGTGCCACCAAACTCATCCACGACGATAACCATTGCTAGATGCGATCGCTGCATCAAGGGCAATAGTTCGCTCAGGGGCATAAATTCTGGGATAAACCGGGCAGGATGAATCCACTGCCCAATCGGCGTCTCTGGCGTTAGCTGCCCTTGGGATAAAGGTTGGGCTAAGTCTTTGAAGTAGATAATGCCACGAATGTCATCAAGGGATTCGCCAGTGAGGGGATAGCGAGAGTGACCCGTTTTGGCAATCTCTTCTAGCATTGTCTGGAATGTTGCAGTAAGGGGAATGGATGCAATGCTGGTGCGGGGAACCATCACCTCTTCCGCCAAAACCTCACCAAACTCAAATACGTTGTTGAGTAGCTCTCGTTCTTCTGCTTCTAGTCCGCTAGACTCTCGCTCAGTAGTAATAATCAGCTGTAACTCTTCTGGCGTTACCCGGTTATACCAGCCTTGACCCGTATATTGGATGCCCACGAGCCGCAGTAGCCAGCGAGTCGATTGGTTTAAAATCCAGATGAAAGGATTAAAAACCCGTGCAATCACGAGACTGGGTGGTCCGAGAAACCGCGCCAGTTGTTCTGAGTAAAGCAGGGCGACAGATTTGGGGCAGAGTTCGCCCAGAACAATTTGCAGATAGGCAATCAAGAAAAAGGTAACTGGGATCGCTAGGGAATGGGCGATCGCATGGCTGATCTGTCCTGGCAAAGGCAGTTGTGCGATCGCAGTCGCTACCAGGACCGCCATCGTACTCTCACCAATCCAGCCAAGAGCCAAACTAGAAAGGGTAATCCCTAACTGAGTTGTAGAGAGTAGTCGGTCGATGCTCCGTTGCAGCGCTTGGACGGTTTGCGCCTGGACATCACCAGCATCAACCAGCTGATTGATGCGCGATCGCCGCACCGAAACCATAGAAAACTCAGCAGTGACAAAAAAGGCGTTGATCGCAATCAGTAGTAGTACCGTTAACAATCGCAGCAGAATGTCTCGACCCGTCAGGTTAGCAGAAACACTCACTGTTAGGAGAACCATCAGGTCGGCAACCCTCTGAAAGGTAAAAGGTAAAAGGCAAGCATAAAATCATTTTTACTCTTTCCTTTTGCCTTGCTCGTTGCGGTTTACCTCGCTACGGGAATCTCAGACATTTTCAACTGAAGTTTTTGATCAGGATAATCTGTCAGTGTCAGTGAAAGCTTCTTGGCGTCCTCCAGCAAAGCTGTAGGGATGCTCACTGTGCCAGAAAATTCCTCCCCATTGGGGGGTAATTCTCCTGGCAAGCCTTCCGTAATCGCGCTCAGGGCACGACCCTGGTCGTCTGTAACATTCAAAAAACTGTAAAGAAATCGTACAGCATTAGCTCCGTTGTTCTTCAAGCTGACATTCAGCAATAAAGAACCTCCCTGTTGATTGGCGGAACGCACCTCTAGCGTTACTCCCCGGTCCTGACTTTTGACGGGTAACTTTAGATCAGAATTAGTATTTGTAAATGATGCTGGTGTGCTAGATGCCTGAGGCGACGGCTTTGGAGTAGCCTGAGACTGACTGCTATTGTTCGCTTGAGCATCCTTCTTATCAGGCTTCGACTCCTTGCCTTTGTTGTTGATGTATTCGTTAACGTTGACAAGGATATCCTCTTCGCGCAAAATCGGTACCCCTTCTTTGCCTGGAGTAGCCTGCTTGTTGTCTGCCAGCTTTTTGGTGGGGCGAACATCTGGCTGGGTAACGCCTTTAAGCGCTTCGTGACCGAGAGTGAATCCCCACATCGCACTCACAAAACCGGCACCTAGCATCATTGCCAGCAGAATTAAAGTGAGCGCCACAGTTGAGTTAAATTTCATCAGTGTTTCAAGTTACAGGAATTACTGTACAACCTGCTGTATTCTATGCTGGTCTTCCAGCTTACAGCCGTTCGACACATGAATAGTCAATTAGAATGGCTCGATGGCACAACAGACAAGTCGTTTCTATTTTAGTTGTCTTTTCTAGCACATACTGTAAAAAAGTCAATCTCTACAGATGCATGTCCAGAACTGAAGCGCAAGAGGAATCAGTAGACCTCTTGTACGCAGTGCTGATTCTGGATTTGTAACCACAGATAAACACAGATGTAGACGCTTTCTTCGGCTTGCCGTTAGCGAAGCGAGGCGAAGCCTAGGCTACACAGATGGATTTGATGGTGTTGATCGAATGCCTGCAAGAGGTCTAGTACCCCATTACTGGTAAAATAGGGATATGCACCTACAAAGTGCGTAGGCTCTAAGAGAGACTCGTCATCAGTCAATCACTTGCTCTCTAACCGAGAGGCAAGCACCTAGGCAAGTAAATATAACTTGGCTTGCTGAGCAAAAAATCCCACGCGCTGAACTGCCGTGGGAGTGTCACAATGATAATGAACAGAGTAACCAGGGTTGGCCGAGCGGTTGAGGCAGCGAACTCATAATTCGCCCAAGGCAGGTTCAACTCCTGCACCCTGGATTGAAAAACCCGCTTTTTGCCGCAACGCCTGCCTAATCGTCCAGAGAGTGGCTATCGAGGTGGTAGTGTCTCAAAAATAAACTCACTGCCCTCCAACCGGATGCCAGCACGGCGGGGGGCTCCAGGCTGTAGCCCAAGGGAGGTATTGAAGGGGTTGACCAAATCGGGCGTGCGAATCACGGTATCACTAGATACTTGCTGGTCTAATACATCGTTATAAAGCTTGGTGATGCGCTCGGCATCCCGCTCAAGTTCAAGATCCGGAAAAGTGGCTCGTCCTGGTAGACCAGGACCAATAATATATTGTATTTGACGCGGGATAGTGCGGTTAAGGTAATAGTCTCCAGATTCTCTGAAAAAGGCTCGATTAAAGGCTTCTGGAATGGTTTCTACACGGATTGGCTCAAAGCCAGAGGAGTCAGTTTGTGCGATCGCGGCAGAAGCCAATACACTGGAAGCGCCAGCAAGAACCATCGCCCTGAGCAACGTTGTTAACCGCATTTGCCTAATCCTCACACTTATTTTTTCTCAATAATATCTGATATTTGAGTTTAGGATTGTTGTGAGTCAAATTTTCAGCGCTGGTCTATTCTTAAAATTCTTTGCCCTAAGTAATGATAGATAAAATTCAACAACCGCTTCATCCTAATGCCCCAACTGATTTAACGTCCCAACGCCAGTGCCTGCTCGATTTGTTTTGCCAACTGGCTTACAAAGAGGGGGATTTTGTTCTCTCTTCAGGGCAGCGCAGTTCTTATTACATTAATGGCAAGCAAGTGACACTCCATCCCCAAGGAGCATTAGCCGTTGGGCGTCTGTTACTATCCCAGCTACCAACCGATACCCAGGCTGTTGCTGGCTTGACTTTGGGAGCAGACCCGATTGTGAGTGCCGTCAGTGTCGTTTCTGCCTATGAAAATCGACCCATTCCGGCGCTGATTATCCGTAAAGAGGCTAAAGGACATGGCACAATGGCTTATATTGAAGGTCCCAGTCTACCGGCTGGAGCGAAGGTTGTGGTTTTGGAAGATGTGGTGACGACAGGGCAATCGGCTATGAAAGCAGTTGAGCGACTGCGAGCGGCTGGTTATAGCGTAGAGCGGGTAATTGCGTTGGTAGACCGTCAACAAGGCGGTGCTGAATTATATCAGGAATCCAAGTTGGATTTTCAAGCGGTCTTTTCGATTAAAGACATTCAGACGCGATGGGCGCAGCTAAACAAGAAATGAAGGCTATTATTTTTTAGTTATTAACTTATTAGTAGTTCAGGACTTACGCAGCTACACCACATATAGTCGGAATGGTGCGTTACGTTCCGCAAACACACCTTACGAATGGAGGCTTTGCGTAAGTCCTGAAGTTTTTAGAAAATTCAAATAGTCTTGTGTCAGTTAGAAGATTGGCACACATTTTTAGTTTGTAACCGATATAGCGAAATGCCGCCAGAGAACTCTGTGTTTTGACGAAATCGAGTTTGTAACGGCACTCCGAGCGTTGCGGATTAGATATATATTCAAAACCTGAGAGTCGAGCAAGTTAATGCGATCGCGTCACTCTTCACCAATCATGAAACTGTCATAGTGAGCTGAGGCCAATTCACAAGAATACATTTATTTTTGTTTTATTAAACAGCACAGAACTAAACTATGCAGCAGCAAAGTACGTTTGACAATTCTCTAAGGCTGATCGTTCACAGAATTACTCGCTCCTCCTCAATACTTCCTCCAGTAAAAACTTGGATATTTTCATTATGGCTTCTAGCTTGCTTCGCTATCCTTATCTTGTCTGTAGGGTTCTCCTCTAACTTTTTAACTTTTCAACCCGTCCATTTATCCTGGTTGATTGTTATCCGTTTTATGGGGATTACCTTGATAGCACCTGCTACTGTAGAAGAAGTATTTTATCGTGTCATCCTCCTCCCTCATAAATCAGAAAGAGCAACCTTTAGAACTAAATGCATTTGGGGAAGCATAAGTTTAACCGCTTATATTTGCGGACATCCTCTTAATGCTTTAACCTTTTATCCAGCTGGCTTCCCTACGTTTATCAACCCAGTTTTTCTGTTGGCGACAGCCTTACTGGGACTGATTTGTATGATGGTTTATTGGCGATCGGGTTCTCTTTGGCCTCCTGTAATCATTCATTGGCTGGTTGTTGTAGTTTGGTTACTGTTACTAGGAGGATACGGAAAGTTACATCAGCCATAAGCTCGACTTTCACTGGGATGAGGTATAGCAAAAGGCAGAGAGTAGAGGGCTTTTATGCACAGAACTTACGCAAAGACACTAGATATAGAGCAGGAGTCAAACTAGCTGCATGGGAATAGAGGGGTGGAGAGAGTTCCTCAATCAAGTACTCAGAAAGCCATTGATATTTCAGTTGATAAATGGTTTGAGAGGTCAGGATAGATAGTCTTTTTAAATGAGTCCAAGCCAAAATCGCGCAAGCGATATGATTGCGTTGAATTCTCGCTTTACGGCAAAGGCATCGCTTCAATCCCAGTTAGCTGCTTAACTCCTCGATGAAACTCCTCGACTTTCCAACGAACAGCGTTCGCTTTTTGAACTTCATCCACTTGGAGCAGATATTTAACATTATCCCTTATTGAGTCGAGGAGTTAATCTTTCTCCTCTCAGATAGCGATTGATTGTAAGCTGTTGCGCGTTTAAATCGCATATTTTTCATGAGGGTCGGGAGTCGGGAGTCGGGAGTCGGGAGTGGCGGAAACATAATCCCAGAAACCGTTTTAAGATTCTTTCCCTATTCCCCATTCCCTATTCCCTACTCCCAGCTGTTGTGCATTTTTAATGCACAACAGCTTATCGTGACTAAATACTTGCAGATGCTCGGCCAAATTGGTCAGAGTGTAATTCGTCTGAGAGCTGAGCAAGTATTGACAGTAATCTAGCTTACTAAATGACACCTGATGTTAAATCCTTACCTCGACTTGAGGTTAGTACACTTACTGGTCTTCTTTCGGTTAGGGAGCTGACGCTCCCTAACCACTATATCTAGTGTGCCTGCGTAAGTCCTAAGTTATTAGTAGGGTGAGCAATGCCCACCCTACGTTAGTACTTGAATGACGCGAAATTAGGGAGTAGTTAACTCTGATTCACGGGTTCCTTTGCCAGGAACTTCTCTAACTCTGTCAGTGCATCCGCATCCACCTTAGTCTGCA
>CBDTXL010000267.1:0-6368 GCA_965364435.1 uncultured bacterium
TCCTGTTCAATAATAATTTTCTTCCAGTAGCGCTCCTGATTGGGGTTAACCTTTTCAATCAAATAGAAGCGTAAGAATATCCAAAGTGTTGCTATCCAAAATGTATCGTAAGCTGTCTCGGAAAATAGAAATTTGATATAATTTACAATATTAATATCCAGCGGCATTTCATCTTCAGTCCGTACCTCAGTTGCCATGCGCCGATAGACATTAATCACTGGATTGTGCTTCAACGGGTCCCAAAAACAGGCTTTTCCCCCTGGCTTTAGAACTCGATGCATTTCCTTCAAAGCAATTTTGGGTTCTGGGATATGGTGCAGTAAATTTGAGGCATAGACTAAATCAAAGGTATTATCAGGAAACTCCAGCGCCATTGCATTGGCGGTACGCCCTTCAATCTCGACACCATTAGCTGCTGCCAACTGAAGTGCTACTTCCACCATCCCTGGCGAATAGTCAGTAGCTACACAACGCGCCCCTTTTTTCGCGAAATAGACGCTATTTTCACCAGCACCACACCCCAAATCTAAAAGGAGCTTTCCTCGGATATTTCCCATCTGTTGTAGGATAAATCGGTTTTCTGGGGCAGTGCAGGCTTCAAAATAATCGGCTACCCGAATACCATCGACATCAATAGCGGCAGCCCAAGCATCATGAAACTGCCGCTCTCGTTTTAGGGTTTCGTCTAACATTTCGTTTCAGGCTTACTTCAGTTACAGAATATCACAGGGTTCAATTTTTGACTTTAGGTTAAACTAGAGTATTTTAATGGCTTGAAGTCACAAGTAGTTACACTATTTTTGAGACGATACTCTAAGTGAATTGAGTTCTATCGTACAAGAATTAATTAAATTATTTTTATCGTAGGTCTCGACATCAAGCAGGAGATAGGCGGAATTTTTGCCACTGATTGATAGCCTAAAGCTCGATGAATCCCTAACCGAATTTTCTGTGGAGCTAACTATCTGACCTTCTTTGTTAAGCGTCGTCAACCGTAGAGAGGCTCTGACACAGGCGTTGTCCAGGTAAGTGATTGCGCCAGTGACTTGGGTTTTTAAAGGCACTGAACCCAGATGGAGGAAAGATATTCCCAGCCACTGCGTGCGATCGCCACTGCGAGTGATTAAGCGTGGTAGCTTGGCTAGGCTAGTCTCCGCTTTGCGATCGCCACCATAACCGACTAGCCTGTAGGTTTTGTCTTGGTTCTTGCTAGCGAAAGACTTGTTCAACGGCTGACTCACGACAATCCAGTCCAACTGACTACCAGGTCGTTTACCAATTTGCTGCTGCATTGCGTAAAATGTCCGCACTGCCGTCGAGAGAGAAATTGGACGAGTCCGCTGGTAGATACTAACAACAGTATTCCCTGAGAACTTGAACTGTACAGGCAGGCGCTTAAAGTCTTGGGCAAATTCCCAATTTTGAGTAAAGGCATCAACCACCACCTGAACAACACCAAGTTCTTTATTCGGCACCCATTCCCCGACAGGCGGAACTTTAGTGGGAATACCCGGATATTCCGCTAGAGGGTTGGGCACAACCACATATTGTGCCTGTAGCAGTGTCTCAAAGGGGTATTGATCACGAGAGTCCACCTTGGGCACTGGCAAGATGTTCAAAATCCTGTCATTTCCGTGTATCACTAACTCAGCAACACCCACCAAACCGGAATCAAGCTGAAGGCGTTGATAACCGACAACAAAGATCGGCTCTTGCTTAGGAGCCAATTGACGCAGGTAGTTAACCAATCGTCCGACTTCATCGTAGTCTGTACGAACTAGCGGGGGATTGCTGAGGGCAAACAAGGGACGGGCGAAACTTTCAAACTGACCGATTGGCGTCAGTCCAATGACTAGATTGCCCACTAGATAGCAGCCAACCACACCCAGCATTAGTGTGCGAACTTTTCCAGTAAACCTGAGCCAGGTTGTCCAGATGAAGGCTACTAACCCTATGATTACCAGGGGTGTAATGTGTAAGGCGTAAAAAATATTCCCATAACGTAGTACAACTAGCCAGACAATCAGGGAGAAAACACCCGACAGACCAATAAAGTGGATCGCAGGCAAAGCCACGGTACGGGTAAGAAGGCTCGCAGAAAAGCCGATCGCCACCATCAGGCAGGTTGCCCAGCCATAATAGTAGGCGTATAGGGGAACGATGTCGCCCAAGGGTAGGCTCCAAGACGTGTAGAACGTTCCGTAATTGGTCGTCATCGCTCGGTAGGTAAACTCCCAGGCGACAGCCGCTATTGTGGCAAAACTAATCGCAGCGATTAGACCAATCCGCACACCTGCCAAGAGCAAATTCCGCCAAGCGAGGTGCGGCTTTTTTCGCACCTCGGCAGAGAAAAAAATCAAGGCTTGTAAGGTAACTGCACCTAAGAAGGCAATGCCACCGTAGACAAAATGGCGGCGCAATAAAATAGATAGCCCAATCAAAAATCCAATCAGAGGAATTCGCCACCACTGCTTGAGCCTGACATCCTGCAAGTACACGAAAGTCGCCAGACCAATGAATACAGCACCACCTGTGTCAGGAATGCCCATAAAGGTCGGCACCCAGTTGGCTGGTATCAGTAAGGTCAAGAGAGCAGTTGACCAAAAAACCGTCTGCCGATGAGCCGGGATGAGCTGAGTCGCTATGGCTCCCATTACAAGCGCCAATGGCAGCAAATAGACCAAGGCTAGGCTAATTTCGTACACGAGGCGGGAGCTGCCGAAGGTGAGGATGAATGGAACCAACGGCAGCGCATACAGTCGATTGCGCTCCTCGACAAGAGTTTCCTGAACTAGCTTTATCCCCTCAGAGGGGGATTGACCAAAGGCAGTTGCTATCCGGATCGTTGGGTAATACCAGTCAATCCACCAATGAAAGTTACGCTCATTGGATATGTAGAGCCATGTGATGGTTACGATAATCAGGGTCAGCAACGCCAGAAAGCTAGCATTAACTAGGAATTTCTGGCGACCTTCTACCCGCCATCCGGGAAGTGGCATAGTATCAGGCTTGTTCCCTTGAGACCTGAACGACGACTGGTTCATCGGTTATGGCAGATTCATCAGCGGGGCTGTCACCTCGGTTGTGCAATTGCCTCTGTGAGCCTGGCAACGCTCCATAGAGTCGGTTGAGGGCATTCACATAAGCCTGAGCGGAGGCGACAATAATATCGGTGTTGGCGGCATGACCGGAATAGACTCGCTCGTTATGCCGTAGCCGGATCGTTACTTCCCCGATCGCATCTATTCCTGCTGTCACTGACTGAACAGAAAACTCAATCAGTTGGTTGGGCACATTCACCACACGGTTAATTGCCTTGTAGACAGCATCCACTGGTCCTGTACCAATAGCGGCGTCGGTTAGTTCTTCACCCGTGGGCGTCCGCAGGCTCACTGTGGCTGTGGGACGGGCGCTATCGCCACAGGACACCTGTACCAACTCCAGGCGGAATAGTTCCGGCGCTTGTTGACTTTCATCATTAGCGATCGCTTCCAAATCCCAGTCAGAAATTTCTTTTTTCTTATCTGCCAGGTCTTTAAACCGGAGAAATGCCTTATTCAACTCGGTTTCCGACAGCTCAAACCCCAGTTCCTTCATGCGAGTGCGGAAGGCATTGCGCCCGGAATGTTTGCCCAGGACAATCTGATTTTCATTCAAACCAATGGACTCGGCATCCATGATTTCGTAGGTGAGCTTGTTTTTGAGGATGCCATCCTGGTGAATGCCAGATTCATGAGCAAAGGCATTCGCCCCGACAATTGCTTTATTGGGCTGCACTAGCATCCCCGTGAGGTTGGAAACCAGGCGAGAAGTCTTATAAATCTGCCGCGTATCGATATTTGTCAGCGGTTCTTCTGACTCAACAGGGCGTCCCAAGAATGGATTGAAATACTGCCTGCGGACGTGGAGAGCCATTACCACCTCTTCTAGGGCAGTATTCCCCGCTCGCTCACCAATGCCGTTGATGGCGCATTCCAGCTGCCGCGCCCCATTCTTCACTGCTTCCAGGAAGTTGGCAACGGCCAAGCCTATATCATTGTGACCGTGGACGGAAATAATCGCTTGGTCAATATTGGGAACGTTGTCTTTGATGCCCTTAATCAGCGCCCCAAATTCACTAGGGGTGGTGTACCCCACGGTGTCGGGAATATTGATGGTTGTCGCACCGGCAGCGATCGCCCGTTCTAACACTTGGTAGAGGTACTCTGGAGCGGTGCGAGTGGCATCCATCGTGGAGAATTCCACATCGTCCATGAACGACTTAGCGTAGGCGACCATACTTTCAGCGATCGCCAGCACCTCTGCCCTGGATTTCTTGAGCTGGTACTCTAGGTGAATGTCTGAAGTTGAGATAAATGTATGGATTCGAGCGTGAGCTGCCGGTTTGAGGGCTTCTGCGGCAGCTTCAATATCCGCTTTGATCGCTCTTGCCAAACTACAGATTACCGGGCCATCTTCTGTCCCTACTGTCTTGGCAATCCTCTGAACCGCTTCAAAATCTCCAGGGCTAGCAAAAGCAAAACCCGCCTCTATTACATCTACACCCAGACGGGCCAGTTGCCGTGCGATGGTCAGCTTCTCGTCTACATTCAGGGTAGCTCCAGGACACTGTTCCCCATCCCGAAGTGTGGTGTCAAAAATAATGATGCGGTCTGGTTGCGATTGCTTGTTCATAGCTCAATTTGCCGATGTTAGAGAATTGCTCGTCCTCAATCTATAAAATATAGCGGATATTTTTTGCTCAATTATAATTAATAATCAATTTTCTCAATCTGGTCCCGCACGTCATTTAAATCTATGTAACGATCAGTTGCATTTCGTAATTCCCTAGCAATCATTCCTTCTGTCGATACCACCGTGATATGCGTATTCTTTGAACGTAGTAATTCAATCGCCCGTTCAAAATCCCCATCCCCACTAAAAAGAATCACTCGGTCATACTGCTCTACGGTATTAAACATATCTACAACAATTTCTATATCTAAATTAGCTTTTTGAGAATAGCGACCGGATGAATCGTCGTAATATTCTTTAAGAATTTTTGTCCGGACGGTGTAACCTAGGCTGATTAAGGCATCTCGGAAGCCCCGTTGATCGTTTGGATCTTTTAAGCCGGTGTACCAGAAAGCATTGACGAGTGTGATGTTTGGCTCACTTTTGAAGTAGTCTAAGACCCGCCTCGGGTCAAAAAACCAGCCGTTTTTTTGTTGAGCGTAGAACATATTGTTCCCGTCTACAAATATAGAAAGACGGTTCATGGAGCAAGGCATATAAACTAAGACCTAATAGTTCTAGAGAATTTAATGGAACTTCTTATTTTAGCAATCTTTAATCTAACAATTTGGTGATACTTAACTTTTTATCAGTAATTCCTTCTCCTTTTTACCATTGCCTCATTCTCCCAATCCCTGGGCTTCAATCACGCTTAAACGAAGAACGCGGTAACGTCAAGCGAGGCTATCCCCCTCTTTTGTTGCGGGGCAAAGCCCAGGAATCAGGAGCTAGGGAATCGCACTCTCAATTTGGACATATGTAAATTTGAGCACAATCTTTGAAAGTGTGCTTTGGATGTACTCTATCAACTCTACATTCAAATTTGTCGTTCTGCGTTAACTCTCATCCCAGACCTAGCAGTGAGGGACTTTATTGCAAGTAAGAACACCAGTCACTCCAACTGCCAGCATAGAGCTTGCCGGTGTGAATCCCAGCGAGTTCCAGGGAGAAGAGATTGACGCAGGCGGTGACACCAGAACCACAATAGACTAGAACTTCTGCCTTTTGTTCGACATCCAGCCATCGCTGTTTTTGCTCTGCAAGGGAGTGCAGATAGCCTTGGGCATCAGTAACATCTTGCCAGGGATAATTGATTGCACCGGGAATGTGACCGGCGATGGGGTCAATTGGCTCGTGTTTGCCCAAATAGCGATCGCTCTCCCGCGAATCTACCAATACCACCTCAGGCAAGTCTTTGCGAGCTTTCACCGCGTCAATATTCAGAACCCATTCCTGTCGTAGCTGAGGCACAAAAGTTCCTGGCACAGCTGTCGGTAAGGCATCTGTAACCGGATACCCAGCCGCTTGCCATGCCGCCCAACCCCCATCGAGCAATGCTACTTTATCATGCCCCAGGTAGCGTAACAGCCACCAGAGGCGTGCGGCAAAAGCCAAGCGGGAATCATCGTAAGCAACAACCAGGGTTTCCTGAAAATTAACTCCAATTGCTGCTAATTTATTGGCTAACTCGCTAGCATCAGGCAAAGGATGACGCCCACCATGACGCTCAACAGGGCGAGAAAGGTCTTTGTTCAAGTCGAGATAGTGGGCACCCGGAATATGACTCATCTGATACTGTCGGTACCCCAGTTCGG
>CBDTXL010000268.1:0-6350 GCA_965364435.1 uncultured bacterium
TACTTGCCTTAATTCAATCTTTCATAATACCCCATTTAAATGCTGAACAGCTTAATTGCCTGAGAGAGCGTCAATAAAAGTCCGACTTCTTCTTCAGCTCGGAAGCGTTCTTTGATTTCCTCTTCGAGCTGTGCTGTTCGCTCCCGCAGTGATGACTGCTGGCGAAGGAGGGTTAGTTGATTTTCGATACGGGCTATGACTTCTTGAGTCTGAAAGGGTTTAGTAATGTAGTCTACGCCACCAACAGCAAAGGCTTTGACTTTATCCAATACATCATCCAAAGCACTGATGAAAATCACCGGAACGTCACGAGTTTGTTCATCTGCCTTCAGTTGAGTACAAACGTCATAGCCATTCATTCCCGGCATATTGATATCGAGCAAAATTAGATCGGGCAGCTTAGTATTTACCGATATCAATGCCATCTGTCCAGAGACAGATTTGCGAACGCTGTACCCCTGCTCGGTCAGCATTGTCGATAAAAGACGCAAGTTGTTCAGTGTATCATCAACAACTAAGATGTCTCCTTTAGTTGTTGACGTGCGATCCGAAGGAATCCCGCTAGGGTTATCGCTTTTCAAGATGCTGATTAACAGGTTGGAGATTGAAGTTTTTTGAGATTGAAAATGTGTCTCAAAACTCCGGTTATAATTTACTCTTGACAAAAGAGTTGATTTTAGTATAGTTTAATTTCTCCGCACCTAACGAAGGCTACTATTCCCATTGCGGCGTCAAAGCAGGCATCAATCGTTGCCAGTTTCCTAAAATCTTTTCTTGCCAGGGTATTCCCTTCGAGCCTTTAACCACTAGCCCAATAGTATTTTTCTTACGCACACCAATCACAAACCGAGACAAGATACTCGTCCCCGAACTGTTGAGGAATTCTAGCTCCTGTATGTTCATTGTAATCGTCCCTGGCTCATGAGCGATCGCCTGCTCAAGCAACTGCTCAATGGGCTTATAGTCGGCGATTCCACTTTCCCGCAGTAAACCCTGAAAGTATAGAGTTGCCGTTGCATCCTCATACCATATCTTATAGTCATCCGTCTTAATTTCCATTTTCTTAAACCTCCTTACTCATTAGTTGAATGACCTAGCTTAACTGTGTTGTTAGCTGCACCATTGTGGTAACAGTAGTAATCTCATGGTCTGTATTGACTGTCTCAATTTTCCAGCCCAACTTAGCACTATAATCATTCATCATGCTCAAGAATCCTAACCGAGATTCTTCACTCTTCTCCTCGGCCCCTTTTTCCAACTGACGAAAATATAAGTCATCAACATCTGAAGTTGTTAGTTCGTGAATAAAGTTATTGAAACTCTCCAAATTTTCTCTGGTCGTGCAATTACTAGCAACCAATACCAAGTTTTGTTCAAGGAAACAAAGTCCAAATTTAATAGGATACTTAATAGCTTCATCATTGAATTTCATCGAATTTTCTAGCAATTCATTGGTAATGTAAGTGACTGCACTTTTCATCTGTAATTGCCGTTCGTAAGACTTTATATCTTCTTCATTAACAGGAAACAAATTTTCCAAGTAATCCGTAATAAACGCAATAGATAAATACCGACTTTTCTTGCGTCGTTCTCGGGGAATAGAGTGAACAAAAAACTCCATCATAAAAAGCTTATGATTGGCGATTATCTCTTCTTTGAAGTCTCCGAATAGCTGATACATCGTCATTAAATTGGTAATTGGGAATTGGAAGAAAGTTAGATGTACCTCACTGATAGGAAAATCGCTATCTTGGATACTCAGAAGCTAGCTACTTCTGTTTCAGTACCACCAAAGTAATATCATCAAAAACCTTTTGTTCGCCAATATGCTGTCGCACATCATCAATTACTGCTTCTCTAATTTCCTCTGCCGAAAGCGAAGAGTTACGGCTGACTATTTTACATAACCTCTCTAGGCCGTATTGCTTTTGATTGATGTCAAACGCTTCTGTAATGCCATCGGTATACAACACCACCGCATCGCCTGGATTAAGTTGCACCCGTTCTTGAGCAATAATGTTGGGGCGCGACGATGATGAGGGCAGTAACTGCGGGTATTTTGTTTCTAAATCCTTGACCTTTGCCAACGCTCCCCAGCGAGTGTAGGCGTAATGGGCTTCCGTCATGTAAGTTCGGGCAATTATCTCTTTGCCCAATGCGAGGTAAAATTTGGCGGCAAGTTCGTAAGCTAGGGCTTCTTCGTTGAGGTATTCATTCTCTTTAGCTCCGGCAATAGCCTTGTCGTAATAGTCCATTGCCTCCATATATTGACCCAGAACCCGATAGCGCTCTGCCTCCACTAAATAAAATTTATGTAGATGATTCATCGGGGCATGATGCGCCCACTTTTGCATCTTTTCCTGATTAGCTCGTACTTTGTCGAAAATGCCCTTTTGCTCAGGTGCGGCTGCATCAGCATATACTGCCAGCTGAGCCAAAGAATCATAGAAATGGAATACAGGAACAAATAGCGTCGCTGCTACTCCGTCTAAATACTGGTTTGCTATTGTGGCATTTTCGACAGCTTGAGGGTACACCTCAAAAAGATAACAAAGAATGAGCTTATTAATATATAGACTGCCAATAGGGTATCGCTCGTTCGCTAGCTGGTGAAGCTTCAGCATAGTCTCCTCGTTGTATGACGAGCCGATTAAAATACATGGATCTTCGGATTGACCTAACAAGTTTAATACAGTTTGCCGATATATTTTTGTGTAGTTCAAAGAGACTTTTTGTTGGATTTGCTCCATAAAAGAACAGTAAGTCGTCATCTCACGCTCAAGAGAAACCAGTTCCTTGCCAATGAAATATGAATGGTAACAGTACGTTGATGCAGAAAGGGCAGCAAATTCTAGCTCTCCATTTTCTAGTCCACTAGAATAGCCTTCAAGCACAGATTTCAAGGTTGTCCTGACATGCTCCTTCCAATGCCTGATAAAAGTGTTGAATGGGTAAAATATTTTAGCTGTGAGTGCTTTAGCATCGAACCGTGACAACACATTTAAAGCCAGTTGACCAAATTGATAGCCCGCTTCAATGTCTCCCACGACACTGCAGAGAAACGTTGCGTAACCGGCATAGGAAAAAGCAGATAAGGGAAAATTGCCATATTTGACTGATATATTGATTTGTTGCAACAAAATTAATAGAAACAGTGTAGGAGCGGCTTGATAAGTGGCAGGAACTGCACTCACTAGAAGCTGGATACTTGCAAGCTTGTCGGGCTCGGTCATTTCCGGTAGGTTAATTAAGTCCGAGGGTTGCTTCCCAGTCAAATGTGATGCAGTTTCTGAGAGTGCTAGTTGAACATCAGACATAGTAGGCTGTTCGGGAAACTCTACCCCCATTAGCGACAACGCTTGTAGTGCAATTTTGATCGCTTCGAGTTGTTTGGATTGCGCCATGCAGGTTTGAATTTTTACCTCATAGACTTTCACTTTGTCGATCAAAGTTTTTGCCTGTTGTAGGACGACTTCTGCGCGTAACTGCATCTGCTCAAAGTCGCCATTGAGGTATGCCGCTTCTACTGCTTCTTGATACAAAGCTACAGTTAGATCATAGGAACTGTGCCAACTATCTGCTCTCAGGAGTTTAAGTCCCGTATTGAAATACTCAAGTGCTGCCTCATGAGCCATTGCGGCTTTCGCTTTCTTACCCGCCCTCAAATTGAGTTTTGCGATTTCATCTCGCTCTTCTTGATGGGTGACAAGCTCAACACCAAGATTTAGATGATCGACGATTTCAAATATCTCGTCTATTAACGACGAGGGTGCAGTATTTTGCAACAGCATCTGACCAATTTGTAAGTTAACCGCTGTTTTTTGCGCCTCATCAATCAAGGCATAAGCGGCTTCCTGTACCCGGTCATGCAGGAATGTATAATTTTGAATTAACAGTTGAGTATCTAACTCAGATGTGGGCAGGATTAACCCTGACTGCACTGCTGTCACCAGAACTGGGAAAATTTCTCTCGGTGATTTTTCACAAATGATGGAGAGGGTATTTAAATCGAAAGAAGCGCCTACACAAGATGCTAAACGCAAAACCTGTTGAGTGATTGGAGGCAGTTTCTTTAACTCACCAATCATCAACTCCACCACGTTGTCGGTGATGCCTTGTGCTTCTATGTTTGAAATATCCCACTGCCAGCAGTGGCGTTCAAAATCAAACGTTATTAAGTTTTCGCTGTGTAAGGTTTTCAGGAACTGATTAACAAAGAACGGATTGCTTCCCGTTTTGCTCATTACCAGGTTTGCTAAAGGTTGACTTTGGTTGGTATTGCTATGTAAGGTATCGGCAATCAGTTGGTTAATATGTTCTAGCGCTAAAGGGGCTAAGGTAATGGAATTGACAGTTGCTCCCTGATGAAGCAAGCCATCTAGCATCATCATTAAGGGATGCACTGGGCTGACTTCATTGTCCCGATACGCCCCAATCAGAAACAGATATTGCATAGAAGCATCTGTCATCATCAGTTCTATTAGCTTAAGGGTGGCGGAGTCCGCCCACTGCAAGTCATCCAGAAAGATGACCAAAGGATGCTCTTTGGCGCACAAGGCCCGAATGAACTTGCTGAAGACAAGATTAAAGCGGTTCTGCGACTCTGTTGGCCCTAACTCTGGCACGGGGGGCTGTTTGCCCACAATCAGCTCCACTTCCGGTATCACGTCTATAATCACTTGACCGTTAGCACCAAATGCGCGTCGCAGTTTTTCTCGCCATTGCTCCAATTGTGAAGAACTCTCGGTTAACAGTTGCCGCACCAATCCCTGAAAGGCACTAGCGATCGCGCTGTAGGGCAAGCTACGCTGAAATTGGTCGAATTTACCCTCTGTAAAGTAGCCCCGTAATCGAGTATTCGGTTTATGAATTTCGGCTACCAGACTTGACTTACCGATACCGGAATACCCCGTCACCAACATCATTTCGATTTTGGATATTGGATTGGGGATATTGGATTGGGGATTGTCTGGATTAATCCGTGTATCCGTGTCAAAATCCGTGTGTGCCGCTACTCGCTCAAAGGCCGTCAGTAACGTTTCAACTTCTGCCTCACGACCATAAAGTTTTTGCGGAATTTGAAATTTATCAGAAATATCTTTAGCGGCAATCGGAAATTCTGAAATTTCTCCTTGAGTTTGCAGTTGATTGAGACAGGCTTCTAAATCGGCTTTTACTCCCCAAGCACTTTGATATCGCTCCTGGGCCGTTTTCGCCATCAGTTTCATCACAATCTCTGACAAAGCTTTGGGAATTTCTGGATTAAGCTGATGCGGACGTATTGGCTGTTTGGCGATATGACAATGCACCAACTCCAGGGCATCATCGGTTGCAAAAGGCAACTGTCCCGTTAGCAGTTCGTAGAAAGTGACACCGAGGGAGTAAAAATCCGTGCGATAGTCTAGTGTTCGGTTCATCCGTCCCGTTTGCTCCGGTGACATATAGGCTAATGTGCCTTCTAAGACATGGGGATTTTTGAGGGTAGGATTTTCGCGGGTTAGTACCGTGGAAATGCCAAAGTCAATGATTTTGAGTTGCCCGGTTTCTGGGTTAAAGACAATATTGGCGGGATTAATATCTTTGTGGATGACGTTGCTGCTGTGAATCTGTCCCAAACTCTCAGTCGTCTTGATGGCAATATTGAGGAATTCTGGTAGGGACTCCTGCCCCGTGCCTCCCCCCATACCTTCATCCATCAATTGCCTTAAGGATGACGCGCCAAAATCCTCAAGGATAATGACCAAAGTTCTCTGTAGTGGTTCTAAGCTATAAGCTTTAACCACGCCATCTGTGTTCAGATTGCGGGTAATTTCATATTCCTGCTTGTAGCGGGTGAGTTCCGAGGGTGTGGGATAGTCTTGTTTGAGTACCTTGAGGATAACTGCTAGGTTGTCTTGGAGTCGAATGCCTCTGTATACGAAGGAATTAATACTTTCGTAAATTTGAGTGAGAATTTGGTAGCCGTCAATCTGAAGCATCTTTGGTTATCTTGAGTATGATATGAGGTTCAGTAAATCTGAGACAGGAGTCGCGATCGCACCCTCAGTACCAAGTCAGGCAGCAGAAGCACTTGGATGCTCACTTCTGCTTAAGAGCTGATTTATAAAGTAAATATAAAGATATCTTTACTTTATAAATCAGCTCTTAGCAAAATAACTTCTGTAAATCAATATCACCGAGCTAAGAGAGACAGGACTTAGGCAGATACCCTACATGTAGGGTGGGCCTCGTCCCTACCATGTCGGCATCTTACAACCCTCAACCCTTGCCACCAATCGATCCAAACCTTGACGTGACTAAAAACCACTACTGGAGTTACCACAATCTTGAGGCGCTGTTAAGTTGTAAGA
>CBDTXL010000269.1:0-6345 GCA_965364435.1 uncultured bacterium
AAATAACTAATTAATCCATCGGTTGTTTTTTGCCGACTTATTCAGCAAGCCCTAAATAATCTGCGCCTAATTATCCAACCACTTTTGCTGTTTTTGTTAATTTATCCCTGGCTAGATATTATACCCAATTCTAAGTTATTGCTGGGATTTAATCATTTAATTGCTGCAATGAATCAATTTTAACCTGGTTTAGCTTCTGGATAATTTAACTTATTTACTACTTGCTTCACCCGGAAAGTGACAGAAGAGGGGTAATACTGGATGCGACCTGTGCGCCAGGAGATATCAGCTATCCGCAGGATTTTGGTCTATTAAATCAAGCCAGAGTCAAACCACCGCCCATTCCGGCACAGGCTGAAGATGATTTATACGGGTTCGTCGTCAATTATCCACCAAAAACTAGCCATTTTTTTTCTCCTGAATGAAGGGCTTCGAGCGGGTGGTGCGAAATCAACAGAAACCGCGATGCATCGCGGTTTTCTCCCGGTCAAACGAGGGACTGATAACAGAAGCGATCGCTTCCACTTTTGAACACAACTTAAAGACACTCCAGCCGCTGTCGCGTGTTTCGAGTAATTTGAGACAAGTAACATTTTTTTTGTCTCATTTGAGCTTTGGGGGAAGAAAGCCGTATTTTTTCTCCCCCATCCATATCTGTATCCCATATTTTGAAGGCGGGGGCAATTCGCTTTCAATTTTTTTTGCTTGCATTCTGTTCAGGATAGTTCTTCCTAGTCTCAGCACGATCACCTCTCCTTGGACTGAAACGTCTAAGGTGCTTGGCGGATGCCGCCTGTGCGGCATAAAAGTGTTTAATCGAGTCAGCCAATCCAAAAGTGCTTTGTCGTTATCGGAGAGCATATTTACAGTGGGTCCAACAGCTAATGGAAAATTTATTGAGGGTAACTCCGTTCAAAGTACCCCCATTAAAATCAAAATTTCTTTACTTGTGGCTCCAGTAGAGCCTTAGGGAGCCAGAACTAACTGGAATGGGTAGGCAGTGTCGCCGTTTGCCAGCGTGTAGAATCCGTTGCGATCGCACCACTTGGCTATCCTCATCGCCTCGGAAGAAACTTCTCCCTTCGTGTTCCGGGTGTGGGCCAACCGCCCGACGGCTTCCCCACTTGTCAAGATTTCCTCTTCCGATGAGGTGGGCAATGCGGTGGGCAAGGGTTCGGATTTGGGAGTTACAGCGGCCGCCTCGTTCAATTCAATTACCCATTGAAGGATCTGGGCATGGCGTGAAGGAGAAAGCTGCTTGCAAGCCGCATTGAGAGCGGCGGGGGAGTAAAGTCGCCTGTACAGAGCCAGCTCGTCTCGATTAGGGCAAATCGCCTCATCAGCGAGTATGACTACCAGGAAAGCTACTTCCTCATCAAAAGAGGCTTCAACAGGCTCGACTGGTTCTACTGTGATGGTCTGGGGTGTTTCCCCGACCGTGAGGAGTTCCGCCGCTTCTAACTCAATTTCGACGGGAGTGACAGGGTTTTCACCTTCGGCTGTGTCTGCATGGGCTGGCGTGGGTGCGATCGCTTCCGGTTGTGTTTCCTCTTTCCGGACAATCTCACCCCATCCGTCATCGTTCACATTGATGTAGGTGTATTTCTCTGCCCACGGGGCGGGTGCGATCGCATCCTCAACAACTGTCACAGTTAAGACTGTGACAGTTGTTGAGTTTTCTCCACCCCCTCCCCCCCCTAAACCGGGATAGGTGATGACTATCTCTGAATCGCCCACCAAGCCTGGGGTTGAATAGTTTTCATCCACTTCCCTACTGCTTAGTAGGTGACTATCTACGTGACTATTGTCTACCCCATATATACCAATGGTTTCAGTATAATAGTCACCTCCTTCAACTGTGGGTAAGGGGGAGGGGGGGGGTGGAGAAAAATCCGACTCAGGAACCGGAGATTTTTTTGGTAGTGAGTAAATGTGATAACGCTTATCATTTGCTGCGTTTTTACATGTTATAACAAACTTCGATGTCATTTGACGGAGACAATTATAAACACTGTGCTTGTTGACCTCACCGTCGTCAAACAATTCGATTATTTTGGAACCACTCAATCCCTGCACATAGGCAGGGTGAGCTAGCAAGGTCAGGATGCGCCGTTTCAAAGTGTCTCGTTCTGCCTTTGCTTCCTCTGAGTCCCCCACCTCGCCTTGTTTGTCCCAGCTGCAATTCTCTGGGTTTAACTCAATCACCAGCTGCTGTCCTTCAATGTCCCTGGCAAACACTGAGAGCGTTCGCGTCGGGTCTTTGGGGTCAATGATGAGTTTCTTCTTATTGTTGGGGTCGGGCTTTGGAATTTGGTCGAGCTGCCAAGTGCCCCACACAGCACCCGCGATCGCCGAGCTACCCCGCAGTCGATGAACGCCCAAAGCTTCACGATCTTTGTTCGTGTGGTGAATTAGGATGCCTGCTGCCCCGTAGCGTTCCAGAGTTTCCTTGAGGGTGTAAATTGCATCGGCAAACTCTGCACTGTTCTCTGAAACCTCAGAGCCTTTGTTAATGCGCCGTAGGGAGTCAATGATTACTAGATTTGGTCGGAAATCTTCGAGAAGGGCTTCTAATGCTACCATCTGCGAAATGTCCCAAGTGGGCAGTACTTTAATTGAGTTTTTGTCGCACCGGCGAAAACCACGGTTAAGCAGCTTTGCTTTGGTGCTGTTGGCGCTTTCGTCGGCGGAAACGAGTAGGACTTTCCCTTGCTTGACAGCTTCACCTAAAAAGTGAGATTCGCCGGTAACAACAGCATAAGCAGCATCAATGGCAAGTAAGGTTTTACCAGCCTTTGGAGCACCTGCCAAAACAATGGTTTCCTTCTCTGGCAGCAACCCAGGGATAACCCAAGATAGCCCTTCTGATTCCAAATCAAACAGCTCATCCAGGTCGAGCGCTTTTGCTTCCGGGGTCTGTGTACGCTGTTTCATTGCATACATCGCCTTTTCAATGAGGCTGCTACTCATCTGGTACTTCGGAGCCATCAGCGCCTGTTGGCGGATGCGCTCTACCTGGTCATCAATTCGGAGAAGCCCAAGCAACTCAAACTTAAAGCGATCGCCTTCCAAATCTCGCTTTAGTGGCTTAATAATTTTCCGCTCCCAATCGTAGCCGCTCATTGAGCAAGCTTCCCGGATTTCCTCCAGCTGAATATTCGTTGTCAGCTCGTCATTATCGGCATGGAGAATTTCACGGGCTTTTTGAACTGCCTCTCGCAGAGGGAGCTTCTGCTGCTTTGAAAAGCCCCGGTTGTTGCCATCGCCACCGTCACCACCACCGCTGCCAGAGCCGCCGCCAAAGTTCCGCCGATTACCTCCATTACTGCCATTACCTGAAGTAAAACCACGCCCCGATACTTTCTCTTGATTCCTCAACCACGCCTTTGCACAGTTCTCTAAAGCCTCATCGGTCAACGATGCTGTAGGGTTATTTTTCTGTGCGGACTTCCAAATCGCATCGGACTCTCTAGAGGCTATGGGTGGATTACACCGATGACAGTAGCCATCAAATAATTGGCGAGAGTCGCCACTGAATTGAATCCCTAGATAATTGAGTCGCGCTGCTGTACCGATGAGGTTACGGGCTAGCTTCGCCCCGCTGCCGTTCCGGCTCCCTTGTGCAGCGCCCTGGTCAATCAGCGCTCGGTCATCCTTGGTTAGAAACTGATAGAGCGGGACATCCTCAGAAATTGAAGGTTGGTAACTTATGGCTGGCTGCTCTGGCTGTTGAAGTCGGGGGATTGCTGATCTCAATTCCTCGTAGGTGTAAACTCGCTCGGTTTGGTGGATAATGTCGCACCGGATAGGGTCACACCCTGGTTTAATGTGGTATGCCCCTGCTAACCTCAGCACCCTAGAAGGGTTTTTCAGTTTTTGATCTGACTGAGTATAGGCGAGTAAATCCTTTTGCAGTTCAATCCACTGCTCTTTAGTTAGATCAGCACGCCAGTAGTTGTGAACTGACTTGCGAGTGCTGACTTGCATTGAGGGTTCCAACAAATTGAGTCCCTGCCATGCAAAAGTCTGGTCTTCAATTGGGCGGTCATCCCACTCGCAAAATAGAGCGCGACCTACCTTGACATCTTTATCAGCATGACCTCCACCGTTGATAACGAAGTAAACGCCGTAGCCATCATTCTGATATCGCTCGACCTCTGCCCAGTCCAGCTTATTGGCTTTTCTTGCTGCCTCTGGCGTGCCGTACCTTGGATCGGTATCTGGCACAAAGAAGCGCATATACACGCTGTCCCCAGGCTGATAGCCCAGTAGCTGTAGTTGGGCTTTGGCTTGCCCTCGATCAACGATGAGGGTAGTTTGCTTTGTTTGTGCGTAAACCATTACTGTTGCCCTCCCTGTTGACCCGTGATCGCAATAAATCTTGTAATACTCATGAAGGACTCGCTGAGGCTTTTGTAGCCTTGGTTTTTGCTACTTTCTGGGGTAAAATCACGATTGCTATCTGGTAAAAAAATGGGCATGATTAACTCACGGCTCCCTTTAGGGGTGTGCCTGCGGTTCTTTTTCGGAACTCGGAACCCAGGCGTTTACAAAAAAAACTGGCTCTTGTGCAAAAAGGCGGGTAATAACGCCTATTTTGATGTGGAGTTGAGGGCAGCTAGTTAGCCTACAGTCGCCAAACTAAACAACTAACTAACTGTCAGTTCAAAAAAAAATAAGCAGCTTTCCTTGCTGTATTTGCAGGGGGAGCTGTTTGATTTTTGCGAAGCTCGATTAGCGCCAGCTTCTTCACCGCGATCCGTATCACATTCGTAAAGGGAATGCCGCCGAAGTGAGCTTGTAGATCCTCCAGATCTTTGCTTACATCTTCTGGCAAGTACGTATTTATTTGCCTTCGCTTACTCATGCCATCCTTGATTTTTTGTGAGAGGGGTATTGCGAGTATACCTCACATATATAGGGGACTACACCATATATATCGCCTACGCATATTGTTGATCCATTACCGCACGTTTTTTTGCTTGACTTTGTTAAGAGATGCGATCGCTCGTCAAAAACGCGACGCATCGCGTTTTTCTCTGCTACCAGCTGCGGAAATTTCCGCAGTTTACTTACTCCTCAGCAGAAAAGTGACGGGAAAGTGATACAAAACTTCAGAGTTGACCCTGAATTCTAAATCTGTTTTGAAGAATCTCCAATCGTGGTAAATGCGCCTGCAAAATTGCTCGGCGTATTCATTAAAAAAAACGTCGGCGTCATCGGAGGTCAAGAAGCTTAGTACCAAACGCATGTCCTCGCTGTAGAAGATTTTCGTGAGCTTCAACAGCTGCGTAAAGCCAAAATATGAGCTGGATTTGAGGATTTTTTCGTGATCCTCTGGCAACCAGAATTTTAGCTCCTTTTGTGGTGTTGGGGTGTCTTGACTTAGCATTGCTTCTCTCGTTGATGCTGTATCAAATCCACGATGCATCGCGGTTTTCTTAAGCGTGAAAAATTAACGGATGGAGGCTGGGGACAACGGATGGAGGCTGGGGACGGCGTGGGCGATCTCCAATGTTCTTAGCGGCGGGTAGTTTACTGTTGTCCACCACGGATCGCCCGTCTAAAATCTTTAACCGCCTCAATTTTGGAAGCCATCATCAGACACCTCGACAGCTCTTTGATGTCCAAATCTCGCAGAACCTCACTCGCCTCGATTCGTTCGTATCCAGACTCCCGCAAATGGTAAAGCCTGAACACGCCATCCTCCCAGAACCATACTTCAGGGACACCTAAAACTTGATAGCGATTCAACTTGCGATCGCTGCCACTGGTGAAAATTACCTCGACAGAGAGGTCGGGAGTAGTAGCTGTTGAGCTACCGATAGCGAAGGATTCATCAGCTTGTGCTGAAACTTCCTCCTCTTTTTCTTGAGTAAAGCTACCTAATGGGTTGAACTCGATTTCTTTCTCCAGAAAATACACGATGAGTAGCCCTGTAATCATTCGGCTGATTGATTCGTGGTCTGGCGAAACTCCCAAGATTTCAACTTCTCCTTTGTAATAGAACAGTCGAACCCCTGGTGAATCGGCAAAGCCTTTTTGAATAGCTTTGAAACCTTCCCAACTCACTCCGGTCTGGATGAATCGCTGTTCTTTGGGCTTACTCGGTGGTGTGGTTACTGCGTTCATAATGATCGCTCTTTTATGTCTAGCTCGTATTTAGACGCTGTATAGACGGCTCTGGAGTGAGCAAGGCTGCACTCCTCAACCCTCAACGTCAGCGTCTTCGCTTAAAAATTCAGCCGCTAGAAAAGCACACCCCTTGGATGGTCATGAAATGATCTCTGATTTGGCGGCTTACTTCCGGTGTCGCTTGCTCGGTATTGGTCAGCAGATCTCGAA
>CBDTXL010000270.1:0-6344 GCA_965364435.1 uncultured bacterium
TTAACGAACCACAGAGGCACAGAGAGCGCAGAGGAGAGTTAAGAAGAGAGAGAATTATTAGAGGATGATGCGGCGGATGCCGTCTTTGAGGAGGGGAACGTTGAAGTTGATCAGGAGACCGAGAGGATAGCGGGTCATTTTGAGGTAAGAGAGAACTTGGGCTTCGTGGATGGGGGTGAGGTTGGCTACAGCTTTTAATTCCACAATCAGGGTGTCACCAACCAGCAAATCCAACTTACCTTCGCCAATCCTGCGACCCTTGTAAGTCACGGCTACCACTTTTTGCCGACTAAAACCTATCCCTCTTAACTCAAGTTCCATAGCCAGAGCCTCCTCATAAACCGACTCCAAAAACCCTGCTCCCAATACCCGATGCACCTCAATCGCCGCTCCAATCACCGCACCCGTCAACTCATTCATCCTCTCACCCCTCATCTCTTTCCCTCTCCATATCCCTCCTCCGTGCCCTCTGCGCCTCTGTGGTTCGTTCCCTCTCCAGCCCTGTGGCAAAATTTAGAAAGCTCGTCTTCATATAGTGTTCCCTGCATGACAGCAACAACTCCCACCCCGCAAACCCAATACGACCCTAAAACCACCGAAGCCAAGTGGCAGAAATACTGGGAAGAAAACCAAGTCTTCAAAGCTGACCCCAATCACAGCGGCGAACCCTACTCGATCGTGATTCCGCCGCCCAATGTCACTGGCAGCTTGCACATGGGTCATGCCTTCGAGCACGCCCTGATCGATACCCTCGTCCGCTACCACCGGATGAAAGGGCGCAATACCCTATGGTTGCCTGGAACCGACCACGCCAGCATCGCGGTATCTACGATTCTGGATAAGCAACTCAAAGACGAGGGCAAATCTCGCAAGGACTTGGGACGCGAGAACTATCTCACTCGCGCTTGGCAGTGGAAAGAAAAATCGGGGGGTACGATTGTCAGCCAACTGCGACGCTTGGGTTTGTCGGTGGATTGGTCGCGGGAACGGTTCACGATGGATGAAGGCTTATCCAAAGCCGTACTGGAAGCCTTTGTCCAACTCTATGAGGAGGGGCTGATTTACCGAGGCGAGTACCTGGTGAACTGGTGCCCTGCCACCCAGTCCGCTGTCTCAGACTTGGAAGTGGACAACCAGGAAGTCAACGGGCATCTATGGCACTTCCGCTATCCCCTCAGCGATCGCAGTGGTCATGTGGAAGTGGCGACGACTCGACCAGAGACAATGCTGGGGGATACCGCTGTTGCCGTCAATCCTAAGGATGAGCGCTACAAACATTTAATTGGCAAGACGCTGACGCTGCCGATTATGGGGCGGGAAATTCCGATTATTGCTGATGAGTTAGTTGACCCAGCCTTTGGGACAGGTTGTGTGAAAGTGACACCGGCCCATGACCCCAATGACTTTGAGATGGGTCAGCGTCACAAGCTGCCATTTATCAACATTATGAATAAGGATGGCTCGTTGAATGAGAATGCAGGGCCATACCAGGGGCAAGACCGATTTGAAGCCCGCAAGAATGTCGTGAACCAACTGGATGCCGAGGGATTCCTCGTGAAGGTGGAGGATTACAAGCATACAGTGCCGTATAGCGATCGCGGAAAAGTCCCCGTCGAACCTCTCCTCTCAACTCAGTGGTTTGTCAAAATTCGCCCAATGGCTCACAGGGCGTTAGAGTTCCTCGACCAGCAGAATTCCCCTGTGTTTGTGCCAGAACGCTGGACGAAAGTCTATCGCGACTGGTTGGTGAAGTTGAAAGACTGGTGCATCTCTCGCCAACTTTGGTGGGGACACCAAATACCTGCCTGGTATGCCGTGAGTGAAACGGGTGGCGAAATTACAGACAACACGCCGTTTATCGTGGCTCACACTGAGGAGGAGGCAAAACAAAAAGCTACTGCACAATTTGGTCAAGATGTCAAGTTAGAACAAGACCCCGATGTGCTTGATACCTGGTTTTCTGCGGGATTGTGGCCTTTCTCGACGATGGGCTGGCCGGAAGAAACCGTAGACCTCAAAACCTACTATCCCACCACGACCTTGGTTACTGGCTTTGACATCATCTTCTTTTGGGTTGCCCGAATGACGATGATGGCGGGTCATTTCACGGGTCAGATGCCGTTTGAAAGCGTCTACATTCATGGGTTAGTGCTGGATGAGAAGGGCAAAAAGCAGTCCAAATCGGCTGGCAATGGCATTGACCCCCTGTTGCTGATAGACAAGTACGGCACCGACGCCCTGCGCTACGCTCTCATTCGAGAAGTGGCGGGTGCCGGTCAAGATATCCGCTTGGAATACAACCGCAAAACAGATGAGTCGGCGTCAGTGGAGGCGTCGCGCAACTTCGCTAACAAACTTTGGAATGCTGCGCGGTTTGTGATGATGAACCTAGAGGGTAAGACACCCCAACAACTGGGAACTCCCCTCGATCCCCCCTTGGTAAGGGGGGCTGGGGGGATCGAGGCGTTGGAGTTAAGCGATCGCTGGATTCTCTCACGCTTCCATCAAGTGGTGCGGCAAACTCATGACTACCTCGACACCTACAGAATGGGAGAAACCGCCAAGGGACTCTATGACTTCATTTGGGGTGACTTCTGCGACTGGTATATTGAACTCGTCAAATCACGCCTGCGCCCGGAAGCATCAGCAGAATCACGGCGGGTTGCTCAAGCTACTCTTGCCTATGTGCTGGAAGGGATTCTGAAACTGCTCCATCCTTTTATGCCCCACATCACTGAAGAAATCTGGCATACCCTTACTCAAAAATCTGGGGAAGTTTTGGCGCTGCAACCTTATCCAGAAATAGGCAACATTGACCCAGAACTGGAGCAAGAGTTTGAGCTGTTAATTGGCACGATTCGTACCATCCGGAACCTCCGGGCAGAGGCAGATATCAAGCCGGGGATGAAGGTGCCGGTTATTCTCCAAAGTGGAAGCAACACCGAACGTCAAATCCTTGAGTCCGGTCAGTCCTACATTCAAGACTTAGCAAAGGTGGAAACATTGACCATCACCCCAGCGCTGGAAAAAGAACTCAAGACGACGATGGTGGGAGTCGTCGGCACCGTCCAAGTCCTGATTCCCCTTGCCGGTGTTGTGGATGTGGACGCCCTCCGGGCTAAGTTAGAGAAAGATTTAGCGAAAGTGGAAGCAGAAATCAAATCCCTATCCGCGCGTCTGACTAATCAGAAGTTTGTCAGCAAAGCTCCGGCAGAAATCGTGCAGGGTGTGAAAGAGGCTTTGGTAGAATCTCAAAAGCAAGCGGAAATTTTGCGCGATCGCCTAAATCGACTTGCTACAGAACCTTGAGTAGTTTCTAACCACTAGCAACCAACAACTGACAAGCAATGCTACACCTAGCCCAAGTGCAAAATAATGAGAGTGTAGGCGGGGTGGAACTGCAATTGCTGGCCCGCAGACAATCTGAGTATTCCTGGGCACTAATCAACCCAGAAAAAACTGTTCCATTGACCAGCAGTGACTCCCTCAAGGAAGGCTTGTTGGTCCTGAACGAAGGCTTGTTGGTTTTGGTAGAGCTTTCTGATAATCATGAGGTTCAGAAGATTCAACCTGCTAAAGACTGGGTGTTGGACTTTGTACAACAGTACCTGACCATCGGGATTACCCCAGCCTTTTTACAGGAAGAAACGGTACGCACTGAACAGTGGCGGCAAGACCTAACGTTGCAAAGTCAGGATTTGACCCGTCAGCGAACAGAAATGGAAGCGCGTCGCGAACAAATTCAAACCCTGGAAGAAGAATTGATCCGGAAGCAGCAGCAACTGGAAGAGAGGGAAGCGCGGTTGAGGAATCAAACCGATTCCAAGGACAGCGATATCGATGACTTGTAAGTAGCTCCGTTGCTACCGCATTGGTCAGCTACTGGCAAGAACACTCGTTGGTGTCCCCTGTGGCTCTCCCAACATGACAACCGAGCAAGTCAGCTGCTGCACTAACGGGGTAGTGACTTCGCCCATTGCTAATCCATTGCCACCAACCCGACGCCGTAGCGATCGCAATACAACTAAATCATGGGATTGAGCTGCTTTCAGAATTGCGCCGGTTACATTCTCATGAGGCTTGATTTGAACTTCCATTGGTGGGGTTTGAGGCGTTACCTTGGAAACCATCAACTCCAGTTGAGAGCGAGTCCAAGCAATCTTGCTCTGTGAAGTTCTAGGGGGGCACACATGGAGCAACGTGACCTGAGCTTGATTCACATCAGCGAGGATTTGGGCAAACCGTACCGCACGCACCGCCGATGTCGTTAAGTTTTCCATTGGCACCAAGATCCGCTGGATTTTCATCGGTGAATCTAAAAGGCGCGTCACCGCCACCAGACAGTGAGATGACCAGAGGACACTATCGGTCACATTGCCAAACAAGCGTGCCGTGAACCCCATCCGTCCGCTCAAACCCAGCACAATCAAACTGGCATTTTGTTCTCGACTGGCATGGCTAATTCCCTGAGCGACATTGTACTCAATTCGCAGTTGCGGTGACGCCTCAACGCCCAATTCTCGACTTAGCTCTTTTGCTTGCTCAAGCAACTGCTGGCTTTTCTGGATAGCAGCTTCCATCTCAGGGGCATCCATGCGAGCGTGAGCTTGAGCGATCGCTAAAGGCACAATCCGACCGCCTTCGTGCCGTGCCAACAAGGTTGCCATTTCCATCAAATACCGCTGAGTCTGGGGATTATAAACTGGCACCACCACTGTAAACTCACCCTTATCCTTGGATGCCTCTGGTGTCTTTTCTAATTGGGAGATATCGTCTGGTAGACCTGTTGTTGACGAATCCAGTTGAGGTGCAAATCGGGCTGTCAGAATCGGCCCAAGTGTAGAAGTCACCAGCATCAAGACAATTACACTATTTAACACTCCTTCATTAAGCACTCCCGCCCGGTAGCCGACCAATGTTGCCGCCAGCGTTGCGCCCACCTGTGGCATCGACAACGACCACATCGTCATCATCTCGACTAGGTTGTAACGGTAGACTAACTTAGCAAGGACTGCTGCTAAAAGTTTGCTAACAATCAAACCCACCACGATCGCGGCAGTCAGCCAAATGGTGCTAAGGCTTTTGAGAAAGGCGGGGATATCGACCAGCAAGCCTAAGTCAACGAAAAAGATCGGGATAAACAGCACACTGCCAACGAACTCAACTTTTTCCTTGACGGGTCCATCGCCCACAACGTCATTCACGGCTAGACCTGCAAGAAATGCACCGATAATTTTTTCCACTCCAATCAGCTGAGCGCCAACTGAGGCTAGAAACAACGCCAGCAGCACAAACAAAAATTGGTTGCCTTGGTCATCTTTAGAGCGACGGAAAAATTCTTTCCCCAACCTGTCAAAGCCGACTAGGATAGCAACTGAGTAGATCGCCAAGGAACCAAGCAGGATTGCCAGCCGGATCGCCGAGAATTCTCCTTTATTAATAGCGATACAGACGGCTAGGACTAAAAGTGCGCCAATGTCGGTGAAAATGGTTGCTCCAATTGTCACTGTCACCGCTTCGTTGTTTACAACACCCAAGCGCCTAACAATGGGATAACCCAATAGTGTATGAGAGGCAAACAAAGAACCAATCAAGATCGAAGCATTCCAATTAAAGCCAAACACATGCCCCACAAGCGTTCCCATCATTAGCGGGATTGCGAAGGTGAAGCTACCGAACCCAATCGAACGATTCCTCGTGCGGCGGAACTGCTCCATGTCTACTTCCAGACCAGCGACGAACATCAAGTAGACCAACCCGATGTCCGATAGTAGACTCATCGTCTCTGATTTATTCTCAAGCACCTGCAACCCATTGGACCCTAGCACGACGCCTGCCACCAACAGACCTACTAATCCAGGTAGTCGCAGTCGCTCAAATAGGGGGGGCACGCTCAAGATAACTACGAGCAAAACCGCAAACGGAACAATTGGTTCCTTTAAAACTTCGGAAATAGATTCCATAGGAGGGTCAGTAGGATATTGAAGTAACGAGTTTGAAGCGAAGCGTTTTGAAGCAAGCCAAAGCTTAACATCTTTGCCAATTAACAAAGGCAATGCCACATTCACCCAATGGCTTTCACACTTTGGCTTTTATGCAAGCGTTAGCGAGAGCGTTGCGATTCTGAAGGAATCAGCGCTGCGGCGTTAGCAAAAGAGACGCGATCGCGTATCAGCCCAGATGGCGTTCAGATTGCCATAGCTCTAGTGTTGTCTTAATAACTCATCAAGCCTTTACCAAGGCTCTAATTTTGAAAGTTAAGGATTTTCCAAAATCTGACATTGTCAAGTTAAACAAATTTTAATAAATGTAACGACTATCTCCAGAGGGATTTAATTTAACCG
>CBDTXL010000271.1:0-6322 GCA_965364435.1 uncultured bacterium
ACCGAAATTAGCCCAGTGGGAATACCAAGTACTGAACAGGGGAAATTAGAACCTAATTTCTGGACAAGGGGATGATTGACAGAGTTACAGCCCAAGAACAGTAGAGTTGCAGATTCTGATTCAACAACTTCTCTCAGTTCGGTAGCAACGCTCCCAAACCGGAGATGAGCTTTAAAGGAACCCCGCCATTCTTCAGCCAGACAACGTGCTTGCCATAGTATACGGTCTGCTTTCTCAAACGAGTCAGATTGGCACAAAGTTTCCTTGTGACGGCGTGACTTTACTGATGTTCTCCGTGAAGCTACTGCTAACGGTTGAGATTTTGGTTTAGTTAAGACGGATGTAGCAGACTTTCTTGATGCTGATGTTTTGGGAAACTCCGATGGAAGCCGATGGATTGATGAGTGGCTTACCTCAGCTGAGTTGAAGACATCTGGACACTTCGTGCCTTGAATTTCATCTACGACGTAGACAACTTGAACCGTGACTTGCTTTTGAGTAACTAAACGTGTTTGATGAGCAATCCACATCGTCAAATCTAGAGCGGTTTGACTGTTGGGGGAGGCGTTATAGCCAACGACTAAGTTGACTGATTTTGTAGAGTTAGCCCACTTTGAAGCTGCTGAAGCGGGTTCAGGCAGCAACACCATTTGTTCAATCAAGTCATTTCGATCCATTGCGCCTTCAAGACGCACCAACATTGGCTTGATGTTCACAGCTTTGACCTCTCTTGAAGAAAACGAATGTCGGATGAGAGGTGGGTCAAAAACGGATACTACTATTTGTTAGGTAGCTTAGTGATATCCGTAAGGAGACTCCAATTGCCTTCTGCTATAAAAGCAAAAGTCTTGGGTACTCCTCCCATTGCCGACGGAATTAGCTGACGGGCTAAGACTGGAAGGTGTCTCTCTCTCGCCGGAGATTAGCCCCAAACATTGGTTCTTCCGCTCCCAACCCAGAACTGACAGATTTTGGCTGCTAGCCGGGGTGGGATTAGGCTGCCCACTCAAAAATTAAAGGAATGATCGTGCGGTCTACTCGTCTTGGGTGAAATGTTGATCTAGGAAGTTCAGAGCATGGTTACGCAGTTCAAAATACTCTCTTGATTCACGTAGCGCTTGGCGATCGCGTGGATGTGGAAAAGGCACCTCCAAAATTTCTCCAATTTTAGCATTCGGACCATTGGTCATCATCACGATGCGGTCAGACATATACAAAGCTTCATCTACATCATGGGTAATCATCATCACTGCCTGGGGGTTGTTCTCCCAAATGTCGAGTACCTGCCGCTGTAATTTCCCACGAGTTAGCGCATCAAGAGCACCAAAAGGTTCATCCATCAACAGCATCTTCGGGCGAATCGCTAAGGCACGAGCAATACCTACTCGTTGTTTCATCCCTCCAGAGATTTCATCCGGATATTTATTCGCCGCTGCTGTTAGATTCACCATTGCCAGGTGTTCGCTGACAATCTGTTTTTTCTCAAGAGGAGAGGCTTTTTTCAGGACTTCATCTACAGCCAACCGGACATTCTCTTGTACCGTCAGCCACGGCAGCAGGGAATAGTGCTGAAACACCATCATCCGATCTGCACCGGGTTTGCGAATCTCTTTCCCCTCCAGTCGCACCATTCCGGAAGTTGCTTTTTCCAAACCTGCGACCATTTTGAGCAGTGTTGATTTACCACAGCCAGAGTGACCGATTATAGAGATATACTCATCTTCACCAATGGTGAGATTAATACCATCTAAAACGACAAGTTCACCGCCCTCTGGATTGGGATAGGATTTGACAATATTCTCAATTTCGAGAAATCTTCTGCCGTTAAGGGTTCCAGAATTTCCCTTGGTAGAGAAAGAAGTAGATTTAGTCATGGGGTTGCTCCTGAAAAGATTAAAAGTTGAAGGTTGAGACTAATTTGTTAACCTTTCAACTAAGACAAGTAGAAGCGTTGGGGACCGTTGGCTCTGATTTCAAAGCTATTGAGATAACCTAGTGGATCGCTGGGATCAAATGCTTTGTTGTCAATAAAGAACTCAGCGGGTTCAACTTTGTAGTCCTCCTTGGGACATTGAATGCCCATTTCCCCGGCAATCTCTCGATAGAGTTCCGTTTTCCAACCTTGACGCGCCTTGGCTTCTGCATCTTTGGGAAATTCAGGAATTTGTCCCCAGCGTGCTGCCTGGGTCATTAACCAAATACTTTGCGATTGCCAAAGAAATGTGGAGTGGATGCCTGGGATGTTAGCCAGTTTGGGGGGTGGATCGAAGAAAACGGTGGTGTAAGGGTCTTCACTGATGCGCTTTTGGTTGTCAAAGCCGCCGTAGTTATAGTCCCCAACAATTGCCGGTCGCGTAAATTTATCAACTGGGGCACCTTGCTTCTTCGGTTTAGCACCCGTATAAGAAGGGCTTGTAATCAATTTGGCGACTTCGGGGCGGTTTTTGGGGTCGCCGCAATACTGGCAGGCTTCAATCATGGCTTTGACTAGGCTGCGGTAGGTTTTGGGGTTTTCTTTAATGAAGGATTCCATTACCCCCAGCAGTCTGTCTGGGTGTCCGTACCAGATTTCTTTACCTTGGGCAAAGGTAAAGCCTACCCCCTCATTGCCCGTGATTGCTCGCGTGTTCCAGGGTTCTGCCACCATATAGGCTTGCATCGCGCCAATCCGCACGTTGTTCACCATCTGGGGTGGTGGAATGATGATGACCCGAAATTCGTCTGACGGATTGATACCAGCGGCGGCAGATAAGTAGCGGACAAAGTACTCGTAGATAGAAGAACTTAAGACCACTGCCCAGATGCGTAGTTCTGGGGGCTGGCTGTCAAAGTAGCCTCGGAAAGCCTTCCCAAATTCTTCCAGGTTGCCGTTGTATTCCCGCCACGGACGCAGCCCAGAGTTCCACATTTTTTTGTTCATGGTCATGGCGTTGCCATGCCGATGAATTGTCATCGCGGCACATAGGGGCGCATGACGGGCACCTTCAGCGCCGATTCTGGCGTTAGTGACTGCCCCAGAAACAACAGGTGAGGCATCGAGACGCCCAAAAATAATGCCATCACGAGAGTTAGCCCAGCTTGCCTCGCGGCTGAGGGTGACGTTTAGGCCGTATTTGCGAAAGAAGCCTTTTTCCCAAGCGATCGCAAATGGGGCACAGTCATTGACTGGCACATATCCGACGGTAATATTGGGTTTTTCAAGAGTTCTGGGGTCTACGACTGGTTCGACAGCTAAGGCAGTTTTGGAGAGTTGATCGGGTGCGGTAACACCTTTAATGGCACAAGATGACAAGGCAAATCCGGCTGCCGATGCGCCCATTTGTTCCAGAAATCTTCGTCGATTCAAAGAATTCATGACGGTATTGACTAATGGCTAATGGCTAATTGGGCTTGTGAACAGACCGCAGATGAGAGTGGTAGCCTAGCGGGGTCAACTATTTAGCTGGAAACTTGAGGTTGGCGGTGAGTTACAAAAGCTTGAATTCTGCCTAAGAGATAGTCAAGAACTAGACCCGTTACGCCAATCACAATCACGGACAGGAACACGGAACTCAAATTTAAGCGGTTCCATTGATCCCAAACGAAGAAACCAATACCAAGTCCACCCGTAAGCATTTCCACGGCAACGATAACTAGCCAAGCAATTCCTAAACTAATCCGCAAGCCAGTGAAGATGTAGGGCAAGCTTGCAGGCCAGATGATTTTTGTAATCTGCCGCCAGCGAGGCATTTCCAGCACTCGTGCCACATCCAGATAATCTTTTTGAACGCTGGATACGCCGAGGGCTGTGTTAATAATCGTCGGCCACAACGAAGTGATAAAGATGACAAAAATTGCCGAGGGTTCTGCCAGGTTAAAGATGGCGAGTGCGATCGGTAGCCAAGCCAAAGGTGAGACAGGTTTAAAAACTTGAACCAAGGGATTAATAATCAGCAAGGCAACTCTTGACATCCCAATGAGAAACCCCAAGGGAATCGCCACAGCCGCACCTAACAAAAACCCCAACAACACCCGCCTCAGGCTTGCCAGCAATAACCAACCCAGTCCTAAGTTCCCAGGGCCTTTGCGAAAGAAAGGGTTGGCATATTCCGCACTATCCATCAGCGCCTGAAGCGGGGTGGGCATTAATTCTGTTAGGAAGGTAGCAGCAAACCACCACAGCGCGATTACTCCCAAAAACCCAATAGCTGGCAGTAAGACAACATCCCGGACAATGAGCGGTTTCGCTCGTTTCCAGGCAACTTGTCCAGCGATCGCGATCGCCGACAGACTAAATTGCAATATCATTTTTAACTCCTCAGAGTCAAAAGCAGGTACAAGAACACAGAGCAGTACCAGCAGAGAACACTGACGAGTTCCAAACATTTACAAGAATGCTGACTCTTCAGTCTTCCCTCAATGCCGACGAAGTTAGCTGACGGGCTAGGGCTGAGAGATGCCCATCTCTGCTCATCTGGTCTCTATGATTAGAGAAAGACTGAGGCAGAGATACGCCCCAAAAATTGGTTCCTCCGCTCCAGCTTCACCTGGGGTGACAAACTGGATTAGGCTGACTTACTTCTGTTGTTGTTATGCAACATAGCATCCTCTCTCAGGTTTATCAATATTTCCTTAGGAATACGTTGCACTACAGATTGATCTGAAACTCCGCGCTGCAAAAGACCTCAACAATCGCGATTAATTTCCTCTATAGCTGCTAAACGCCTTTATTTCTGCTGTTTTGTCGCCCTTGCTACAGTAGAAAGCGAATTGTTACATACAAAGCAGCAACGAATAGCTGGCACAGCATCACGGGTATACCGTATTTGAGAAAGGTTTTAAACGATATTCGGCGTCCGTGTAACTCAGAAATTCCAGCCGCTACGATGTTGGAAGAAGCTCCTACCAGGGTGCCATTTCCTCCCAAAGTTGCACCAAACATCATGGCATAAAACAGGGGTAACACCTCGGCTGGAAACTGACCCTGAAAGTTAGGATCTAGAACTTCTACGCCTGCCAACCCAATATTGACCACGTACTGTTTCAGCAAAGGTACCATTGCCACCACCAGCGGAATATTGGGAATAACGCTGGATAGTAGTCCCACAAAAAATAACAAAACCAGTGAACCCAAGGCGATATTTCTGCCTAAGATTGCTGCCAAGATTCCCGATAAGCCTTTAATAACTGCTGTTTTTTCCAGACCTCCAATTAGCACAAAGATACACATAAAAAATAGGAGTGTACTCCAGTCTACATCCCGCAAGATGTTGTTGACTGAATCAATCTTGCTATGATGAGAAAGAAGTAAGGCTAAAGCCGAGCCTAATAAAGCAACGGCAGCTGGGGAAACAGGAGTTGGCAGATTCTCTCCCACGATAAAAAATATTAACACAAACGCGACAATTAAAGCCCCCAATGCCAAAATGCGGGGATGATTAATCTTTGGGTGTGGCAGATGCTCTAAATCATCCAATTGTTTGCGCCAAGTTTTGGGGAATAAAAAGGGTAGCATGACGATTACACTCACCACGGCCAAGACACCACCCAAACTCAAGCGAGACAGGTAATCTGTAAAGCTGATATTGACAGCATCACCCACAATAAACGTGGCAGGATCGCCGACTAGCGTCAGGAGCCCAGCACTATTAGCCACAAACACCATTAAAATCAGCAAGGGAACAAAATCAACCCCAACTTCCTGCGCCATTGGCGGAATTAAGGGCGCTAACAACATCACCGTTGTCGCGTTAGGTAAAAAGGCACAAATCGGAGTGGTAATGCCGACAATTCCTAGCAGTAATCGCTTGCCTTTCCCCTTAGCTAATAACACAATCTGAGTGGCTAAGTATTCAAAAACCTTGGTTGGCTCAAAAGCTCGAACCAGTACCATTACTCCGAAAAATAAAGCTAAGGTTTGATAACTACGACTGATGTATTGAATGGCTTCTGTCAACGTCATGACATTGGTAAAAACCAGAAGCAATGCCCCTAAAAAAGCTGCAATAGTTAGGTGTAACCACTCAGTCATGATTAAGACGATTACACCCACAAAGGTTATCGTCGCAACGATAGCTTGCCAGTTTTCCATTACATACCTCTCGACTACGTTAAGCAGTACCAGCCGGAGAAACTGACGAGATCAAGACATTGCTAAAAATGCTGATTCTTCAGTAGTCTCCTCTCAATGCCTACGGGGTTAGCTGACGGGCTAGGGCTGAGAGATGCCCTTCTCTACTCACCTAAGAGTTAGAGATACGCCCCGAACGGTGGTTCCCCCGTTCCTGCTTCACCTTGTCTACAGATGGCGGTGCTGGTGAAGCACTGGATTAGGCTGACTTAC
>CBDTXL010000272.1:0-6288 GCA_965364435.1 uncultured bacterium
TGTGGCAGTAAAGGCAGCGTAGCGGACAGCCTTGGGTGAAGATGACGAATCGGATACCAGGACCATCGACTGTGCCACAGCTTTCTATGGAGTGAATGCGTCCTGTGATTGGGGAGTGGGGAGTGGAGAGTGGGGAGTGGGGAACAGGGGTGTTTGTTGCCATCAGTAATTCTCAAACTCTTTGGTGGGTAATCGGGTTGTAGGGAAAGCCGGTTGAAAGTTGAAAGTTCATACCAAGTTGCATTCAAACGTATAACTCTCTCTTTCTCTTACCTCAGCGTCCTCTGTGACTCTGTGGTTCGTTAAATTCTACTAAGAGCAGCAACTCAGTATCAGATCGGTTACTTAACCTTCAACCTTCAACCTTCTCGCCCTTCAACCTGCAACCTCGCCCCTAGATGCGATCGTGGAAGGTTCGCTTAATCACATCCAACTGCTGTTCGCGGGTTAACTTGATGAAATTCACGGCATAGCCGGATACGCGGATAGTTAGCTGCGGATATTTTTCAGGATGATCCATCGCTTCTAGCAGCGTTTCGCGATCCAAAACGTTGACGTTAACGTGATGACCACCATCGTGGAAATAACCATCTAGCATCCCAGCTAGGTTGTTAACCTTGTCCTCATTAGTCTTGCCCAGTGCCTTCGGTACGATCGAGAAGGTGTAGGAAATCCCATCCTGGGCGTGTTCGTAGGGGAGTTTGGCGACTGAAGCTAGTGCCGCGATCGCACCCTTGGTATCCCGACCATGCATCGGGTTAGCGCCTGGTGCAAACGGTTCCCCCGCCTTGCGTCCATCCGGTGTGTTGCCGGTTTTTTTGCCATACACGACGTTGGAGGTGATCGTTAAAACTGACTGGGTGGGTACCGCATTGCGGTAGGTTTTGTGCTTGCGGAGTTTGTTCATGAAATCTTTGACGAGGTTAGAGGCGATCGCATCCACCTGATCATCATTATTCCCATACTTGGGATAATCGCCCTCGATTTCATAATCCACAGCTAAACCACTCTCATTGCGGATCACCTTAACCTTGGCATACTTCATCGCCGAGAAGGCATCCGCCACCACCGACAAACCAGCTACCCCACAAGCCATAGTCCGCAAGATATCCCGGTCATGCAGCGCCATTTCCAGGCGTTCATAACAGTATTTATCGTGCATGTAGTGGATGACGTTCAGGGTGTTGACATACAGCTTGGAGAGCCAATCGACGAAGCGGTCGAATTTAGCCTTCACTTCGTCGTAATCCAGGTACTCAGATGTTACTGGCGCAAACTCAGGACCAATCTGCTCACCCGATTTTTCATCCTTGCCGCCGTTAATGGCATACAGCAGTGCTTTCGCCAAGTTGGCACGCGCCCCAAAAAACTGCATCTGCTTGCCAATTCGCATCGCCGATACGCAGCAAGCAATCCCATAGTCATCACCATAGTATTGCCGCATCAGGTCGTCGTTTTCATACTGCGTCGAACTGGTATCCGCCGAAACTTTGGCGCAGAACCGCTTGAAGTTTACTGGCAAGCGCTCAGACCAAAGGATGCTCAAATTCGGTTCTGGTGCTGGACCGAGGTTATACAGCGTGTGCAGGAAGCGGAAGCTGTTCTTGGTGACCAGCGTGCGACCATCTTCGCCCATCCCGCCAATCGCTTCTGTTACCCAAGTTGGATCACCTGAGAACAGTTCATTGTAATCCGGCGTCCGCAGGAAGCGCACCATCCGTAGCTTCATCACAAAATGGTCGATGATTTCCTGCAATTGAGCCTCTGTAACGTCACCCTTTTGGAGGTCACGCTCAAAATAGATATCCAGGAACGTTGATACTCGTCCCAAGGACATCGCCGCACCATTCTGCTCTTTCACTGCGCCAAGATAGCCAAAGTAAGTCCATTGGACCGCCTCTTTAGCATTTGCTGCCGGTTTGCTGATATCAAAGCCGTAGCTGGCAGCCATTTCTTGGAGTTCACGCAGGGCTCGAATTTGTTCAGAGATTTCCTCTCTCAGCTGAATAACTGGCTCTTGTATGTCCTCAACTTCCAGCGATTCCAGCTGTTCTTTCTTATCACCAATTAAGCGGTCAACGCCGTACAAGGCCACTCTCCGATAGTCGCCGATAATCCGACCACGACCGTAGGCATCCGGTAAACCCGTGATAATTCCGGAACGCCGCGCCAGTCTCATCTCACGGGTATAACCATCAAAGACCCCGTCGTTATGAGTTTTGCGGTACTTGGTAAATATCTCTTCAGTTTGGGGGTCAAGTTGGTAGCCGTAAGCTTGCAAGGAGCTTTTCACCACACGAATACCACCCAAGGGCATGATCGCTCGCTTCAGGGGTTTATCAGTTTGCAAGCCAACGATTTTCTCTCTTTCTTTGTCGATGTAACCAGGGGCATGTGAGGTGATGGTCGAGACAACCTTAGTATCCGTATCCAAAATGCCCTTTTCTCGCTCTTGCTTCATCAGCTCTGTGACTTGTTGCCAGAGCTTATAGGTTTGTTCAGTGGGGCTAGCCAGAAAGGACTCATCTCCTTCATAAGGAGTGTAGTTCTTTTGGATGAAATCACGGACATTAATTTCCGGGGTCCATTTGCCGGAACTAAAACCTTTCCATTGCTCTAGCATGGCGCTTAATCTCCTCGTCTCTTTTAGCAAGAAACCGAATCAAGATTTCTATTACTAGGTTAGAAAACTGAAAGCTTATACTCTTGTTTGTGTAACCAAAAGCCACTTTTATTAATCTTAGTTGATAAACAACTAGCTTGTTTCTAAAATAGAAGTTTTACTAAAACAATTGTTAGATTGTTTTAATTGATAATGAATGTGTTTTAAGATACAATTAAATTAAAATTTAAAGAGAATAAAATCATCATAAATAACTAGACTTTGTTGATAAGCTAAGCTGGCGTTTGAAGTCATAAATGAGGAGCGTTTGATGCAGAAGTCAATCACACCCATCACCGACCCAGCCCATGACATCATGCGCTACGAGCGTCAACCCCTCGATGCCATCTTCGCCCCGAAGGCTGTCGCCGTGATTGGTGCAACCGAAAAGGCTGGTAGCGTTGGGCGAACGCTACTGTGGAATCTCATCAGCAATCCCTTTGGTGGAACTGTGTTCCCCATTAATCCCAAGCGAGCTAGTGTATTGGGCATTAAAGCCTATGCCAATATTGCCGCTGTGCCTGAACCTGTCGATCTCGCCGTTGTCGTGACGCCAGCGCCGACTGTACCAAGCGTGATTCGTGAGTGTGTCGATGCTGGTGTAAAAGGGGCAATCATCATTTCAGCGGGTTTTAAAGAAACTGGCCCCTCCGGTATCGAATTGGAGCGCGATATCCTCGAACAAGCCCGTCGGGGCAAGATGCGACTGATTGGTCCCAACTGCCTGGGTGTGATGAGTCCGCTGACTGGTCTCAATGCCACCTTTGCCAGCGCGATGGCGCGTCCTGGTAATGTCGGCTTCATCAGTCAGAGTGGGGCACTCTGCACCGCAATTCTGGATTGGAGCTTCCGGGAGAATGTCGGGTTTAGTGCCTTCATTTCCATCGGTTCGATGCTGGACGTTAGCTGGGGTGATTTGATTTATCACCTCGGCAACGACGCCGCCACCACGAGCATCGTCATCTATATGGAATCGATTGGCGACGCCCGCTCCTTTCTCTCCGCTGCCAAAGAAGTTGCCCTCACCAAGCCCATCATCGTGATCAAAGCCGGTCGCACAGACGCCGCCGCCAAGGCAGCTGCCTCCCACACCGGGGCTTTAGCTGGTAGCGATGAAGTTCTGGATGCCGCCTTCCGCCGCAGCGGTGTCTTACGGGTGAATACGATTGATGATCTTTTCAATATGGCTGAGGTACTCGCCAAGCAACCGCGCCCAAAAGGAAAACGTCTGACGATTCTCACCAACGCTGGTGGTCCTGGGGTACTAGCTACGGACGCCCTGATTACCGAAAAGGGTGAACTGGCTCAATTGTCACCCCAAACCGTTGAATCCCTTAATCAACTGCTGCCGCCCCATTGGAGTCATAGCAACCCAATTGATATTTTGGGGGATGCCCAGCCTGAGCGCTATGCCAAGGCGTTGGAAATTGCCGCTGCTGACCCGAATAGTGATGGTTTGCTGGTGGTTCTGACCCCTCAAGCGATGAGTGACCCAACTCAGACCGCTGAGCAGCTGAAGTTTATGGCGGATAAACTACGCGGTAAGCCCCTCCTGGCTAGCTGGATGGGTGGAGCAGATGTGGCAGCAGGTGAGGCGATTCTCAACCGCGCTAATATCTACACATTCCCTTATCCCGACACAGCTGCCCATGTGTTTAACCTCATGTGGCAGTATAGCTACAACCTGCGTGGCTTATACGAGACGCCGGTGCTGACAGAAGAAGTCCTAAGTCCAGAGTCTGAAGGGAGGGACGGATTGCAATACGCCTGTACCATTGAAGGCGCTCCTAATCGCGCTTTAGCCCACAAGATTATTCAATCGGTACGAGATGCTGGTCGCACTCTGCTGACTGAGTTTGAATCCAAGCAGTTGCTGGCGTCCTACGGCATTCCTACTGTGGAAACCCACATTGCTGCCAGTGAAGAAGAGGCTGTTGCTCTAGCCGATAAGATTGGTTATCCAGTTGTCCTCAAGCTTTATTCCGAAACAATCACCCACAAAACTGATGTCGGTGGCGTCCAGCTGAATTTGATTGATGCCGACGCCGTGAGGAACGCCTATCGCACGATTGAAGAGTCAGTACGCAGGTACGAGGTAAGGGAAGCAGGGGAGAAAGAAATACAACAAGACAATCTAGATACTCTAGGTGTAGAAATCACCCCCTTAGCTTTCTTAGGCGTCACCGTGCAGCCGATGCTCAAACTCGACGGCTACGAAATTATCATCGGCAGCAGTCTGGATGCTCAATTTGGCCCCGTGCTGCTGTTTGGTACGGGTGGGCAGTTGGTGGAAGTGTTTAAAGACCGAGCTTTGGCGCTGCCGCCCCTGAACACCACATTAGCGCGGCGGATGATGGAACAGACCCGCATTTACGAAGCTCTCAAAGGGGTTCGGGGGCGTAAAAGCGTGGATCTAGCCGCACTGGAGCAGTTGTTGGTGCGGTTCAGCCAGCTGGTTGTTGAGCAACGTTGGATTAAGGAGATTGATATCAACCCACTGCTGGCTTCTCCGGAAGGATTGATCGCGTTGGATGGTCGTGTGGTGCTATACGACAGCAGTGTTAGCGAGGAGCAGTTGCCGCGACTAGCGATTCTCCCCTATCCAACTCAGTACGTAACGCCTTGGACATTGCCGGATGGGACGCTGGTGACAATTCGCCCCATCCGTCCGGAGGATGAACCACTAATTGTCAAGTTCCACGAAACCCTATCGGAAGAAAGTGTTTATTTTCGCTACTTTCACCTGATCAAGCTGCAAACCAGGGTTTCCCATGAGCGACTAACGCGCATCTGCTTCATTGACTATAACCGGGAGATGGCGCTGGTAGCTGACTATAAGAACCCCAAGACGGGCGAACATGAGATTCTTGGTGTTGGTCGCCTGAGCAAATTACCAGGTACAGATGAAGCAGAGTTTGGGATGTTAGTTAGCGATCGCTTCCACAATCAGGGATTAGGCACGGAGTTACTACGGCGTCTGTTGCAAGTGGGTCGAGATGAGAAACTAGCTCGGATCACAGCTGAAATTCTACCTGACAATCATGTGATGCAGCACCTGTGTAAGAAACTCGGCTTTTGTCTTGAACGGGAAAGCGATGTGGTGAGAGCGATTCATGACAAGTTAGAGGCGCAGTGAGATCAAGTCCGTTAGCTTACATCTTGCACCTGTCTCGATAACCGTAGGGTGGGCACTGCTCACCAACACAATAATCAGCTTTTCAAGCTCCAGTCAGCAGTGCCCACCCTACATCCGGAAAATAACTTAAGAGCAATTATTTGGTTAGATAAAGCTTAATTACCCTCTATAGTGGGAGGGTTTAAGTTCGTTAACATCTTTCTTAAGATAGATGAATAATAGTTAAAATTGTAATTCACACGTATTACAAGCCTAGGTCGGAGTATGGGGGTAAGGGGTGTCACCGCTGATTTTTGAAGAGTTGATGCGGAGTTTGGGATGCTAGGGAAGCGATCGCTTCCAGAATCAGGGATAAGGTTCAATTGGTACACCTATCACCAGGAGCTTAGCGCTACTTTAGACTAGAATCTATAAAAAAACCCGCACTTGTGGAAGGGGTCTAGGTGTGATGGATTGATTAGGAAGCTCTACCTCTATGAGTCACAACATT
>CBDTXL010000273.1:0-6270 GCA_965364435.1 uncultured bacterium
GCGTAGAAGGTATCGATCGCATTGATAACACGGGTATCATGGGGATGATAGAGATTAGTGGAGCGAAGGGTTCCATTGATGGAGCGGAGAGAGGTTGATTCGGGTTTGAGCCCATTGCTGATGAGGAATTTACCGAGTTGAGGGCCATAGGAGCGGCCGGGGGCATAATCCACTTTGTAGCCGAGATTGCGAGCGATATCACTTGCAGTACAGAGAGTAACAATAGGAATATCAGAGCGTTTAGAGCAAGAGGTTAAAGGCTGAAGGGTAGAGCGTTCAGCGGAGCTGAGGCGGAAGAATAGATCAATGGAGTTACGAACGCGGGAGTCATAGGCGTGGTAGGATTTGACCTGGCGTAACTGGCCATTAATGAACTTAGGGGTAAAGACCGAATCAGAAGGATGGAGTTTGCTGATAAAGCGGCCGATGGTGGGTAAGAAACCGGGTTTAGAGAGCTCAGCAGAATAGCCTAAGTCAGAGATGATGTCAGAAAGAGGGCTAAAAGTTTGCATATAGTAGGTCTCGTTGTAGGTTGGATAGATAACCGTTTAGTTCGAGGTTAAGAACCTCAGACCGATTGAACGTTTCGATCTGAGGAGCAAAACCCTGAGCATTATTAGGGTAATAATCCTGGTGTAAACCCTAGGGTTTAGGGGAGATCTAGAAATTGATAGGTGAAAGGACCAATCAAGTTAGGTAGAGGGATAAAAAGATTATCGTATTTCTGGATTCTCAGGACTAAGACAGGATACCCTGCTCCTTGATAGCACTCTATAAACCAGGGCTGATCAGGTACTGGGACTTCTACCTCGCCGATTGACTGACCGTTGGTGAAAGTAGTCATAGGTTATACCTCGGGTTGTGTGTGCGTGGTGGCTCTTTTGCCTTATACTTTAATTATAGAGGGCTAATCGGGTAATAACATTGTAGATAACACCAGAGTTTTAAACGTTAGGGTTTTACTTAGATCTAGTGATAACCTCGATGACAAGCTGGGATTTTAACCCCAGACTTTTTACCTTACCATTCATCATCTACCATTAGCTCAGGTTCCATTAACTCAGGTTTGTCAAGGGTAATAACTTCGATTAACTCTAAACCTTCGATAATTAACTGAATAGGTAACTCAACGTTGATGGTATAGCTTTTAACTTTACCGTTAAACTCCACTTTAATGGTGTCAGGACCAGAGATTTCTACCTCAATTATGTAACGATAGTGCTCATGGTAGTATGAAACAAAAGCGGGTAATGATCTGGGTAATATGGTAATCTTTGACATAGTAGGTTATACCTCGGGTTGTGTGTGTATTGGGCTGTTGCCCTCTCTTGCTCTATATCTTTATTATAAGGGGCTGATCGGGAAATGACACTGTAGATAACACCAGAGTTTTGAGATTGGAGGGTTTATTTGAATCTAGTGATAACCCTGATGACAAGCTAGGATTTTAACCCACAGAGCACAAACGTTCAGTTCAGCCTTAGGATTTTAACTCTAAAGCGATTGGAACAATCGACTACCATTCATCATAATCGGTTAAATCGTAGACTACAAAGCCATTGATTAAAACCCAGGTTGAGATACCAATATGGGTATCAGAGCGGACTATTTTGATAGGTGTTGATGCTGGTATGTTTTTTATAAATTTAGCTAAGCGGCATATTTGATTAGCGTTTAGATCGGTAATACCCACCTCATGGCGTTTGGGACAAACGGAACAAACAGGGCACTTAGTGAAGTAATGCAGCTGTAGTGTAGTGACTACATCGAGAGGGAGAGCAGAATGAAAGAAAAAAGGACGGGAAATAAGCCAAGGTGGAATGCCAAGAGCTACGAGATTGACACCAGGACCATAAAAGATAAGTGTGCTGTCAGGGTTAAACTCGGGCGATTCGAACAATCGATTGAAATGAATTTTCACCCCCGCTTTTTTAAGATCTAGGTGTAAGAACCCACCATCAGGTTGAGATTGAGCCAGATAGAAGATTTTATCCTGACGACTAATAGAAACCAATAGATCAAAAGGTTTGGGTGAAGATTCTACTGGTAGAGATTTAAATAAGTCTTTATTATGCATAGGTTCTACCTCGGTTATCCTGAGGGGTTTATCCCCCAGGGCGTACGGTACGTTTACGCAGCTACAAAGTTTAGAATTGATTTTGAGCGAGTCAGAGCAACATACTTCAGGTTGAGCTCCTGTTGGTATTGCCAAGGTAATTGCCCGGGCCATGAGAGAGTTAATCGATCGGTTAGAAGCCATACTGTATCTGACTCTAGACCTTTTGCTCGGTGGATTGATGTCAGGGTTATAACTCCGGTTTGTTCGGTGTCAGCGAATAAGCGTCCGATCTCAGTGATTAGGTCATTCCAGGTCACTGGAGACCATTCAGTGTAGCAAACAGTGATAGCATCAATCTGGTCTTTAAGTGAGACCGAGCGATGAGGAGGACACAGCTCGAGGATATAGTTCAGGGTTGAGAGCAGGTCACGGAAATTACCGTTACGGCGTTTAGCTTTTTTGATTAAGCTGACCAGATTAGAACCGATGTCACGGCCTAATACCTTAGCAGGTTTACGAGCAGCGATGAGCTTCAGTGCTAGACTAATTAATGGAGCTGTGACGCGGCTGATCACTAAATCGGTAGGTCTAACCTGAGCGATAAACTTCTCAAGTTCAGACTCAAGGCGGAATTGATTCACAACCCCAACAGGAGCATTGCTACGGGCTTCAATCCCAAGAGCTGAGCCTGAAGGATGGAGCGGATTAGGAGCTAAGGTCACTGCTGGTGATCCGACTTCGACTGCATTGGCTAAGGCTATGTGAGTTGAAGGGCATCGGTAGCAGATCGACAGCGGGAATTGAGTTACCGTAAAGCCCTTATCCCCGAGGATTGAATCGATCTGGTCAATGCTGTCAGGAGTTGCACCAGCGAATCCGTAGATAGCTTGATTGACATCACCTACAAAGATGGCACGTGACCGTTTAGGGTCAAGTAGACTTAAAACCAGAGTAGCTTGTGCTTTGTTCAGATCTTGAGCCTCATCGATTAGAATGATGTCTAGCGCTTTTGACTTCAACCCTAAGACTACAGGCAACCAGATCATATCGTTGAATGATATGATACCACGTGAACGGTATAACTCGATACCTTCTGCTAGAACGGTTTTCATCTCGGGTAAAAACCGGAGGATGTCATCATCAGTAAAGCCAAAGTTGTCGAAGAGTGCTAAGACTTCGGTTTTATTTTCTAGATTGGTCAGAGTAACTTGACTCATTTCGAAAAACTTAATGATGTCATTGAGCAGAGGATTAGTATCTTCGAGATGGTTTAAGAACAATGAGCGATACTTAGAATCTTCAACGATCAATCTGACCTTAGTGCCCTTACCACAAAGGCCAAAGCCAATAGCGTGTAAGGTTTTGCAAGGTACTTTAACTCTGGTGCTAAGCTCTGTGGCTATGGTCTTGTTGAATGCACAGAACAAAGCGTTAAGCTTAGGATCGAGGTATTCAGTGGCTTTAACTATGGTTGTAGTCTTACCTGAGCCAGGTACTGCTTTAACTATTGCTGCAGAACCTGCTTTTGCAGTTTTGGTCCAGTTATAAATAGCTTCTTGATATTCTGATGGTTTCATAAGGTTATACCTCGTATTGTGGTTTGTGAACGTTCCGTTCAACCTCAGGGCGATTGGAACAATCGGTTGAGAGGGCTGTTGCTCTTCTCTTTTGCTCTATATCTTTATTATAAGGGGCTGATTGGGAAATCACACTGTAGATAACACCAGAGTTTTAAACGTTCCGTTTAGCCTTAGGGCGTTTGGGACAAACGTTAGGGTTTTACTTAGATCTAGTGATAACCCTGATGACAAGCTGAGATTTTAACCCCAGACTTTTTACCTTACCATTCATCATCTACCATTAGCTCAGGTTCCATTAACTCAGGTTTGTCAAGGGTAATAACTTCGATTAACTCTAAACCTTCGATAATTAACTGAATAGGTAACTCAACGTTGATGGTATAGCTTTTAACTTTACCGTTAAACTCCACTTTAATGGTGTCAGGACCAGAGATTTCTACCTCAATTATGTAACGATAGTGCTCATGGTAGTATGAAACAAAAGCGGGTAATGATCTGGGTAATATGGTAATCTTTGACATAGTAGGTTATACCTCGGGTTGTGTGTGTATTGGGCTGTTGCCCTCTCTTGCTCTATATCTTTATTATAAGGGGCTGATCGAGGAATGACACTGTAGATAACACCAGAGTTTTAAACGTTCCGTTTAGCCTTAGGGCGTTTGGGACAAACGTTAGGATTTTAACCCTACTATGGTAGGTCTATAAACTGCCAAGTAAAAGGACCTGGGCAATCTGGCAGAGGGATAAATAAGTTATCGCTGTCATCAATGCGCAGTACTATCTGGTTTCTCATTCTCTCGAGACCATAGATCTCCACAAACCAGGGTTCATCTGGTATTGGTACTTCTACCTCGCCGATTGACTGACCGTTATAGTAGAAGTCAAATAGTAGCCTTGAACCATCGGTCAGGCTCAATCCTACGGTTAAACCATTAGGCCAGTGGTATGATTCGCCTTCGATAAAACTTTGTAGGGTGTAAGTAGTCATAGGTTATACCTCGTGCGATTGGTACAATCGGTAATCCGCACCTTTAAAGGGTTTAAATCCTTCTTTCCATGGAGCTGTCATCTTACACAATAAACGATATCTAGACGGGGCCGGTGGTGGATTTATTTTTATAATTTGAACTGTTACCTCTACAAGCTCAGAAATATCTTCTAATAAATAACTAGGGCAATATGGGCCAGAGCTACCAACAAAGAAATAGAATTGATAGAGACCATTAATTGGTTCGGGGCAAGGAAAAACTTCTAGCGTATCGGTCGCTTTATGTCCACCGCTTCGGGCTAAAATTACCATAGGCTCTTCATCTTCTGGTTGGAAAATATTAAGCCACTGTATATAGCTTTTATAGTCTGGGCGTGACGGTTTCATTAACCGATTAGAAAATAGTGGAAATAGGGTTGGAGATCTATAAATTCGGTTTAAATCGGGGAAAGAGTGCAGTAGTTGGAAGTTGCATTCTTTTTGAGCTTTTTTTACTCCGTTGATGTAATAGAAAGAATATTCTTGGCCATCGTACTCTAAACTTCCAATCGGAAACTTGCTCCAAGCTAAAAATAGTTTCTTCACCGTTTTTAAAACTTTGTAAGTTAAATGTTGCAGACATAAGTGGGACTACCCTTGTTCCAATCGGCTATAGGGTTTTAACCTCATTAGCAAACGGAACGTTTGTTAACCGAATCTATCTTTTAACAATTGCAGCATCTCTTCTTCGGTATATTCTGGGGCTGTAGGGTCATAAATCTCAGTTCCTTCGCAAGGTTCAGCTGTGACTTTAACCACAATAGGTCTAACTCCAAATGCATTAGGACCTAATGGGTCTAATTGTTTGATCCGTTCTACTGGCGGGGTATAATCCACCATTACCTCGGTAGGATAGGTCGGTATCTCGTAGTTAGCTATGAGTCGTTCCAGTAATTGGACTTTTGTTGCTCCTGATGACCGTTGGTGTTCTGTGAAGGTTCTGTAAGCCTCAGGTTTTAGTTTGCTTAGATCTACATTATCTTGTTGAGCCGAATCAGAATAGTTTTCTAAAATCCGTTCTATTGCTTCGATAGGTGACAGGCCATTGTAAAATTTATCTAGCACTGCTTTAGCTTTTTCTGAGAGAAGGTCTTCGACAGGTTTAGCCTGAGATTTAGCCTCTACTAGCTCAAAGTATTCTTCCAATATCATTTCTACGGCTAAGGTTACAGTTTTTGTATTATTTTCTGCAATGTAATCTAAGATTTTTTGGTTTAATACGTCATCAACTTTGGTCTTAACTAAATTATTTTTTACCAAGGTAGTTTCCTCTTTCGATTGTTCCAATCGGAACGTTTGTCTCTATATCTCTATTATAAAAGGCTAAGCAGGGAATGACACTGTAGATAACACCAGACTTTTGAACCCTTCTACTATGGGTCCTAGAGCCAGGACCTAATAATGCCCTCAAAGGGTAGTAATCCCGTCAAACAACGTAATCCCGTTAGCCTCTTTTCTCTCAGCATTTTAGGCTAACGAGTTTCCAATGCTTTGACGGTCTAATCACTGTTTGAGGCTATTTTCAGGTCCCGGCTTTTTTTGGCTCCCGGGACCTAATAATGCCCTCAAAGGGTAGTAATCCCGTCAAACAACGTAATCCCGTT
>CBDTXL010000274.1:0-6256 GCA_965364435.1 uncultured bacterium
GTTAGGGCGTCGGGGAAAGAGATTTTCAGTCTTCGGTGTGTGCGAAGTGCATGGAGGTCTAACTTGTAACTTGGAATGTCTCAGACCAAGCCTTAAAAAACTCTCAGAAGTTTTTATAAAGAAAAATTAAATACAGAGGTTTCTGGTGACTCATAGCGTTATAAGTAGTTCGGCAGATTGTTTACTCGTGACTACCTACCAGATCTTCACCACAGTTTTACAGTAAACGCCAGCTTTTAGCATCGAATCTTCATAATTCTAACCGATAATTGCAAAGCAACTTCACGTCAATAAGCCGGAATCTGAGCCTTTTGTATGTAAGTTGACGGGTGCTTCTCGCCTTTGCAGGGATACACTAATCTACCCGCTGAAGTTGCTGCTGTCCAGATTCTTGCGCCAGAGATATTGGCAAAACTGAGATGCTCCCAATTCAAACCACCTCCCTAACATCGCTTCTGACTCTGTTTCTGTGTGGCTTCCCTGGGCTGACACTTGCACAACAGTCTACTTCAGAAGTCCTGGGGCTACCAGGAAGAACACCAGCGCTTGCACGCAATGCGCCCCGTGATTTACAGGCGAAGCCCTCTACTCCACCGAACCCAGGGCTACCAGGTAGGAGACAACCGGCTAGTCCACGGGGACCCTGCTTCCCTGGTAAGAAACCTCTGACGGCATTGCTCCCAGCAACCAACCTTGGGTTGACTGTGGCTGCCTATCCGACGTTCTTTTTCTATGTGCCTGAAACGGCTGCAACCGCAGTAGAGTTTGTTCTCCTCGATGAAGAAAACGGCAATAAGCTTTACGAAACAATGTTCACAATTACGGGCAAGCCGGGGATTTTCAGCTTGAGTCTACCTACCAACAAAACTTTGCCACCCCTAGCGATTGGCAAGAACTATCATTGGTACTTTTCGGTGGTTTGCGATCCCGAAGACCGGGCAGGGGATGTTTATGTCGATGGCTGGGTTCAACGAGTCGAACCGAGTTCAGTCCTCGTTGGTGAGTTGGACAAGGCTTCGCCGGGTGAGCAAGTGGCTTTATATCAAAAGCATCAGCTGTGGCACGAAACCCTGACAACGCTGGCAAAGCGACGCCGCTTGAGTCCTAATGATTCAGTGCTAGCAGCTCAGTGGGCAAACCTGTTGAGAGCAGCGGGATTGAGCGAAATTGCTCAAGAACCTCTTGTCAAACTTAGTCCTTAGTATTAGGTCGTCTAAAAGGGGTAAGGAAATTATTCTTGTTCAGCCTCCGGGAATTCTCGCTCCCGTACCTCACTACTGAATTCCTGTACTGCCTGTGTAATGACCTGCCGCAAATTTGCATAAGACTTCGCAAACGGTGGCTGCCGCTCTGAAAGCCCCAGCAAATCAGAGGTGACTAGCACCTGCCCGTCGCAGTGTGGCCCCGCACCAATTCCAATCGTGGGAATGCTAAGTTTTTTCGTAATCCGTAACGCTAATTCAGCCGGGATATGTTCCAACAACACAGCAAATGCACCAGCTTCTTCAAGTGCGATCGCTTCTGATAAAATTCGCTCACCGGCGTCTGGGGTCTTCCCCTGCCGTCGGTAGCCTAGCTGATGTACCGATTGCGGCGTCAAACCAATATGACCCATTACGGGAATCCCCGCGAATGCTAGACGCTTCACGGTTTCTACCATTGCCGGATATCCCCCCTCCAACTTCACCGCCTGAGCTCCACTTTCCTTCAACACTCGACCCGCTGAGTGGATAGCTTGTTGTGGACTTTCCTGATAACTCAAAAACGGCAAATCAACCATGAGTAATGCCCGTTTCACCCCCCGACGCACCGCTTTGGCATGATGCAGCATTTCCTTCAGCGTCACTGGCAACGTTGTCTGATAGCCCAGCGTCACCATCGCTAAGGAATCTCCCACGAGGATGATATCCACCCCAGCTGCATCTAATAGCTGGGCGATCGCATAATCCCAAGCCGTCAGCGCCACAATCGGACGCCCCTGTTGTTTGAATTGGATCAATTGCTGAGTTGTAATGGGCATGTTAAAAAGTTGAGGGACCATTACGAACAAAAGCAAAATGCGGTCGTACCTGACCCGTCGTTAGACTTACCCAGGCTAGTCCTTCTTTAGTGCCCACCCACAACTTCTTGCCGGTGTCAGGTGATAGGGAAAGAATACTGCTAGAGGGAAGGTCTGGGATCTGACCTAGAACTGCTCCGTTCTCAGGTTTTAGTTTTAACAAGCCGTTATCCGTGCCAACCCAAACACTACCATCTTGAGCAAATCGCACAGAGGTAACATTGCGACCTCGAAGGGGTGTCACAGAGCGCATCACTTGACGAGTTTCAGGGTCAATGACAAGTAAACTGTTAGGGGTTCCAGCCCAGAGCATTCCATCGGGTGCAAGAGTAAGGGTTTGTACTGTGGTTCCGGGTACACTGCCGATGCGACCGTTGATCAGGGCACTGGCGGTATCGACTCGCACTAGCCCTTCCAGCGTTCCTACCCACAGCTGACCTTCCTTATCGAGGGTGAGGGCGTTAGCGCTGACACCGGGTAGTTTTTGCACCGTCGTCATCAATAATCCCTGGTCGGGGCTGATCAGGGAAAGACCGCGATCGCTCCCTACCCAGAGATAGCCCCGGCGATCGATCAACAGAGATAACACCCGGTTAGAGGGCAAAGTAAAATTCTGTGCGGTAACTTCGTTGCTGCGGGGGTCTACACGCAGCAGTCCTTCGTAGGTTCCCACCCAGATCCGTCCGACCCTGTCTTGCGCCAAAGCGCCGATCGTGTAATTAGGGAGACCAATACGAGCCAACAGGCGTCCGGTATTGGGGTTGATTCTGGCTAACCCCAGCCACGAACCAATCCAGAGGTCGCCAGTAAAGTCGGGTTGCAAGGCTGCCACACGAAAATCCGCTGGCAGGGGTTGGGTGTCTTGCCGTAGGCGCTCAGGAGGCAATGGTTGGTTTAATGGCGGCGGCGGGTCACCCTGGTAGATGGGCGTTGATACTCCTGGGTCGATGTAAGTTTGTGCCAAAACCTGGCCCCTATCAGTCTGCGCCAGCGTCTCCTGCGTTGCTCTTGACACTGGCAAGTTCAACCACAGCAGCGTGGCACTAATGAAAAGACTGATACGGGCACTCAAAGACCCCATCATGATTCTCCTTGTGTTCCTACAGAACAAGTAGGCCTCACCGACAAATCTTTCTTGCCTGTATGAGTTCCACACGGCGGAGAGGTCTGTGAGGTGTAGTCAGCGTCAACTTTGGGCAAGTTACATTCAAGTATGCCTCAGTGTAAAGCCTTGCGTTGAAAGGAGTTCGTATTATAGCTCGCTCAGACCTCCACGTTTAGATAGCGAAGCGCTGATCGCGCCTGCCATTTCCTTGGGCTAATCGTTGGATTTTTCCTCTTCTATTTCTATTCGTCTTTAGCTTCAAAAAGTACAGCTTTTCGTTTTTTAAACAAAACGTAATAAAAATTTTTTTTTCTTATTTTTTATAAAAAAAGTTTATACATCTGTAAAGAAGACTTGAAGATCAACTTATTCAATATCCTGCTATAGTTACAAAACAATTAAGAAATTATCTATTACCTAGACCGCCTTGTTTGCTGGAAAAATTGTCTGTTTTTAGTCGATTTTGTGGTGAAATAGCAGTGGTTAGGTACTCCCAGGCAGGAGCCACAAAATGGGAATTTTGGGTGTGGTGTTGCATCCAAGAAGAGGCTATTTTTACAAGCCTTTTCAAAGGATTTTGCGTCCTACTATCAGGGCAGAATCTACAACCCTTGAAAATCAACTTCACCTGTTGCAACATTCAGTAGGGAACTAAGGAAGGAAAACATGTCTTACTCTAAAACCAGCACTCAGTCGAAAGCTGGGTACGATGCCGGTGTAAAAGATTATAAATTAACTTATTACACTCCGGACTACACCCCTAAAGACACAGATATCCTGGCGGCTTTTCGTGTGACGCCGCAGCCTGGAGTGCCTCCAGAAGAAGCGGGTGCTGCTGTTGCGGCTGAGTCTTCCACGGGAACCTGGACAACAGTGTGGACGGACTTGCTGACTGACCTCGATCGCTATAAAGGTCGTTGCTACGACATTGAGCCAGTACCTGGGGAAGACAACCAGTTTATTGCGTTCATCGCCTATCCTCTGGATTTGTTTGAAGAAGGTTCAGTCACCAACTTGCTTACCTCTTTGGTGGGTAACGTGTTCGGGTTCAAAGCGCTGCGTGCGCTGCGTTTAGAAGACCTGCGGATTCCTGTCGCTTACCTCAAGACATTCCAAGGACCTCCCCACGGAATTACCGTTGAGCGCGACAAGCTGAACAAGTACGGGCGTCCTCTGCTGGGTTGTACGATTAAGCCTAAGCTGGGTCTGTCTGCGAAGAACTACGGTCGTGCGGTTTATGAGTGCCTGCGTGGCGGTCTGGACTTCACCAAAGACGACGAAAACATCAACTCCCAGCCTTTCATGCGCTGGCGCGATCGCTTCCTGTTTGTGCAAGAAGCCATCGAGAAAGCCCAGGCTGAAACAGGTGAAATCAAAGGTCACTACCTCAACGTCACCGCCCCTACCTGCGAAGAAATGCTGGAGCGTGCTGAGTTCGCCAAGGAAATCAAGACGCCTATCATCATGCACGACTACCTAACGGGTGGCTTCACGGCTAACACCACCCTAGCTAAGTGGTGCCGCCGCAACGGTATCTTGTTGCACATCCACCGCGCTATGCACGCCGTGATCGACCGTCAGAAGAATCACGGGATCCACTTCCGCGTACTTGCCAAGTGTCTGCGGATGTCTGGTGGTGACCACCTCCACTCCGGTACCGTGGTTGGTAAGCTCGAAGGTGAAAAAGGCATCACGATGGGTTTTGTAGACCTGATGCGCGAAGACCACATCGAACAAGACCGCGAACGCGGGATTTACTTCACTCAAGACTGGGCTTCCATGCCGGGAGTGATGCCGGTGGCTTCCGGTGGTATCCACGTTTGGCACATGCCTGCCTTGGTGGAAATCTTTGGCGATGATTCCTGCCTGCAATTCGGTGGCGGTACCCTCGGTCACCCTTGGGGTAATGCTCCTGGCGCTACAGCTAACCGCGTTGCCTTAGAAGCTTGTATCCAAGCTCGTAACGAAGGTCGCAACCTGTTCCGCGAAGGTGGCGATGTGATTCGTGAAGCCTGCAAGTGGAGTCCTGATTTGGCTGTCGCCTGCGAACTTTGGAAGGAAATCAAGTTCGAGTTCGAGGCGATGGATACCGTCTGATTCAGTTGTTGGTTGTTGGTTGTTAGTTGTTGGAAAGGAGCTTTCTTTTCTTTCTAACAACTAATAACTGAAAACTAAGAACTAATAACTGGTTGTGGCTAGGTCAGTAGATGGATCTAAAACGAGTTGCGAAAAACACGGCTAAGACGCTGATCAGCTATCTGACCTATCAAGCACTGCGGATTGTCCTAGAGCAATTAGGCGAAACCGATCCGCCTCAGGCGCTGTGGTTGCATGCTTTTTCTTCCAGGAACAGTATCCAAGATGGAGAAGCTTACATCCAGGCACTACTGGGAGAGAGACAAGAGATAGCTTTTCGGATCATGACCGTGCGGCAGCATCTAGCAGAGGAAGTGGTAGACTTTTTGCCAGAAATGACTCGCAGCGGCATCCAGCAGTCGAACATGGAATATCGACGTCAGCATCTGGAACGAATTACGCAACTCACAGTCTCTGAACCACCAGCCAATCCCGAACAGCAAACTGACTCGGAAACCTAGTTGGGTTAACCGATGCAGTGATGCACTATTACTACCTCTTGCCTACCCATACTTCAATCCACGAGCATAACCTATGCAAACTTTACCCAAAGAGCGTCGTTACGAAACCCTTTCCTATTTGCCACCACTGACCGATTCGCAGATTGTCAAACAAGTCCAGTACATTTTGGACCAAGGTTATATCCCAGCCGTGGAATTCAGCGACTCGTCAGAACCAGAACATCACTACTGGACTCTGTGGAAGCTGCCCTTGTTTAAAGCACGCACTACTCAAGAAGTGATGTTTGAAGTGGATGCTTGTCGTACTGACTATCGCGATAGTTATATCCGAGTGGTTGGTTTTGATAACGTTAAGCAGTGCCAAGTGCTAAGCTTCATCATTCACAAGCCCAATACTGGTGGACGTAGCCGATACTAACAGGCTTCTAGCTAGAACATCCTGAAAGGGAGATGAAAGGAGAGGTAGTTAAACTACCTCTCCTTTTTGTTGAAAGC